>JBDSVW010000145.1:0-23631 GCA_039927015.1 Gemmatimonadaceae bacterium | reverse complement strand
GCGCACACGACGACCGGCGCCTCGTCCACCGATCCGGGTCGCGAGGCACGCACGTTGCCCGCCGCATCGTGCGTCGGCAGCAGCCCCCGGTCGCGAAGCGCGGTCGCCACCCAGCGCGCGCGTTCCGCCTCGCCGTCGGTGGGCGCCGGAATTTCGGCGAGCCTCACTTGCATCTCCAGCGTGTGCGCATCGCGCGACGCGAGGTACACGCGAGCGCCGGCCAGGGCGTCGTGGACGCGCATGACGGTCGACGGGACGGCGGACATACGGAATAGATGTGCTGGCCTGGCACCGCAGCGCAAGCCGCTGCCCGCGCGCCCCGCACATACATTTCGCCGCATGGCTCGCCGCCGACTGCCGCGCAACGTCATCGCCCTTTCGCTCGTGTCGTTCTTCACCGACGCGTCGAGCGAGATGATCTATCCCCTCATTCCGACGTTTCTCGCGACCGCCCTGGGCGCGAGTGCGCTCTCGGTGGGGGCGATCGAGGGCACGGCCGAGAGCGTGGCCTCGGTGCTCAAGTTTCTCAGCGGGTGGTGGTCCGACCGCGTGTCGCGCCGCAAGCCGCTGGTGGTCGCCGGCTACGGCATCGCGTCGCTGCTGCGCCCGCTCATCGGACTCGCGCAAAGCGTGACGCACGTCTTCGCCATCCGGATTGGCGACCGAATCGGGAAGGGCATCCGTTCCTCGCCACGCGACGCCCTCATCGCGGACTCGGTGGACGCGGCCGAACGCGGTCGCGCCTTTGGTGTGCATCGCGCCGCGGATCACCTCGGCGCGGTGGTCGGTCCGCTGGTGGCGTTCATGCTGCTACAGTGGGCCGGCGTGTCCATGCGCACCGTCTTCCTCCTCGCCGCGATTCCCGCGGCGCTGGCCATGGTGGTGCTGGTGTTCATGGTGCGCGAGACGCCTCGCGCTGCGCAGGTACCCGCGCCCCGAGCCGACGCGAGCTTGCGATCCGCTGCGGACGCGGCGCCGATCGCGTCCGCCGCCACGGCGTCCGTCGCCAACGCGGCAACCGCCACGCGCACGGAGTCGGCCGTCGCCGTGCCTCTCGGGCGCCGATTCTACGCCTACCTTGCGGTCCTCCTGCTCTTCACGTTAGGCAATTCCACCGATGCCTTCCTTTTGCTGCGGGCGCGTGACGTGGGGGTACCGCTGGCCTTCCTGCCGTTGCTGTGGGCGGCGCTGCACGTGGTGAAGTCCGCCGCGTCGGCACCCGGCGGGGCACTGTCTGATCGGCTGGGACGACGCGCCCTGATTGTGGCAGGATGGCTCGTGTACGGCGGCGTATATCTCGGCTTTGCGGCTGCCGGGGCCGCGTGGCACATCTGGGCGCTCATGCTCGTGTACGGCGTCTACTTCGGGCTCACGGAAGGCGTGGAGAAGGCGCTCGTTGCCGACCTCGTCCCCGCCGCAGCGCGGGGGCGCGCCTTCGGCTGGTACAACCTGTCCCTCGGCCTCGGCGCGCTGCCCGCGTCGCTCCTGTTCGGGGCGCTCTGGGACCACTTCGGGGCTCCCGCCGCGTTCACGTTCGGTGCTGCGCTGGCCGGACTCGCGGCCCTTGCCCTCCTTGCCGTCATTCCCGCAGGACGCATCGAGACCTAACGCGCGGCGCTCGCCTCGCGATACGGCACCGGCGCCGGCGCTGACGCCGGCGCCACCTGATGGAGCAAGTCGGCGATGGCGCCGAAGTACGTCGCCTTGTCGATCCGGAACGCATCCATGTGACCGCCGCGCACCGACACCAGCCGCTTGGACCCTGTGGCGGCGGCGAGCAGCCGCTCCGAATGGGCGAAGGGGATGACGTTGTCTTCCGGGGAGTGCAGGAAGAGTTTCGGCTCGGGCACCGTCGCGATTTTGGACAGCGATGCGAAGCGCTGGGTGGCGAGCAGTTTCACCGGCAGTACGCGGTAGATCTCCTGTCCGCGATCGGCCACCGACGTAAAGGCGCCCTCGAGCACGAGTGCTGCCGCGGGCACCCGCGTGGCCAGCTCCGTGGCCACGCCGCTTCCCAGCGAATGGCCGAAGATGACGATCTGCGAGGCCGGTACATGCAGCGAATCGGTGAGGTAGTGGTACGACGCCACCGCATCCTCGTACATCCCCTGTTCGTCGGGCATCCCCTCACTCGCACCGAATCCACGATAGTCGAAGGCGAACAGGTTCAGGCCCAGGTCGCGCATGCCGGCGTAGAACTCGGGGCGCTGGCCATAGCCGATGTTGCCGTAGTTGCCATGGCAGATCAGCATCCACATGCCCGAGGAATCGGCGGCGGCGGCGGGCACGATCCAGGCGGTGAGGGCGGTGCCGTCGGTCGAGGCGTATCGCACCGGCCGTTGCCGCAGGCTGAAGCGGGCGTCGGGAGCGGACACGACGCGTTCCGCGGGGTGGAACACGTGCGCTTTCTCGTTCAGGCGGAGGTACGCCGATGCCCCACCATAGGAGGCGAGCACGAGTCCGGCGACGATCTTGAGGAGACGAATCACGCGAGGACGAGAGAAGAGGAGCAGGGAGGAGGTGCGTGGAAGGTGTCACGCACGCTCTCCATGCCTACGCTCGCGACGTGGCATCTGGATTCCTCGGGCGCCGATTGTTTACCACAGCGCGGCGCGCCGAGCCGCGGCGTCGTGCGCGGCGCACCGAGTCGTGGCGAAATGAATGCCCGGCCGCCGCCCGGGCGGCCTCCGCTCAGCAGCAGCGCGCGCCGGGGCGCGAGTAGCGATCCTCGAGCCGCTGCCGCACGAACTCGTCGCGGGGCAGCGGGGTGGTGTCGGGATGGCTGAAGCGCAGATGCGCCACGTAGCCATCGTAGTCAGGGGCCCCGATGATGCGATTGATGGTGGCCGAGGCCTTCACCAGACGGCGTCGGAGGTCGGATGCCCATCTCATGTGTCACCTCCCGGAATGATGGATGGCGAGACCACGGGTCAGCCTCCGACCGCGACGACGCGCGGCTCGAAGGGAATTTCCGTGGTCTTCGCAGCCTTGCGACCGCTGATCACGGCGAACCACTCCCACGCCGAGGCGACGAGGATGATGATGACCGCGATGAGAAAGAAGGCCGCCACGCCGGCATCGAGCCGGTCGTTGACCGCCAGTCGCAGCGCATCGGCCGCCGACTTCACGTTCACCGGCAGGTTGCCGCTGGCGGCGGCGTCCTGCAGCAGGCGGGCGTGCGAGAGGAAGCCGAGCCTGGGATCGGGGGAGAAAATCTTGGCGTAGCCAGCCGTCATGGTCACCACCACCAGCCACGAGAGGGGCAGCATGGTGACCCAGGCGTAGCGCGCCTTGCCCATCTTGATGATGATGGTCGTGCCCACGCAGAGGGCCACCGCGGCCAGTAGTTGGTTAGCGATGCCAAATAGTGGCCACAGCGAGTTGATACCGCCTAACGGGTCCACCACGCCCTGGTAGAGGAAGTATCCCCACATACTGACGAAGATGCCGCTGGAGAGCACTACCGCCGGGTACCAGGACACGCGTCCCAGCGGTTCCCAGACGTGCTTCAGCAGGTCCTGCAGCATGAAGCGGCCCACCCGCGTGCCGGCGTCGAGCGTGGTGAGGATGAACAGCGCCTCGAACATGATGGCGAAGTGATACCAGAGCCCGAGGGCCGTCGTGCCGCCCAGCACATTGGAGAAGAGATGGGCCATGCCCACGGCCAGGCTCGGGGCGCCGCCGGTACGGGAGAGGAGGTTCGACTCGCCGACGGCGGCGGTGAGCGCGGTGAACTCGGCGGGGTCGAGGACGAAGCCCCAGTTGGCAATGGCGATCGCCGCACTCTCCACGGTCGTGCCGAGGGCGGCGGAGGGCGCATTGATGGCGAAGTAGGTGCCCGGCGTCAGCACGCAGGCGGCGACGAGCGCCAGCGTGGCCACCAGCGATTCGGTGAGCATGGCGCCGTATCCAATGAAGCGGGCATCGGTCTCCCGCTCCAGCAGCTTGGGCGTGGTCCCGGAGGCAATCAGCGCGTGGAAGCCCGAGATGGCCCCACAGGCGATGGTGATGAAGGCAAACGGAAAGACCTTGCCGGCGAAGACGGGTCCGGTGCCGTCCACGAAGCGGGTGAGCGCCGGCATCTCGAGCGGCGGCAGCACCAGGATCACGCCTAACGCCAGCGCCACCACCACACCGATCTTCACGAAGGCGGAGAGGTAGTCACGCGGGGCGAGCAGCAGCCACACCGGCAGCACGCTGGCGGCGAAGCCGTAGATCATGATGGTCCAGGCGAGCGTGGTGCGCGACAGGGTGAACATCGGCGCCAGCGCCGGATTCTCCGCGACCGCCTTGCCGACGTAGAGCGCCGCCACCAGCATCACGAGCCCGATGACCGTGGCCTCGAGCACCTTGTGTGGGCGCAGGAAGCGCATGTAGCCGCCCATGAAGAGCGCGATCGGGATGGTCAGCCCCACGGTGACGATGCCCCACGGACTCTCGCCCAGTGCGTTGACCACCACCAGCGCCAGCACGGCGATGAGGACGATCATGATGCCGAGTACCGCGATGAGCGCCGTGAAGCCCGCCACGGTCCCGATCTCCTCCTTCGCCATCTGGCCGAGCGACTTGCCGTTGCGGCGTACGCTGGCGGCGAGGATCACGAAGTCCTGGACGGCCCCGCCCAGTGCCACGCCGATCACGATCCACAGCGCCCCGGGCAGGAATCCGAACTGGGCCGCGAGCGTCGGTCCCACCAGCGGTCCGGGTCCGGCGATGGCGGCAAAGTGGTGTCCGAACACCACCCAGCGGTTGGTGGGCACATAGTCGCGGCCATCATTCAGCCGCTCCGATGGCGTGCGCCGGTTGGCATCGAGCGCAAAGATCTTCACCGCGATGAACCGCGAGTAGAAGCGGTAGGCGACCGAGTAGAAGCAGACGGCGGCGGTGACGAGCCACGCGGCGCTGACGCGCTCGCCCCGCGACAGGGCGAGATACGCGAAGGATCCCACGCCGAGGGCGACGACGAGGGTCCACATGACCACCGATAAAAGACGACGCATAACGATGAGACCCGAGGGATGGGGGGTGATCGGGGGCGTCCGCACCGCCGGGAGGCGCGACGAACGGCGCAGAACTTGGGCGTGGTGCACGGCGGGGTCAACGCGGATTCCCCACGAATTTCCCGTATATTCCGCGCTGGGCGACGATTACTTTTCGCGACAAGTGACCACTCTCGTGATGACACGCGCGCGCGTTCTCGTGCTGACAGCCGTACTCGCCTGTGGCGGTCCGGCGGCCCGGCCTTCGCCCTCAGGGCAGGCTCCGGCTCCGTCGGTGGCGCTTGCTCCTCCCGGCCAGCTCTCCCGCTTCGCGGGGGTGAAGGTGATGGTGCTGCCGACGCAGAGCGTGCAGTCTGACGAGCGGCCCGACTGGCGTACTACGTCCACGCCGGACAAGGCGTTGCTCGCCGCGCTGGATTCGGCGGTCGAGACTGCCCTGGTACAACGCGGGCTGCAATCCTCGTGGGTCTTTCCCGCTGCGCTCCAGCGCTCCGCGAAACGCAATCCGACCTATCTCACCGATCCGTACGCCATGCAGGCGCTGGCGTCCGTTAGGCTCGCGCTGCGCAAGCCGCAGGACCCGCTCAGCGAACCCTTCGCCTCGCAGCTGCGCGCGTTGGCCGGCGTCAACGACGCCCGGTACGCACTCATCCCGCTGGTGTTCCGCTTCGAAGCGGCGGACGGCGCGGGCGACGCCCGGGCCTTCCTGCGCGCCGTGATCATCGACGCCCGCGCGGCGCAGGTGGTGTGGACGGGCGAGGTCGCGAGCGTGCCGCAGCGCGAGTACTCCCGTTCCGTCCTCGCCTCGGTCGCCGAGCACGTCGCCGATCTCGTGGTTCCTCGCTAACCCGACCAAACCTCATGACGATTCCCTGCACCCTCATCTCCGGCGACGGCATCGGACCGGACATCACCGATGCCACCGTCCGCATCCTCGAGGCGTCGGGCGCGCCCTTTGTGTGGGACCGGCAGCTGGCCGGCATGGCGGCGGTGCACGCGCACGGCAATCCCATGCCCGACGCCGCGCTCGATTCCATCCGGCGCACCAAGCTCGCGCTCAAGGGACCGCTGGAGACGCCGGTGGGCGAGGGATTCCGCTCGGTGAACGTGGCGCTCCGCAAGAGCTTTGACCTGTACGCCAACGTCCGACCTGCCAGCACCATCCTGCAGGGGGGGCGGTTCGACAAGGTGGACATCGTGCTCATTCGCGAAAACACCGAGGGGCTGTACGCGGGGCTGGAGCACTACATCAAGATCGGCGAGGATGACAAGGCCGCCGCCGAGTCCATCGCGCTCATTACCCGCCTGGGCTCGGAGCGCGTGATCCGCTACGCCTTCGAGTACGCCGTGCGGCACGGGCGCAAGAAGGTGACGCTGGTGCACAAGGCGAACATCCTGAAGTACTCGCAGGGCCTCTTCCGCTCCATCGGCCAGCAGATCGCGAAGGAGTTCGATGGCCAGGTGCAGTACGATGAGCGCATCGTGGACGCCTGCGCCATGCAGCTCGTGATCAAGCCCGAGCAGTTCGACCTGATCGTCACGACCAACCTGTTCGGCGACATCCTCTCCGACCTGGTGTCGGGACTCGTCGGTGGGCTGGGGCTCGCACCAGGCGCCAACATCGGGAAACACGCGGCCATCTTCGAAGCCGTGCACGGCACCGCCCCCGACATCGCGGGGCAGGGCATTGCCAATCCCACCGCGCTGCTGCTGGGCGCCTGCCTCATGCTCGAGCACGTGGGCGAGGTGGAGCTGGGACGCCGCATCCGGAACGCCGCGACGGCCACCCTGCGTGAGGGCTCGCACAACACGCGCGACCTGGGAGGCACGGCGTCCACGACGCAGTTCGCGGACGCGGTCATCGCCCGCATCAAGGCCTAACGACCGGTGGGTACCGTGCGGCTCTTCCACGTGTCCGACCTGCACTTCGGGGGGCCGGCCGTCGTCGCGCAGATCGACGCCATCGAGGCCCACATCCGGGCGGCCGCCTACGACGTGGTCGCGATCTCGGGCGACGTGTCGCAGCGCGCGCGGGCGGGGGAGTTCCAGCGTGCGGCGGCCTTCATCCGCGACGCGCGCCTGGTGAGCCGCGTACTCTGCGTGCCGGGCAACCATGACGTGGCGTGGTGGCGGTCGCCGTTGCACGTGCGGGGGGCGGAGACGATCTATGAACCCTACCGCCAGCACCTCGACCGGGAGCTGGAGCCTGTGCTGCGCGTGCCCGGCGCCACGATCGTGGGGCTGAACACGGCCCACGGCGTGAGCCTGCGCACGCTGACGTGGAACATGCGTGACCTCTCCATTATCGGCGACCTGCGACCGGCGCAGCTCGCGCACGCCAAGAGCGAGTTCTCGCGCTCCGCCACAGGCGACGTGCGCGTGATCGTGATGCATCACAACCCGGTGAAGGGAGATCTGTCCGGTCGCCACGGCCTCAAGCACACCAAGCGCATCCTGGGTTCATTCGCCGCCATGGGGGTCGACCTCGTGCTCTGCGGGCACGACCACCAGGAAGCCATTCACTACGTGGAGCACACGAAGCGGGGCACGGTGATCTCCACTGCGGGCACCGTCTCCAATCGCTCGCGCGGGGGACGCCCCTCATCGGTCAACGTCATCACCGTCACCGGCGACGAGATTCGCATCGTGACCAACATCTGGTCGCGTGAAGATTCGGACTTCATGCCCGGACCCTCCAAGTGCTTCGCGCGCTCCTCGCACGACTGAGCCGGATGTCGTTCGGGACGCAACTGGAGTTGGAGCTCCCGGCCGCGCCGCCCAAGGCGCCGCCGGTGTCGCACGGGCCATTCGAGGACGCGCGCGTGCTGCACGCGCGGGGCACGGGCCCCGCGGCGCGTTCCGCTCCCGATGCGCTGCTCCGGCGGCTGCAACACTTCGGCATGACGGGCATCGACACGCTGCGCCTCACGCGCAACCGCAGCACGCTGGTGTCGTACGGACGCGGCACGCTGCGCGTCCACGCCGGCTTCGCCGATGCGCCGGACGAGATCCACCGGGCGCTGGCCACCTTCGTGTCCGCCCGCGGTCAGAAACGCGCCGCGGCCCGGCGGGTGATCATGGAGTTTCCCCTCGCTCGCGCACCAGCGCCGCTCGTGCCGCGCCCCGCCTCCACGCACCCCGATGATGCGCCCATGGCGCAGCGGCTGCAGCGGGAACATGCGCGCCTCAACACCGAGCACTTTGGCGGCACCCTGCGGGAACTCCCGGTAAAGGTGTCGCGCCGCATGAAGACGCGGCTCGGACACTACGCCCCGGCACACTCGCACGGCGGGGCGGCGGAGATCGTGATCAGCCGGCGCCACGTACGGCGGCATGGATGGGCCGAGGCGATCGGCACGCTGCTGCACGAGATGGTGCACCAGTGGCAGGAGGAAACGGGGGCGCCGATCGATCACGGCCCGCTCTTTCGCCGCAAGGCACGCGCGGTGGGCGTCACGCCGCGCGCGAAGCGCATGCTGCACTAAGCTTCCGCGAGGCTGTATTACGAGCGCGCGTGGCGGCGCGTATCTTCGCCCGATGCGTCGTCGCACGGGTGCAGCTCTCGGAGCAGTGGTCGTCCTTGCCCTCGCCCTCTACGCGGGGGGCGTAGGCGCCGGCCCGCTGCCGCCGCTGGGCTACCTGCTCGATCCGGTGCGCGGGGCATGGGGGTCGCTGGCCTTCCTTGCGTTGCCCGATTCGGCACGCGGGTCCATTCCCTCCCTCTCCGCGCCAGTGGAGATCCGCTACGATGTGCGCCATGTGCCGCACATCTTCGCCCAGACCGAGGCCGATGCCATTCGCGCGTTAGGCTTCGTGGTCGCGCGTGACCGGCTCTTCCAGATGGAGCTGCAGGCGCGCGCTGGCGCGGGCACGCTGACGGAACTGGTGGGCGCGGTCGCGGTGCAGGCCGACAGCGGCCCGCGCGGCCTGGGCATGGCCCGCGGCGCCGAGCGTATGTTGGCCGCGCTCGACACGAGCTCCGAAGAGGCGATGCTGCTGCAGGCCTACAGCGAGGGCGTCAACGCCTACATCGAGGCCGCGCCCCGCGCCGAATGGCCGGTGGAGTACAAGCTGCTGGGCACCAGGCCGGCGCGATGGAATGCCGTCAACTCGTTCTACCTCTATGCCCGGATGGGCTGGACACTCGCGCACACGAGCGCCGAGTCGGAGCAGGTGGCGGCGCGCGCGCTGGTAGGCGCGGCCGCGACCGCCGCCATCCTCCCGCGCAATTCCCCCATCCAGGAGCCCATCCAACCCAACGGGCGGGGCGCTGCACGCGTCGATTTCGCGCGCATTCCGGCGCCGGGCGCCGCGGATTCGGAGGCGGTCGCGCTCTTGCCCCTGCTGCCCGGCGATCCCGCATCCACGGCGGATGTGGAAGTGTCGCGCCGCTTTGCTTCCAACAACTGGGCCGTCGCCCCGTCCCGCTCGAAGAGCGGCCGCGCCATGCTGGCGGGAGATCCTCATCTCGAGCTCACCCTGCCCAGCATCTGGTACGAGGCGCACCTCGTGGTGCCGGGCCGGCTGGATGTCTACGGCGTGACGATTCCCGGGGCGCCCGGCATCGTGATCGGCTTCAACCGGAACGTGGCCTGGTCGCTCACCAACACCGGCGCCGACGTGCTCGACTACTATCGCGAGACTGTCGACGAGCAGTTGCATCCCACGAAATACCTGCTCGACGACGAGTGGCGGCCGCTGGAGCGGCGACAGGAAGTGTATCGCGGCAAGCGCGGCCAGGTGATCCGGATCGACACCGTCAGCTACACGCATCGCGGACCGCTCATGCGGATGGGCACGGACTGGGTGTCGATGCGCTGGACGGTGAACGAGACGTCGCGCGAGGCGGGCGCCTTCTTCAGTGCCGCGCGCGCGACCACGGCGCAGGAGTTCCTGGACATCTTCGCGCGCGACTTCTTCGCTCCCGCGCAGAACGTCATCGTCGCCGATCGCCAGGGCAACATCGGCATCCGCTCCACCGGACACTATCCCATCCGGCCCGATGATGGCGATGGCCTCACGATTCGCGACGGCTCGCGCCGTGCGAGCGACTGGCTCGGGTACTGGCCGGTGTCACGCTATCCCCAGGCGCTCAATCCCCCGCAGGGCTTCCTGGCCTCGGCCAACCAGCAACCCATCGACCCCGCCGTCGACTCGGGCTACTTCGGCTACGAATCCTCGTTCGAGGTGTGGCGCGCACTGCAGATCAACCGGTTGCTGCGGGCCAACGCCGCCGTGACGCTGGACGACATGCGGCGCTACCAGACCGATCCCGGCAGTGTGCGCGCCGACGCGTTCTATCCGTATTTCCGCCGCGCCGCGGCTGTGGCGAGTGCGCGGGGCCTCGCGACGCCGGCGCTCACCTCCGCCGATTCGGTGCTGGCGCGCTGGGATCGCCGGTACACGGTGGAGAACACCGGGGCGGTATTGTTTGAAGCGGCCATGCAGCAGCTCACCCGCGAGACCTGGGACGAGCTCATTCCTCCCGGCGAACGCTCGCGCGTCGCCACGCCAACCACCACGGTGCTGCTCCAGCTGCTGAGCGACAGCACGAATGCCTGGTGGGACGACCGCCGGACGCCGGGGAGCCTGGAGGACCGGGACGTCATTCTTGCGAGGGCGCTCGCCGCCGCATACGGCGAGGTGATACGCCGGGCGGGAGATCCCTCCACGGATGGCTGGCAGTGGGGCAAGGTGGCACCGGCGCAGGTGCACCATCTGCTCGGGCTGTCTGGCTTCTCGGAACTCAACGTGCCCGTGCAGGGTGGACGCGGCACGCTCAATCCGTCCGCGCAGAATGGCGCGTATGGTTCCAGCTGGCGCATGGTGGTGGAACTGGGCGATCGGGTGCGCGCCATGGGCACCTATCCCGGCGGGCAGAGCGGCAATCCCGCCAGCCCCCGCTACCTCGATCGCCTCAAGGTGTGGCGGCAGGGGGACCTCGAACTGCTCATCGTGCCGTCCGCACCGGACTCGCTGGCCCCCTCGCAGGTCTCGGCGTCGCTCTCCCTCTCCCCGGGCAGGAAGTAGCCGTGGCCGCGCTCCGACTCCTGATGCTCTCGCTGGTGCTGGCGTTAGGCACGATCCTCACCGGGTGGTGGAGTGTGCCGGTCATCGCCGCGCTGTACGGCGGGGTGAGCCATCGCGAGCGCCGCTCCGGCCGGGTGGCGGCGCTGGCGGCCGCGCTCGCCTGGGGCGGCTACCTCGGCATCGCCGCCCTGGGCGGCGCCCCCGTCACCCCGTTCGGCGTCCGGCTCGCGGCGTCGATGTCACTCCCCCCGTGGGCCCCGATCATCGCCACCCTCTGCTTTCCCGCGCTGCTGGCCGGAATGGCAAGCTACTTGGGAGCGTGGGCAGGGGGTCGCTACCTTTCTCCCTCATGACTACCGACTTCTTTGGCATCGATAGCGCGCTCTCGGAAGAGGAGCGCGCCGTGCGTGACAGCGTCCGCCGCTTCGTGGACGAGCGTGTGCTGCCGATCATTGGCGACTGCTACGTGGACGGGCGCTTCCCGAATGAACTCATTCCCGAGATGGCGGCGCTGGGGGTGCTGGGCGCCAACCTGCCCGAAGAATACGGCTGTGCGGGCCTCAACAACGTGGCCTACGGCCTCATCATGCAGGAGCTGGAACGCGGCGACTCCGGCATCCGGTCGTTTGCCTCGGTGCAGGGGGCGCTGGTGATGTATCCCATCTATGCCTTCGGCAGCGAGGAGCAGAAGCGCCGCCACCTGCCGGCCATGGCCAAGGGCGAGGAGATCGGATGCTTCGGGCTCACCGAGGCCGATTACGGATCCAATCCGTCGGGCATGATTACCATGGCCATGGAACAGCCGGATGGCACCTGGCTGCTGAATGGCGGCAAGATGTGGATCACCAACGGGTCGCAGGCGAAGGTCGCGGTCGTGTGGGCCAAGACCAACGGAGACAAGGACGCGTCGTCCATCCGTGGCTTCATTGTGCCGACGAACAGCACGGGCTTCACGTCGAAGCTGGTGAAGGGCAAGCTGTCGCTGCGCGCCTCCGACACCAGCGAGTTGGTGTTCGATAACGTGCAGCTGCCGGCCGATGCCGTCCTGCCGAAGTCGGGCGGGCTCAAGTCGCCCCTCATGTGTCTCACGCAGGCGCGCTACGGCATCTCGTGGGGCGCCACCGGCGCCGCCATGGCGTGCTTCGAGGAGGCGGTGTCGTACGCCGCCAACCGCGTCATGTTCGACCGGCCCATCGGCGGATTCCAGATCCAGCAGGTGCGACTGGCGGACATGCTCACCGAGATCGTGAAGGCGCAGCTGGTGTCGCTCCACCTCGGCCGCATGAAGGATGCGGGCACGTACACGCCGCAGCAGGTGTCGCTGGCCAAGCGCAACAACGTGAACATGGCGACCGACGTGGCTCGCGAGGCCCGCCGCTTGTTAGGCGGGAACGGTATCATCGCCGAGTACGCCTCCATGCGGCACATGGCCAACCTGGAGAGCGTGTACACGTACGAGGGCACGCACGACGTGCACGCGCTGGTGCTCGGTCAGGCCATCACCGGACTCAACGCGTTCAGCTGAGTTGCGTTCGACGATGCCGACGCGCGTGCGGCGCGGCGCCATGTTCGCCGCGGTGGGAATGCTCATGGGGTTGTCCGGCCCGCTGGTCGCGCAGTCCACTCGCTGGCTGCCGCGGCTGCAGCTGGACAACGACGCCTACAACTTCTGGATCTCCCCGGGCAAGCGCTCGGATGACCAGTACAGCAACGGCGTGAAGGTCTCGCTGGAATCGCTGCGAGCCCCGTGGTGGGGCCGGCGCCTCGGGCGCGGACGGCCTGGCTGCGCCGCCGACTCCACGCGCGCCGGCCGCTGTCTGGCCACGCTCGTGACGCTGGGACAGGACATTTACACGCCCAACCTCACCCGCCCGCCGTATCAGAGCGACGAGTGGGAGCGCGAGCGCCCGTATGCCGCGTGGCTGTACCTGTCGGGGGAGGGACGCACGATCTCCGTCCGTGCGTTGCGCAGCTACACGCTCTCCCTTGGGGTGACCGGACCTCCCGCCCTCGGGCAGGCCGCGCAGAAGGTGGCCCACCGCATTGTGCCGTTCTACGCCGCCCATGCGGACGGCTGGAACACGCAGGTGGGATTCGAGCCGACCGTGCTCGCCAGCGTGCGCCAGAGTGTCCTGGCGAGCCGGCTGGTAGCAGGGGATGGCGGCGTGTTCGACCTCGTGCCGTATGTGGGTGGGTCGTTAGGCAACGCGCTCACGGGCGCGGAAGCGGGGGCGCGGGCGCGACTGGGCGTCAACATGTCGCATCCGTGGGATCCCCGGGCCTGGCGGCTGCGCCCGGAGTGGGAATTCAACGTGAGCGCCGGCGCGCGACGCGAGGTCATCGCGCACTCGTTCTCCCTCGACGGCACCCTCGTCTCTCCCAAGCGGAAGGTGGAGCGCGTGCCCGTGGTGGATGAGTACGAGTTCGGAGCCGCGTTGCGTCTCAAGCGCCTCTCGGTGGGATACCGCGCCGTCACGCGGGGCAGGGAGTACACCACCGGCCCGCGGCACCACACCTACAGCTCGATGTACGCCGGCATCGAATTCGTGCCGTAGGCACGGGTAGGCACGGGGCCGGGCCCTGCGATCAGCGTCCCGACACCTGCCTGGCCCGCCGCCGTCGAACGGCCGCCGCGATCGCCATGATCCGGGGCGGCATGAGCCGCGCGATGGTCAACATCACCCGGTTCTTGAATCCGGGCACGACCACGGTGGGCCCGCCGCGGTCCATCGCCTGCAACGACGCCCGCACGACCTCGTCGGCCTCCATCCAGAGCGACGCCGGCACGTCGGTCATGCGCAGGGCGGCGCGACGATGGAACTCGGTGTGCGTAAGACCCGGACAGAGCGCCTGCACGTAGATGCCGTGCTCCCCCACCTCGTTGGCGAGCGCCTCCATCGACACCCGCTGGTAGGCCTTGGTCGCGCAGTAGTTCATGTTGCCGGCACTCGTTAGGTACGATGCCACCGACGAGACTGTGATAATCGCGCCGCGGCCGGCGGCGACCATGGCGGGCAGCGCGGCCTGCGTGAGGCGGTGGACGGCGAGCACGTGCAGCCGGACCATCGCGTCCTGCGCGGCAGGATCGGCGGTCGCCAGGTTGCCCTTGGTGCCGAAGCCGGCGTTGTTCGCCAGCACGTCGATCGCGGGTTGCGCTACCAGGCGGGCCACGACCCGGTCCACGCCCTCGTCGGTCGCGAGGTCGGCGATGATGATCTCCACGCGCACGCCGTGGGCGAGTTGCAGGGACGCGGCACTGGCCTCCAGCCGCGCGCGGTCGCGCGCGACGAGCACGAGCGGGTGGCCCCGCTGCGCGAGCTGGCTGGCGAACTGGGCCCCGAGGCCGGCCGTTGCACCCGTGACCAGCGCGATCCCGCGACCGTGGACGGTCGTCATGCGGCCGCTCCCGCGCCGATGCGCGCGGGAGCGGCCAGCTTGGTCCGACCGATGCGGCGTCGCTGGCGGCGCCGCTCGGGGCACCCGCCGCCGCGAGGGGCGGCGGAGCTGGCACGCCCGCGTCGCCGTTGCCGGGGCCCGGTCGGACACCCGCTCGCACTGCACTCCCCGCCTGCGGGTGCGCGACGCGTGGTCGCGGATGCTGGTGGATGCATTTCTGACTCCAATCGGGGCCTCCGCGGGGCTAGATTACGCCTTCACTTCCTTCTGACATGGAGACTAAACGGTGAAGATCGCCGTTTGCATCAAGCGCGTGCCCGAGATGGACGTGAATTTCAAGATCGCGCCCTCGGGAAAGGCCGTCGACGAGACGGGCCTCAAATGGGACATGTCCGATTTCGACGGCTATGCGGTCGAGGCGGCGTTGCAGCTTACGGAAAAAGCCGGCGCCGGTGAGGCGCACGTCATCTCCCTCGGTCCCGATGTCGTCCAGGAGACGCTGCGGAAGGCGTTGAGCATGGGCGTCGCCCGGGCCGTCCACCTGCAGAGCGACGTGGTCCCCTTCGATGGCTACGCTATCGCCTCCGCGCTGGCCGCGGAACTGAAGGACGGCGGCTATGACCTCATCATGTTCGGCAAGATGTCGATCGACGGCGCCAGCGGCGTCGTGCAATTCGCCGTCGCCGAGATGCTGGACCTGCCGATCGTCCACGCCTGTTCGAGCCTGCGCATCGAGGGCGGCAAGGGCACGGCCCGCCGCGAGATCGAGGGCGGAGGCGAGCTGGTGAGCTTCACCCTGCCGGCGGTGGTGTCGATCGACGAAGGCATCGCGCGCCCGCGCTATCCCTCGCTCAAGGGCATCATGTCGGCCAAGAAGAAGCCGCTCGACATCAAGCCGGCACAGCTGGGCGATGTGCGGCTGACGGTCGAGAAGGTGGAACTCCCGCCGCCGCGGGCGGCGGGGCGCATCATCGGCGAGGGCGCCGCGGCCGTTCCCGAGCTCGTGAGACTCCTCCAGAACGAAGCGAAGGTGCTCTGATGCCTAACGTATTGGCCTTTGCGGAGGCGCGCGGCGGTGAGCTGCGCAAGGTCGCGTTCGAGGCGGTCACCGCGGCACGGCAGCTCGCCGACGATGTCGGGGGCGAGGTGCACGCCATCCTCGTCGGACCCGCGGGTACCGGTGGCAAGGCCGCCGCGCTCGCCGAGTTCGGCGCCGATGTCATCGTCGTCAGCGAACACGCGGGCTTCGCGAACTATGCTCCCGAAGCAACCGCGGCACTCGTTGCTGAACGCGTCAAAGGCGGCGACTACCGCGCGGTCGTCTTTTCCGCGTCCGCGCAGGGCAAGGATCTCGCGCCGCGTACAGCGGCGAAGCTGCGCAGCGCCATTGCGACCGACGTCACCTCGTTCTCGCTCAGCGGTGATGCGCTGGTCGTCACCCACCCGGGATACACGGGCAAGGTGATGCACACGCTCAAGCTGGTCGGTTCGCCCGCGATGCTCTCGCTGCGCGCCGGAGCCATCACCACCGTGCGCAAGGCGGGCGCTGGACGCGTGGAAAGCGTGGCTCCGACGGCCGATCCCGGCGCCGGACGCGTCACGGTCACCGAAACTGTGCTTGGCGACAGCAAGAAGCTCGATCTCGGCGAGGCGCCGATTATCGTGAGCGGAGGCCGTGGACTCAAGGCCGCCGAGAACTTCAAGCTCGTGGAGGACCTGGCCGCGGCGTTCGGCAATGCGGCCGTCGGCGCCACGCGCGCCGTGACGGACGAAGGGTGGCGGCCGCATAGCGACCAGATCGGACAGACCGGACGGCTCGTCTCGCCCGACCTCTACGTGGCGGTGGGCATCTCGGGTGCCATCCAGCACCTCGCCGGCATGCGCACCGCGAAGTGCATCGTCGCCATCAACAAGGACAAGGAAGCGCCGATCTTCAAGGTCGCCGACTATGGCATTGTCGGCGACGCGTTCGAGGTGGTGCCCGCACTCACGGCGGCGGTCAAGCAGGCCAAGCAGTCCACGCACTGATTCCGAGGCGCCCCAGCCCATGCAACGTATCGCATTCAGCTTTGTCCTGATTCTGGCGCTGGCGTTCTTCTCCTACAACGCGCAGCGCCTCGTGCGGTACCTGCGCATCGGCACGGGCGGCGTTCGGCTCGACGGCATTCCGCGTCGCCTCTGGAACCTGCTACGGATCGGGTTCGCGCAGAGCAAGATCCTGCGGGACCCGGTGGCGGGTCCGCTGCACGCGATGGTTTTCTGGGGATTCCTCGTGCTGCAGGCCGGGGCGATCGAGATCCTCCTGCACGGGCTCTTTCCGGCGTTCTCCCTCGCGGCCATCCTGCCCGAACCACTGCACTGGCTCTTCCTGCTCTCTCAGGAGTTGACGGCGGCCGCCGTGCTGGCCGCGGTTGCCTTCCTGCTCTACCGCCGCATCGTGGTGAAGCCCCGCCGGCTGCAAGGCGACGGCGTGCACTCGGGCGATGCGATCTTCATCCTGCTCCTCATCGCGGGCCTGATGGTCACGCTGATGATCACGGCGGCGATGGACCGGCTACTGGGGGCGAGCTTCCCGCTGACGGTGCAGCCGGTGTCCTACCCGCTCAGCCTCGGCTTCGGCTGGCTGTCGCCCGAGGCGGCCACGGGCATCCGCAACACGAGCTGGTGGTCGCACGCGCTGCTGATCCTCACCTTCCTGAACTACCTGCCGTACTCCAAGCACCTGCACGTCATCGTCTCCCTGCCCAACACCTTCCTGTCCAATACCAGCGGACCGGGCACGGTGGGGGCCATGAAGCCGATGGACCTTGAGACGGAAGCGGACGTGTTCGGCGCCGCGGACGTGATGCAGCTCTCGTGGAAGAACCTGCTGGACGGCTACACCTGCACCGAGTGCGGCCGCTGCACGGCGGTGTGTCCGGCCAACATCACGGGGAAGCTGCTGTCGCCGCGCAAGATCGTGGTCAACACGCGGCAGCGACTGCTCGAGGTTGCCCCCGCGCTGGTGGGAGGCGACGACGTCTTCGGACTGCCGCTGGTGGGTGGCGAGGAGGGAGACGAGGAGGCCAATGCGGCGCTGCTCACGCACACGCTGCTCGACAACTTCATCACCGAAGAGGAACTGTGGGCGTGCACGTCGTGCCGCGCCTGCGTCTACGAGTGCCCCGTCTCCATCGACCAGCTGGAGATCATCAACGAGATGCGCCGCAACCTCGTCCTCACGGAGTCGCGTTTCCCTGAGGAAGTGCTGCCCGCGTTCGAGGCGATGGAGCGCAATGGCTCCCCGTGGGCCTTCCAGCCCGCCGAGCGCGCCAAGTGGGCGGACGGGCTCGACATACCCACCATGGCAGAAATGTTCGAGCGCGGTGAGCGCCCGGACATCCTGTTCTGGGTGGGCTGCATGGGATCGTTTGATGACCGTGCGAAGAAGACCACGGTTGCCTTCGCGCGCATCCTCAAGGCGGCCGGCGTGCGGTTCGCCATACTCGGCCAGGAGGAGAGTTGCAACGGTGACCCGGCGCGACGCATGGGCAACGAGTACCTCTACCAGATGCTGGCGGAGCAGGCCATCGGCACGCTCGACCGCTACGAGGTCAAGACGATCGTAACGTCGTGCCCCCACTGCTTCCACCAGATGGGCAACGAGTTCCCGCAGCTGGGCGGCAACTACGACGTGATCCATCACTCCACCTACATCGAGCGGCTGCTGGCCGACGAGCGCGTGCCGCTCCGGCAGGCCGAGGGGGAGAAGCTGGTGATGGCCTACCACGACTCGTGCTATCTGGGCCGCTATAACGAGATCTACGACGCGCCCCGCGAGACGCTCAAGCGCGCGTTGCCCGTCGTGACGCTCGTCGAGGCGCCGCGCTCTGGCGACCGTGGGCTCTGCTGCGGCGCGGGCGGGGGCCGCATGTGGATGGAGGAGCGCGCCGGCAAGCGCATCAACGTCGAGCGGAAGGAAGAGCTGCTCGCCACGGGTGCCGAGGCCATCGCGGTCGCGTGTCCCTTCTGCATGACGATGCTCAGTGACGCGGGCAAGACGCTCGAAAGCACGGTCCCGGTGTATGACATTGCCGAGGTCGTGGCACAGCAGCTGGCCGAGGGCTAGCGCGCGCCGCGACACGATCACGTTCCCCCATCACCTCACAATTTCTCCGGGTTCTTTCATGCGTACCAACTTCCGCCTGATGGCGGTCGCCCTGGCCCTCGTCGCGGTGGCCTGCGGCGGCGACAAGGTCCCGCCCATCCCTGATTCGCTTGACGTTTCCAACACGACCAATGTGGGCACCGCCGGCGTTCGTCCCGCCGCCGCGGACTCGGATTCCGTCGTCGTGCGCGACAATGCGCCCGCTGGCATCGCGGCCGACCAGGTCGGCGAATTCCGGGCGGCCGGCAATGAGCCGTTCTGGAGCGTCGTGATCAACTCGCAATCCCTGACGCTCAAGACGCCGCAGGAGCTCAACGGCGTGATGTTCCCGGCCACGCTGCCGTCGGTGAGCCGCGACAGCTATCACTGGAAGGCGGAAACCGCGCAGCCCAACCGCCACACCATCGAGGTCACGATCGTGACCAAGAGCTGCAACGACTCCATGGCCGACAAGAAGTGGACGCACACGGCCACCATCGTCTACGACGGCCGGACGATGCCGGGGTGCGCCGAGGGTGGCATGCCGTTCAACTCCTCCAGCCTGGACGCGCGGCAGAAGCAGTGAAACGGGAAGTCGTAGCAGCCTAACGAATGCGCAGGGCGTGCAGCTGGATGGTCTCCTTCATCCCGGCCTGCGCAAAGGCCACGTCCCACTGCTCGGTGACGGCCATGCCCCCTTCCTCCACCGAGCGCAGGAAGGCGTCGAGTGACAGGCGCCCGGGATCGGCGATGAGCGCGTAGCCGTCGGGACGCAGCGTGGCCAGCACGGCATCGGCTACCAGCTCGCCGTGCGTGTGTTCGTAGAGCACGTCCGATGCCACCACCACGTCGAAGGTGCCGAGGTCGCGGGGCATGTGTCGCCAGTCCACCATGCGCGTCTGCACCTGGCGGCCGCTGGCGCGGCGCGCATTGACGCTCGTGAATTCCAGCGCGTCGTCGTAGTAGTCGGTGGCCGTCACACGGTAGCCCGCCATGGCCAGCGCGCTCGACACCAGCCCGCTGCCGCACCCCAGCTCCAGCGCCCGCCGGCCGTCGCCCTTGTGCCGCACGACGTGCTCGGCAAGCACCTGCGACGAGGGCCACAGGTCCGCCCAGTACGGCAGGCGCTCGTCCTTCACGAAGTCGTCCTCGCTGATGAGCGTGTCGGCATTGCGCGGCTGGGCCAGCAGGATCTCCCGGCCCGCCACGGTGACGACCGACTCAATCACGTCGAATCTCAGCTTCAGCCCCTCGAGGTCCCGTTCCCACGTCACAGGGCAAAAGTCTCCGAGAAGTGCGCGTCTTCTGATATGAGGAACGCAAATACCCGGTCCCCCGCGTCGCAGCGCGGGCGGTCGTCGGGTATGATGAGCAGGGCGTTCGCCCTCGACATGGACGTCAGGATGCCTGAGCCCTGCGGTCCCGTGAGGCGCGCGCCTAACGAACCGTCCTCGCGCACACGCACCACGCCACGCAGAAAGTGCGTGAGCCGCGCGCCGATGCTTACCGGTTCCTCGAGCACCACGCTGACCCGCTGCCGGAAGAGTCGCGTGTGTCCCAGCATGCAGCGGATCACGGGGCGCACGAACAGCTCGAAGGTCACCATGGCCGAGACGGGATTGCCCGGCAGGCCGATCCACGGCGTGCCGTGCAGGTCGCCGAAGCCGATCGGAGCTCCCGGCCGCATGCGCACCTTCCAGAAGTCCAGCGTCGCGCCAAGGGACGCCAACACATCGCGCGTGTAATCGAACTCCCCCACCGATGCGCCGGCCGAGGTGACGATCAGGTCCGCCCCGCGCGCGCGCTCCAGCAGCGCGCGCAGCGACTCCGGCGTGTCCGAAGCGTTGCCCAGCAGGAGCGGCACCCCTCCGGCCGCCCGGACCAGTGCGCTGAGCGTGTACGAGTTGGACGTGACGATCTTCCGCCCGGCCAGCACCTCGTGAAAGCGGTCGAGGTCCACCAGCTCGTCCCCCGAGCCGAGAATGGCGACCACGGGACGCCGCACGACGTCGAGCGATGACAGACCTAACGAGGCGAGCACCCCCACCTGGGCGGGCGCGACAGGCGTGCCTGCGGCGATGACGACCTGCCCCGCGAGGAAATCCTCCCCCCGTGGCCGGATGTTCTTTCGCATATCGCGCGCGTCGCGTATGGCCACGCGCGTCACGCCGCCGTCGGTGTCTTCCACGCGCACCACCGTATCGGCGCCCTCCGGCAGAGGCGCCCCAGTCATGATGCGGATGGCCTGGCCGTCGCCCACGGCCATGGTGGCGAAGGCGCCCGCGGCCACGGTTTCCAGCACGTTGAGCGTGACGGGTGCCGACGCGCGGGCCTCGGCGATGTCGGCGGCACGCACCGCGTAGCCGTCCATCGCCGAATTGTCCCAGTGCGGCAGCGTGTACGAGGCCACGGCGTCCGATGCCAGCACTCGCCCCACGGCGTCGAGCAGCGACACGCGTTCCGGCGCGAGCGGGCGCGCCTTCGCGACGATGCGTGCGCTTGCCTCGGCGACCGAGAGCATCAGCGATCTCCGAGGCGCAATTGCGCCAGGCGTACGGCCAGCGCGTCCTGCACGCGTTCCACCTCCCGCAGCGGGACGGTCACGTTGTTCGACAGGACGCTGAAGATGAGCACGCGACCGTCCGCGGTGGTGACGTACCCCGAAAGCGATCGAACCATGTCGAGCGTGCCGGTCTTCGCGTGCACGTTACCCTGCGCCGGCGTGCCCCGCATGCGGCTGGCGATGGTACCGTCCACGCCGGCCACCGGCAGGGCATCCTGGAACGAGGCAAAGGCGGTGTCGCGTCGGATGGCGGCCAGCACGCGCACGATCGTCTCCGGCGTGACGACGTTGTGTCGCGACAGGCCGCTGCCGTCGCGTATCACGAAGCCATCGGGGGCCGCCCCCCAAGCCAGCAGCTGGTCACGCACCACGCGGGCGCCGCTGTCGGCCACCCCCACCCCCGCTTTCGCCCTGCCTAACGTCTTGAGCAGAATCTCGCCGATCTGGTTCTGCGAGGGTTTCTCGAAGGCGCGCAGTATTGCGGCCAGCGGCGGCGACGGTACGGAGAAGAGCGGGTAGGTGGGCGCGGAGAGCTCACGAGAGACGCCGCCGTCCACGACGATGCCCTTCTCCCCCAGTGCCTCGAGCAGTGCGCGCAGGTAGGCGCCGCGCTGGTCCCGATGCGCGATGGTGAGGGCGACAGAGTCCCCGGCGCCAATGTCACCCTCCACGATGATGGCCGAGGCGTCCGCCGAATCCTGCCGCACGCGCACGGCCTGCGGGCCGCGCCGCACGGTGCCACCGGGTGCCACGGTGCGCGCGAGCAGGCGCACCGCCGGTACGGTGCGGGCGGGAGCAGTGGCGACAGTCGGCGTCGTGCCCGCCTGGCCACCACCGCGCACCACCACCCGCGCAAAGCCCTCGTTGAAGAACAGCTCGTCCACGCCGGCGGAGTACGCGAAGTCGAGGTCGTCCCAGGCCCACCCGAAGCCTAACGCGGCGTCGGGAAAGGCATCGCCGCCGGCGGCCAGCACGCCACTCACCCGGCGCACCCCGCGCGCCGAGAGGGAGTCGGCCATGGTCCGCAGCGGAGCCATGCCGTCGCCCGCCATCTGGTCGCTCACGCTTGGGTCGCCGGTGCCCACGACTACCAGGTCACCGTTCACGATTCCACTCTGCACGGGACCCGATGCGGCAACGGTGGTCACGAAACGGTAGCCAGGCCCCAGCAGGTGCAACGCCGTGGCGCCGGTGAGGATCTTCTGGTTCGACGCGGGCACGAACAGCTTGCCGGCGTTGTGCGAGTAGAGCGTGTCACCACGCTCGGGATCCACCACCAGGATGCCGAGCTGCGCGGTCCGGAACTTCGGGTCGGACACCATGGAGTCCACCGCGCGACGAAGCTCCGCCACGGGAGAGCGTGGCGCGGGAGAAACCGTTGCATGCGAAGATGCGCACCCGGCGGAGAAGAGCACCGCCGGCAGCATCGCCAGCTGCATCAACCCGCGCACGAGGAAGGCCGTCGGACGGGCGTGTGCCGTCCGATTGCTGCTCGGCGCCCGCTGCGGCGTGGTAAGGTTCCGGAGTGATGTCACGTGCAGTGTCGGTTGGGGATGAGGGGGAGTGCTGGTGAGCGACACGGAGTGGACGTCACGGGCCCGACGGGCCCGGGATGGCAGGGACGTGCCCCGGATTCTCCTTCTCCAGCCACCGCAACACGAAATCGGCGAGCGTGCGGAGCCAGGCAGGATCGCCGAGGAAGAAATGGGGCACCGCGCCGTCGCCGGGAGCATCGTCGTCGGTCACCATCGCGATGAGGGTCGCCGCGTCGATCTCTCCCGATCCGGTGAGTGGCCGGTCATGCGCCGCGCGGCGAAAGATTTCCAGCTTCGGGATCATGGACTTCTTGAAGCCCTCACACAGCACGAGGTCGGCGTCCCGCATGTAACGCTCGGCCACGACTTCCGGCGAGAGTTCGCGCTCCCAGCGCGTCACCAGCGCGAAGCGGTCGGGCGATATCATCGCAACGCTTTCCGCTTCTCCCTCGTGGAAGTGGCGGTACGTATCGGTCGTGGCGGGATCGATGTTGAAGGTGTGCGATCCGTGCTTGATGGTACAGACGCGCACGCCGCGCCGCCGCAGTTCCGCGCACAGCTGCACGACCAGCGTGGTCTTGCCGGCGTTCTTACGCCCGACGATCGACAACAGCGACGGCATGGGCTTCAGCGACGGCCAGGTCCTCGGGCGAATTTACGTTCATGAAGAGCCGCTCGCTCGGCCCGAACGCGGCGACGTCGCTCGCGCCCAGTCGCGCGACCTGCACGTCATCGAAGAAGGAGATCACGCGCCGGTCGCCATCGTCCAGGCGGCGCTCGATGGATGCGAGACACCGCTGCGTGTAGTACGCGCACATGGGCTCGAGCCCGCGGCGCGAACCGCTTTCCGGAAGGGCGGCGTCCGCACCCGACTCGCCGAGCGCGCGCAACGCGGCGAGCAATCCGGACGGCACGAACGGCATGTCCCAGGCCACGACGACCACCGCGTGCGCCGCGTGGGAAAGCGCCGCATGCAAGCCA
>JBDSVW010000144.1:0-3671 GCA_039927015.1 Gemmatimonadaceae bacterium | reverse complement strand
GCTCGCCGCTCGCTCCCGCGGCCCACCGGCGCGGGAGAGCGGCGGCGGCGCCCCTGGCGCCGCTCCACGCCCCGAACGCCGCGCGCAGAAGGCCGTGGCGACCCCGCGCTGCGCCGGCCGACGGGTCACAGCCGGTCCACGTACGCCCCGCCTCCCGAAACGCCGCGCCAACGCCCCGGCACCCGCGCACAACGAGCACTGGTGAGAAATCCGGGTTAGTGTCCTACTGACCGTAGAACAACGAGGCAGCGACGCCGGGGTGCGAGCCGCCCAGGAGATCGTTTCATCGGCCGCTCCTGACGCCGATGGAACCATTGCTTCTTGTACGGGAATGGGAATGTTTCTGCATCACCGCCGCAGGCCACCACAGCCAGCTGGGATAGGGCTGCGGACACGCCTCGCATGCTGACTCCGTCAGGGGGCAGGAAAGGGTATTCCCGGCGTGATCCGCTTGCCGCGGGTACCTGAGGGGCAGGGCCGCGTTTCAGCGATGGAGCCAGAGGCCGTTCCAAGGATACGTCGTGGGATCCCGCGCGGGCCGGTCGCATAGCTGACATGAGTGGCGACCACGCTGCGCCGTCATGGCATGATCGACAGCTCGAGGTACATTGAAGCGAAGCGGGTCGCAGCACCCTCTTACGCCAGGGAGTTCGTCCGCCCGAGTCGCCTGCGGAGCGCACATCCAGGACTCCTGCAGGGAATTCTCCATGAGGATCGCACTGGACGCATTGCTCCTTCCGAAAGTCAGAGCATGACGCCACGCACAGAATTTCGGATAGGCCCTCAAGTTCAAGTTCACCCTCGTCCCCTCCGCCCATGCCCCCCCATCCCCGTCGGCTACTCATCCTCACCCTCGCCTCCCTAACCCTCTCGCCGGCTCAAACCCAGGCCCAAACCCCAGCCCCCACCTGGGACACCACCCTCCCCCGCGGCACCACCCGCACGATCGACTTCACCACCACCGAAGGCACCTGGATGTCGGTCGACCTCGCCCCCAACGGCGCGTGGCTCGTCTTCGACCTCCTCGGCCACATCTACCGGATGCCCGCCACGGGCGGTGCAGCGACGGCGCTCACGCAGAACAGCGGCGTTGCGATCAACACGCACCCGCGCATCTCGCCGGATGGATCGCTCATCGCCTTCATCAGCGACCGACGCGGCCAGAACAACCTTTGGGTGATGAAGGCGGACGGCTCCAACCCGCGGCCGATCTTCACGGAGAACTACGTGCGGGCGGCGATGCCGGCGTGGAGCGCGGATGGGTTGTACATCGTGGTGAATCGCCAGCAGCTGCCTAACGGGAGCCAGCCGGGGTCGAGCGGGATCTGGATGTACCACAAGGACGGCGGCAGCGGGATAGAGCTGCTCTCGGGCGAACGGCAGCCGGCGTCGTGGCCGTCGCTCTCGCGCGATGGACGCTTTCTCTACTACCAGGCGAACAACCAGGCGGCATCGCTGGCGGGATATGGAGGTCGCAGCGACTTCCTCGGCGGGAACGTCCAGGCGCGGCGGATGGACATCCGCTCCGGGGAAATCTCGGCGGTCTCGTTCGGTGAGCAGACGCAGCAGCTGCAAACGTCGAGCGGTGGCATGGGCGCGCCGGAAGTGTCGCCTGACGGGAAGTGGCTGGCCTTCGTGCGCCGCATCCCGGACGGGACGATCTCGTACAAGGGGCACACCTTCGGCCCGCGCAGTGCGCTGTGGCTGCGCAACCTGGACAGCGGCGCAGAACGGCTGGTGATGGACCCGGTGGAGCAGGACATCATGGAAGGGGGCAAGGTGCTGCGTCCCTTCCCCGGATACGCGTGGAGTGCAGACGGGCGCTCGATCGTGCTCACGCAGGGCGGCAAGCTCCGTCGCCTGGACGTCGCGAGTGGGGTGGTCTCCACGATCCCCTTCTCGGCAAAGGTGCAACGCACGATTTCCGAACTCGCGAACACGCAGGTGAAGCAGGACGATGGGGCGTTGAACGTGAAGTTCACGCGCTGGCAGAGCGCGTCGCCCGACGGCAAGCGGCTGGCCTTCCAGGCGGTGGGCAGGATCTGGGTGATGGACCTGCCGAATGGACGGCCGCAGCGGCTGACGTCGGAGGGCTTCGTACCGTTCGAGTATGCGCCGGCGTGGTCGCCAGACGGCAACTGGATTGCCTTCACCTCGTGGGAAGACACGGTGAGCGGGCACTTGTGGAAGGTGCGCGCGACGGCGGCAGCAGCAGCGGCGCCGGAGCGGCTCACTCGTCAGGCGGCGGAATACATCCACCCGGCGTGGAGCCGCGACGGAAGCGAGATCGCGCTGTCGCGCGGTGCCGGTGAGTCTCGGCATGGACGCGGCGTGGTGTGGAATCAGTACTGGGACATCGTGCGCGTGAGCGCGAACGGTGGCGAGGCACAACTGGTCACCCGCGTCACGAATGGCACGGAAGGCAGTGGCGGCAGCGCCTTCAACAACGTGCGCAACCAGATCGTGCGTGCATCCTACGGCCCGGACGGTCGCATCTTCTATCCGCATCTCTCCACCACGGGCTCCAACACGGAGACGGTGCTCTACTCAATCCGTCCCGACGGCAGCGACAAGCGGGCGCACCTGAGCTTCCCCTACGCGGACGAAGCCACGGTATCGCCCGACGGCAAGTGGGTGGCGTTCGGGGAATCGGACAACGTCTGGCTCACACCGTTCCCGATGGCAGGCACGGGGGGCAGCACGATCCGCATCGACCGGAATCGTCCCGGCCTTCCGGCCACGCGCCTGACGAGTGAGGGGGGCCTTTTCCCCACATGGCGCTCGAACTCCACGCTCGACTTCGGCAGCGCGGATCGCTTCTACTCCTATTCAGTCGACACGAAGAAGACGGACACGACGCGCATCGCGCTCACCGTGCCGCGCGACATCCCGAACGGCACGGTGGCCTTCACGAACGCGCGGCTCGTGACGCTCAACAACAAGGCGGTGGTGACGGGCATGCTCGTGGTACGGGGTAGCCGGATCACCTGCGTCGGCAGCTGCACGGTTCCCGCGGGGGCGCGGACCTTCGACGCCGGCGGAAAGACGATCATCCCCGGCCTCATCGACGTGCATTCGCACAACTATCGCGAGCACCGCGGCATCATCCCGCAGCAGAATTACGAAGGGGCGGCGTTCCTCTCGTACGGTATCACGACGACAATGGACCCGTCGATGTGGTCGCAGAATCTCTTTCCGACGGCGGAGATGGTGGACGCGGGGCTCGTGGTTGGACCGCGGGTGTTCTCGACGGGTGACCCGCTCTATTCGGGCGACGGCTCACGGCAGGAGAACTTCACAAGCGCCGCGATTGCAGCGGCAGGGGTGCTGAAGCTCAAGCACTGGGGCGCGGTGTCGCTCAAGCAGTACCAGCAGCCGCGCCGCGACCAGCGGCAGTGGGTGATGGAGGCCGCGCGCAAGCACAACATGCAGGTCACGAGCGAGAATGGGGATCTCGAATACACGTTAGGCATGGTGATGGACGGCCACACGGGCTTCGAGCACCCGATGTCGTACACCCCGCTCTACTCCGACTTCACCACATTCCTGGGCAAGGCGCACGCCACGTACTCACCGACCTTCATGGTCGGAGGACCGGGGCCGTGGAACGAGGACTACTGGTACCAGGAGAGCGAAGTATGGAAGGACCCGAAGACGCGCCGCTTCATGCC
>JBDSVW010000143.1:0-7328 GCA_039927015.1 Gemmatimonadaceae bacterium | reverse complement strand
GCGTGGGTGAGGCGATAGAGGAATTCCTGCCCCTCGAAGAAGGAGCGCACGCTCATGCGCTCGTCGCGCCCGTGCGCCCGCGCGTCCACCGACGGGTCGCTGAACAGGCCCGAGACCCCGAACGCCGGGATACCTAACGCGCGGAAGAAGCGCGAGTCCGTGGCACCGGTGGACATGGTGGGGATTACCGGGATGTTGCCGAAGAGCTCGTGCGTGATCTGGGTGACCGGTTGCATCACCTCGGGCATCAGCGCCGTGGGCGGGGATGCGGGACGCTCCGACTTGATGATCACCTCCACCAGCGTATCGCCGATGGCACGGGCCAGCTCGGCCTTCACCTCCGAGGCGGTCGAGGTGGGATAGACGCGGCAATTCACGTTCGCCTCCGCCAGCTGCGGCAGCGCGTTGGACGCGTGCCCGCCGGAGAGCATCGTCGCCACGCATGAGGTGCGGAGCATGGAGTTATAGCGCACGTCCGCGGTGACCGTGGCCACCGCGGCCGCGTTGTTCGGATTCGCGACCAGCGCCTTCATGGCGCGGCCCATGGCGGGCTCCTCGAGGTCGGCGGTCTTGGAGAAGAAGGCGCGGGTGACGTCGTTGAGGTGCACGGGAAACTTGTAGCGTCCCACCTTGCCCAACGCATCGGCCAGCGACGTGATGGCGTTGTCGTCCCGGGGCACAGACGAGTGACCGCCCTTGTTGGTGGCGCGCAGCGTGAAGTTGGTCGTGATCTTCTCCGTGGCCTGCACGGAGTTGAATAGCGGCTTGCCGTTCCGCAGCGTGCCGCCGCCGCCCTCGTTGATCACCAGGGCCGCGTCGACCAGCGCCTTGTGATTCTTGAGCAGCCAGTCCACGCCGTTGGCGGGACCGCTCTCCTCGTCGGCGGTGAGCGCGATGATGATGTCGCGATCGGGCACGTAGCCCTCCCGCTTCATGCGAAAGACGTTGGCCACGAAGATCGCCGCCATGGCCTTGTCGTCGGCGGTGCCGCGTCCGTAGTAGTAACCATCGCGCTCGGTAAAGACGAACGGGTCCAAGTCGGGCGACCAGTCCGCCTTGAGTGCCTCCACCACGTCGAGATGGGCCAGCAGGAGGAGCGGCCGGGCCCCGCCGGGCGCGCCCTTGCCGCGGTAGCGCACCACCACGTTGTGCTTCTCCGGCCGTGGTCCGCCGACAAAGATGTCCGCCTCGGGAATGCCCGCCTCGCGAAAGCGCTTGGCCATGGCGACGGCCGCGGTGGTAATGTTGCCCGTCGTGACCGACGAATTGATCTCCACGAGTTCCTTGTAGATCTCCCGCGTGAGCTGCTGGTGCTCCGTGAGCGATCCCGGGGTGAAGATGGCCGGCTTCTGCTGTGCGCCCAGCGGGAGCGCGAGCAGGAGCGCCGAGGCGGCGACGACACGATACATCAGGCGAACTCCGGAGAGGGTGGTGGTGGGGGACGGCTGCCGCAGAATATCATCTCCCGACCGCCATCACGCATCACGTCACCCGTGCGTATCACCAAGTCGCCCCCTTCCCCGGCCTCCGCCGCTCACGACTCACCGAGAACCCTCCACATGGTCTCCCGCATCCTGCTCGTCGCGCTGTCCCTCTCCGTCGCGGCGACGACCGTCAACGCCCAGACGAGCCAGCGCTGGTGGAAGGACGTCACGGCACTCTCCCACGATTCCATGGCGGGCCGTCAGACCGGCAGCGCCGAGCATCGCAAGGCGGCCGAGTACGTCGCGCGGGCCTTTGCCGGCGCCGGCCTCGCTCCGGCCGGGACGGACGGATTCTTCCAGCCGGTGCGCTTCCTCTCCCGCACGGTGGATGAATCGAAGTCCTCCCTGTCACTGGTGCGGGAGGGCCGGGAGGAGCGGCTGTCGTTAGGTGAGGACGCGGCATTCGTCCTGCGGGCCCCAATGGCGGCGTCGGTGGACGCGCCCGTCGTCTTCGCCGGCTATGGACTCCAACTGCCCGAATACGGCATCGACGACCTTGCCGGGCTCGATGTCAAGGGCAAGATCGTCGCCTACTCGACCGCCATGCCGCGCAATATTCCGGGCCCGGTGGTCTCGCACTCGCGGGCGCAGGCTTGGGAAACGTTCCGGCGTGCGGGAGCGGTCGGCATGCTCACCCTCACCGGCTCCGTCGCTGACGACCGAGCCTTCATCCGCACGTCGGCCAACCGGCTCTCCCCCCAGATGACGCTGCGGGACGGCGCACTCGATTCGCAGCGCGGCAACACCCTCTCGGTAAGCTTCAACGCCGCCCGGGCGGAAAAGCTCTTCGCGGGGGCGCCGCAGCGATACGCGGCCATTGTCGCCGCCGCCGACAGCGGCCTGCCACTGCCGCGATTCGAGCTACCGGTGCGCCTGCGCTCGCGTGTGCAGCTCATCACGCGTGACGTCACCTCCGACAACGTGGTGGGCGTGTTGCGAGGCAGCGATCCCGCGCTGCGCGACGAGTACGTGGTCGTCAGCGCGCATCTCGACCACGTCGGATTCGGACGCGCCGTGAGCGGCGACAGCCTTTACAACGGGGCGATGGACAACGCCTCGGGCACGGCGCTGCTCATGGAGACGGCCCGGCGGCTCCACGAATCGGGTGTCCCGCTCAAGCGCTCGCTCCTCTTCGTCGCCGTCACGGCGGAGGAGAAAGGGTTGCTGGGGTCGCGCTACTTCGCCAACCATCCCACCGTGCCCGCCTCCCGCATCGTGGCCGACCTGAACACGGACATGTTCATGCCCATCATCCCGCTCACGATGGTCATGGTGAACGGCCTGGAGGAGTCGGACCTGGCCGACGATGCCCGGCGTGCGGGCCTGGCGAGCGGCGTGGCCGTCGTCACCGATCCGGAGCCCGAGGAAAACCGCTTCATCCGTAGCGACCAGTACTCCTTCATCCTGCGCGGCATTCCCTCCCTCAGCTTCAAAGTGGGATTCGCGCGGGGCACGCCGGAGCACGAGGCGGTGAAGGAGTTTCGGGCCCGACGCTATCACCTGCCGCAGGATGACATCACCCAACCGGTCGACCAGGACGCCGCCGAGGGCTTCACCCGATTCTACGTGAACGTGCTCCGCGAAGTGGCCAATCGCGCGTCGCGGCCGGCGTGGAATGAGACGTCCTTCTTCCGCCGGTTGGGTGGCCCGACGTGATACGGCGCACGTTGTGGCGAGAGAAGGTTGTCGCGTCCTAACGTTCAGCCGCGGGGGTGTCGATACTCCCATGACCGGTTGACGCGTGCCGCGCTCGCTGCGGTGGTGTCACCGGTCGCGGCGTTTCACGAAAGAGCGAGCCGCAAGGGGTGATGCACGGCGCAAGGACGGTGTGCACGCGGCGAGCATCCGGTTTCACGGTGGACCGTAACACAGCAACACAGCAACACAGCAACACAGCAACACATCACGTCAGCACGTCAGCACCACGGCGAGGCCCGTGATTGCAATGAACGAAGGACTCGAGCATGCGATGGCGTTCTCGCGGCTGCTGGCGGTGTCCGCCGCCTCGGCGAGCGCGCCTTCGCAGCGCGATCGTCCTGTGCGCGCAGTGGAGGAGTACTCCCGAACGCGGGCACTGCGACTCGAGCAGCGCGAGGGCATGTTGCTCGTGGACGGACATCCCGTTTCCATGGATCACGCCGACATGGAAGCGCTCGTCGTATGCATGTTGAGCCACCAGGTGCGGCGGCTCCGCTTGCGCCAATTCATCACGGCCCGTGAAATCCGCAACATCGCCTGGTTGCTCTCGCGACCCGCGGTCGATCCCCAGCATGGTGCCGCCATCGAGCGGACCGCCGCGGAACTCAGGGCGTGGAATGTCGACCTCGTGGGCGAGAGCCACCCCGATGTGTCGGACGATGCGGCCGAGCTCCAGGCGCAACTCGTGCAGGCGCTGCAGGAAACCTCCGACACCGACGCCGTGCGCGCGGCGCTGCGGCAACTCGCGGAAAAGTGTGAGCGTGCGTTACAGGAGAACGATGCGGCGGTGGTAGGGGCCGCCCTTGTCGCGCTTCACGAGGCAGAGCAGAACATCTCCGACGATGCGCAGCGCGGCGAGTACGCCGCCACGTTCCAGCGCCTGTGCACGCCCATGGCGGTCAAGCTCACGGCGCAGGTGCTGCCGACCGCCAAGCGACGGGACGCGTACGCTGCGGTCCTGGCGAAGGCTGGCGACGTGGGCATCGAGGCGCTGTTCGCGCACCTGGTGGCGGCGGAGGAAATGCACGCACGCCGGATCTTCTTCGATGCGCTGGTGGACCTGCGGGGAGGCATCCCCATTCTCCTGCAGGCGCTGCGGCATGAGCAATGGTATCTCGTGCGCAATGCGGCCGAGTTGCTGGGTGAAATGGGGGCATCGGAAGCATGCGACATTCTCGTCGCGCACTTGCAGTCCCCCGACGACAAGCTGCGCGCTGCCGCCGCCTCCGCGCTCGCGCGTATCGGCACGACCGAAGCGCTGGAGGCGCTGAAGGCGGTCGTGCGCGATAGCTCGGCGCGGGTGCGATATTTCGCGAATACCGTGCTGTTCGCCGATCTCAGCGGCTCCAACGCCCGGCAGCTGGCAACGGCGCTGGAGGAGGAGGAGGACGGCGAGGTGCAACTGCAGATCGTGGCGGCCCTCGGCCGGCTCGGCACCCCCGATGCCGTGCAGAAGCTCATCCAGGCGCTCGCCCCCGGCCGCACGACGCGCGCCGGAGAGGGTTTCGGCTCCGACCTGCGCTGCGCCGCCATCGAGGCCGTCGCCCATGCCCGGGGAAGCGCGGCGCTCACGGTCATTCGCGCGCTGACTCAGGATCGCGACCTCCGCGTGCGCGATGTGGTGCGTCGCATGGCGTTGCGGCTGGCCTAACGACCGGTGGCACGGCGCGGCGTTCGTCATTGCGGTGCCACTCCCGCGCGACACGGACTCCTCCCACGCTTCTTGTGAGGCCGCCATCCACGGTCCACCTTTCCGCCGGTGGATTCCCCTCCCTGCGGGGAGCACGGCTCACAGACCCGGAGCATTCGCCATGGCTGCCAACGCCCATCCTCCCGCCACACTGGAAGGCTGGTTCTCGCTCTGTACGGTGTGGCGGCTCGATCGGCACCGCTGGCGCGCGCTCGGTACGGCGGCGCGCGCCCACGCGCTGGCCAGCGCGCACGACGCGCTCGCCCGCATCACGGCCCCTCAGGAGGAGGGGTGGAGCGCCCTCGTCACGCTCACCGGCTCCGGCAGCGACCTGCTCATGCTCCACCTGCGTCCCACGCTGGCGGAGATCGCGGCCATCGAGGATTCCCTGCAGCGCGAACCGCTGTGGGAGCTGCTGACGCCCGACTTCACCTTCCTGAGCGTGACCGAGGTCGCCCTCTACGGCCTATCCACGCAGCTGCTGGAGGAATGCGTGGCCCGTGGCGGGGAGGTGGGCGACACAGCGTACGTCGACGCGCTGGAGGCGCGCCTGGCGGTCGAGCGCGAGGTGTCGCACGTGGCCCGCCGCCTGCGGCCGCCCCTTCCTGCCGACATGCCGTACGTGAGCTTCTACCCGATGTCCAAGCGACGGCAGGCGCCGCACAACTGGTACACGCTGCCGCTCGCGGAGCGCGATCGCCTCATGCGGGAGCACGGCCTAACGGGACGGCGCTATCGCGGGCGCATCTCGCAGATCGTAACAGGCGCCACCGGCTTTGAGCAGTGGGAGTGGGGGGTGACGCTCTTTGCCCGCGACGTGCTGGACATCAAGCATATCGTCACGGACATGCGCTATGACCCCGCTAGCGCAGACTACGCCGAGTTCGGCGAGTTCTTTCTCGGTGTGCGCACGGATGCGCAACGCTGGCTGGAGTCGCTCGCATGAGAGCGCGTTCACCTACCCGCGGGCGGCACGCTAGACGACGGTGTCTCGCATTGCTGCTGCAGTCTTGACGGACCTCCCGATGACCCTAACTTAGACGTGCCAGCGTTCACCCGATTGGGTGATCGACGACGGTGAATTTCTCTCCCTATGGCCGAGAGGAAGTGCAATGCCGTTTCGAACTGCCGTGGTCTATCGACAGGGCATCACCGCGGGATTCATCGGCGCAACCGCCGTCGCGGTGTGGTTTCTCCTCGTGGATACAATCGCCGGCCGACCGTTCTTCACGCCGTCCGTGCTGGGACATTCCCTCATCAGCGCCTTCGATCGCAACCTGATTGTCGCTGGTGACTCGGAACAGCTCACCATCCTGATTTACACGCTGTTCCACTATGCGGCCTTCTTCCTGGCCGGCATACTCGTCACGATGCTCGTGCACATGGCCGAGGAACAGCCGTCCATACTCGGCGGCTTCTTCATCCTGTTCATCGCCTTCGAGCTCGGTTCCCTTGGGCTGGTCGCGATGCTGGAACAGACGACGGCACTTGGCGGGCTGGCGTGGTACCAGATCATGCTTGGCAACCTCGTGGCGGCGACGGCCATGGGCACCTACCTCTGGCGCACGCACCCGGAGTTACGTGAGGAATTGCGGCACGCGCTGGACGGCGTGGGAGAATAGCGCCCCATCACGGAGCGCCAGACCCACGCGAATACGAACGCTACGACTCCTTCGGTGGAGCATTGCGGGAGGCCGCCTCGGCCTCCCGCTTCTGCGTGTATCGCCAGAGGCCGATGACCAGCCCGGCCGACACGATGGGCGTCAGTACGAACAGCAGCCCGGTCCAGAACATGGCCAGGGACATGGCGTCGTCATTCATGTTCATGGGTGCAGGAAGCGTCGAAGGTTCTTGAGATAGTAGGCTAGCGCGACCGCGGCCACGCCGAACACGATGGCCAGTAGAAGCTGTCCGGTGTTTGCCGAGACGCGGTACGCCTGGTACGACCAGCCGGCGAACGTGACGCAGAAGAGGATGGCCGTGCCGATGAGGAAGCGATGGAACATGATCATGAGGACCTGTCCGCGATCATGAGGAGAAGAACAGCCGGCAGGTAGACCAGGGAGACGAGAAAGACCCGGCGCGCCTGCTTGATGGTACGGTCGCGGCCCGCGGCCACGCTGGCGGCGAACAACGTGCCGGACAGCAGCGCCGCACCCACGAAGTAGATATTGCCGCTCATGCCTAACAAGGCCGGCGCGAGCGAGACGGGAATGAGCGCCGCCGCCGTAAGTTCTGCCTGGCGGAAGGTGCTCACACCATCGGGCTCCACGACGCTCAGCATCTGCAGGCCGGCCCGCGCATAGTCGTCGCGATACATCCACGCGAGGGCAAGGAAATGCGGCAGCTGCCACATGCACAGGATGGCGAACAGCACGCCGATGCGGGCATCGAGCGCGCCACCCGCTCCCGTCCACCCCCCCACGATCGGAAGCGCGCCCGGAATGGCCCCGATG
>JBDSVW010000142.1:0-5682 GCA_039927015.1 Gemmatimonadaceae bacterium | reverse complement strand
AATCGCCACGCTTTCCGCGATGCGCCCGCGCGCGTCGGGCGCGATGCTGACGCGGTCCACGACCACCACCAGGTCGCGCGTCGCAGCCAGGTCGACCGACGCTGCGGACAGGTCGTCAAGGTGCAGCGGCCGTCCATCCACGACCACGCGCACGAAGCCCTGCGCCCGCAGGTTCTCCACGATCACCGCGTGGGTGACCTGCTTCGACAGGTGGAGGGGAAAGGCAATGAGCAGGCGGGTGCCGGCGGGCAGGGCGAGCAGCGTGTCCGTCGCCGACTCGACCGTGTCGGGCGTCATTTCGCGGCCACAGACCGGACAGAACGTGTGGCCCACGCGCGCCCAGAGCAGCCTGAGGTAGTCGTAGATCTCCGTCGCTGTGCCCACGGTGGAACGCGACGACTTGGTCGGGTTGCGCTGCTCGATGGCCACCGCGGGGGAGATGCCGTCGATGCGCTCGACGTCGGGCTTCTCCATGCGCTCCAGGAACTGTCGGGCGTACGAGGACAGGGATTCCACGTACCGCCGCTGTCCCTCGGCGTAGATCGTGTCGAAAGCCAGCGACGACTTGCCGGAGCCCGACGGGCCGGTGATGACGCTGATGGCGCGTCGGGGGATCGTGACGTCGATCCCCTTCAAGTTGTGCTGCCGGGCGCCGTAGATTCGAATCGCGTCTTTCACACGGCGAAAACTAATCGGTGAATAGCGTAGGCCGCCGTCACGCCACCCTCCGCAACGTTACCCCCGACGAACCCGAGTTTCTCGAGCCGAGGTTGACAGGGGGCTCAGCCGTCTGCATCCTCGCCCACAGGCGGGAAGTGCTGAACTACTGCGCTGTGGAAGCCGGCGTCTCACCCGAGCGTCCGGTGCGTGAACAGGGAGTCACATGGGAGAGGACATGCGAAATCAGTCTTGGCAAAGGGCGCATCGAGTAGCGGGGGTAGTGGGGGTTGTGGGGATGGTGGCGCTGGGCGCGTGCTCCACCGATCGCCCCACGGCGCCGGAGGCGCGGCGACTGGTACCGGAGGCGCCGTCTGCAGCCTTCAACATGGGCACGCCGACTGAGACATACCTCGTGCGGAGCACGAATGGCGGCGGTGTGTCGGCCACGAGTGCGAGCATCGCGGCCCTCGGGGCTCGCGTGGTGCGGGACATCGCGCCGCTGGGCGTCTCGTACGTGCAGGGATTGAGCGAGGCGGGCGCTGCCCAGCTTGCCGCCTCGCCGGGCGTGACGGTATTCCGCGACCGCCTGGTGCAGATGATTCCGCCGTCACCCGGGGCCAGCGCGACCTTCCTGAGCGCAGCGAGCGGCGCGCGGGCGACGGGCACCGATCAGAGCAGCGCCCAGTTCTTCGCGCAGTATCAGTGGAGCCTGAAGGTGACACGCGCGAACCTGACCTGGACACCGAGCAATGGCGGGGCCGGTGAAACGGTCTGCGTGCTCGACACGGGCGTGGACCCCGGACACCTGGACCTGAATGGACGTGTGGATCCGACCAAGGCCTTCAGCGTGATTCTCACGCCGCGCTTTGCGTCGGACGCCGTGGTGGAGGACTACAACTTCCACGGCACGTTTGTGTCGGCGCAGATCACGAGCAACGGCATCGGCATGGCGTCGGTGGCGCCTAACGCGAACCTGTGCGCGATCAAGGTGCTCAGTCAGGATGGCGCCGGTTCCTTCGGCGATGTCCTGTACGGCATGTATGTCGCCAGCCTGATGGGCGCCGACGTGATCAACATGAGCCTGGGGGGCTACGCGGACGTCAACCTCGACGGGCCGTTCCTGGATCTCATGCAGGAAATCATCGATGGCGCGCGCAAGCGTGGGGTGCTGATCGTGGCCGCGGCTGGCAACGATGGCGTCAACCTGGATGACATCTTCAGCGTCTTCGGCGTGCTTCATGTTCCGTCGATGATGAAGGACGTGGTGAGTGTTGGCGCCACCGGCCCGATCAACCAGCTCAACTTCGACGTGCTCGCGGGTTACTCGAACTACGGCGGACTGTTCGCGCTCGACCTCGTCGCGCCCGGAGGCACTGGCGGACGGCCGGGGGGCGTCACGGCCGACTACATCATTTCCGCGTGTTCCCGCTTTGCGTTCGGCGGCGCGTGCGCGAGTGGTGTCAGGTATCTCTTCGGCAACGGTACCAGCTTTGCCTCGCCGATCGTGGCGGGGGCGGGGGCGGTGGTCGAGTCCAACGTCGGCTCGATGCCCACGGGTCAGTTGGAGACGTGCCTGCGCGGCACCGCCAAGTGGCTCTATCCCGGGAACGTGTACGGGAAGGGGCGCCTGGATGTGCGCTCCGCCTCGCTCTGCTCCGGCAAGTAGCCAGCGGCGCAATTCGGAAGGATCAGCAGTGGGGCAATGCCCGGGAGCCACTGGCTCCTGGGCATCGTCTTTTTGCGCCGTCGCTCCCACCGGAACCGCGCCTTCCCCTGCTGCGGGCACCGCCGCCCTGCTAGCCTTCTCGGCAGCATGGCGTCCGCTACCGATGTGCATGAAGAAGAGGTCCTGGGCAAGGCGTACGACGGCCGCCTCGCGCGACGGTTGCTGCGCTATGCGGCGCCGTACCGCCGGCTGATTGGTGCGTCCGTGGCGCTGCTCATGTTCGATGGCGCGCTGCAACTGGTGGGTCCCCTGCTCACGCGCCAGGTCATCGACGTCGCGCTGCCCGCGGGTGATGTGGGGATGGTAGTCCGCGCCGCGCTGCTCTTCGCGGCCACGCTCGCGATGCAATTCGCGGCTGCGTATGGCGAAACCGTGCTGACCGCCAGGCTTGGCCAGCGCGTGATGCACGACCTGCGCACGCAACTCTTCGCGCACCTGCAACGGCTGCCCGTCAGGTACTTCGATCGCAACCCCGTCGGCCGGCTCGTCACGCGGGTGACATCGGACGTGGAGTCGCTCAACGAACTGTTCACGTCGGGGGTGGTGGCGGGACTGGGCGACCTGTTCACCCTGCTGGCCATCAGCGTGCTCATGATCACCGTCGACTGGCGGCTGGCGGCGGCCTCGTTCTTCGTCATCCCGCTCGTGGTGGTGGCGTCGCATGTCTTCCGGGTGCGCGTGCGCGAGGCGTACCGCGCGATCCGCACGCGGCTGGCCCGCATCAACGCCTTCCTGCAGGAGCGCCTGTCTGGGGTGCGGGTGGTCCAGTTGTTCGGTCGCGAGCCTAACGAGGCTCGGCGGTTTGACGCGCTCAACGCCGACCATCTCGACGCGCACCTCAAGTCCATCACCATCTACGCGCTCTATTTTCCCGTCATCGAGGTGCTGACGAGTGTCGCGCTGGCGTCGCTGCTGGTCACCGGCGCGTGGCGGGTGGAGCAGGGGAGCCTCACCGTCGGGACCGTGGCCGCGTTCCTGCAGCTCGTACGGCGCTTCTTCGACCCCTTGCAGGACCTCTCCGACAAGTACAACACGCTGCAGCAGGCCATGGCGTCGAGCGAGCGCATCTTCCGGGTGCTCGATCAGGCGCCCGCGGAGGGACGGGCGGGGACATGGGTGCCGCCCGCCGGCGAGTCGGCGCCGAACGTGGGAGGACAGGGCGCGCTCACGGCGCCGGTGTCGATCGAGTTCGACGGCGTCTGGTTCGCCTATGCCGACCCGCACGCGGCGGGGGGAGACGACCGGACGTCGGAGCCGGAATGGGTGCTACGCAACGTGTCGTTCGTCGCGCGGCCCGGCGAGACGCTGGCTATCGTGGGCCACACGGGAGCCGGGAAGACCACCATCATCAATCTGCTGCTACGGTTCTACGAGCCGCAGCGCGGTCGCATCCTGCTCAATGGCATCGACCAGCGCGCGCTGCCCGTGGAAGAGATCCGCCGGCTCATCGGCTACGTGCAGCAGGACATCTTCCTGTTCGCGGGCGACATCGCGACGAATATCCGGCTCTCGACGACGCTGTCGGACGAGGGGGTACGGGCGGCAGCCGCGCGCGTGGGTGTGGACCGCATCATCCAGCGACTGCCGGGGGGATACGATTACGCGCTGGGGGAGCGAGGCGCCTCGGTGAGTGTGGGAGAGCGCCAGCTGCTCTCCTTTGCCCGAGCGCTGGCCGCCGATCCCGCCGTACTCGTGCTGGATGAGGCCACGAGCGCGGTGGATTCCCAGATCGAGGCCGAAATCCAGGTGGCGCTGACCGCGCTGATGCGAGGTCGCACGACGATCGCCATCGCGCATCGGCTGAGCACGATTCGCGATGCCAATGAGATTCTAGTCCTGCAGCACGGGGAGGTCCGGGAGCGTGGCACGCATCGTGAGCTGCTGCGGGCGCGGGGACTCTATGACCGGCTGCACCAATTGCAGGCGGGAACACTCAACGGCGCATAACCAAGCCACGCCGCAGCTTGCGGCCCCGACGGTGCGGAGAATAGTTTCCCCCACCCGATACGGGCGTGCCCCGCGAGCGCCATGCGGCATTCCCCCCGCCTAGACCGCTGCCTTCCCCGATCGACCACGCATCCCGAATGGCCTACCTCCAGCACCACGACGCGCGCTTCGACCTCGCCAATGGCGAGACGCGAGTGGGACGGGGAACGGATGCTGACGTACGACTTCCTGCCGCGCCCCCCGAAGATGGACCGCCTGGCACCGCCGTGGCGGTGGTCGCCGTCGCGGGGGACGGTTCGGCAGCGGTGCGACACCAGAGCGGGCAAGGGGGCGTCTTCGTCAACGGTGTTCCAGTGGGACAGGAACCCGCCTCGCTGCTGCACGGCGATCGGCTGACCATCGACGGGTGTGACCTGCATTTCGCGGACGAGGCGCAGTCGGGAGTGACGCAGGAGTTTCCCATTCCCCTTTTGGAGTCCAGCGCGGTGCCCAGTCCTGGCGTGGCGCTGGCGCGGTCACGGGGCCGTCTGGTGTCGCTGACCGATGGACGGGAATACTCGATTCGGCGCGAGGGCATCGTCGTGGGTCGGGAGGCGGGCTGCGACGTCGTGATCGCCGCGCTCACGGTGTCGCGCCGCCACGCCAAGATCACCCCGCTGGCCGGTGGCTACGAGCTGCTGGACACGAGCAGCAACGGCATTCTCGTGAACGGCGCCCGCGTGCATGGCTCGCTGCCGCTGGCGCGCGGCGACACGGTCAAGATCGGTCCGGATGAATTCCGCTTCTACGCGGACGCCGATGCGCCTGCCCCGCGCCTCGGCCTCCATGAGGTGCCGTCGTTGCAGTCGACGGCGGCCATCGCCGCGGTCAAACGGCCGCTTGCAGCCGGTGGCGCCGCCAGCGTGACAGAGAGCCACGCCGCGGGCGCTGCCGTCCCCGGTCATGGCGCGGCGTCGTCCGACGCCTCCGAGCCGACCCGGCCGTCGTCTGCGAGGCGGGCGCTGCCGCTGGCGGTGCTGGAGGTGTTGAACGAGGGGGCGGGCAAGGGATATCGCTACGAACTCGCCGCCCCCTTGTGCCATGTGGGTCGTGGAGCGCATAACGATGTCGTGGTCCACGACGAAAGCGTCTCCGAGTCGCACGCCAAGCTCCAGCGTCGCGAAGATGGCTGGTACGTCGTGGACATGGATTCGACCAATGGAACCTACCTGGGCGGGGAACGGGTGTTCGGCGAGCTGCGCCTAACGACCGGTGCCGTCGTCCGGTTCGGGGGCGTGAAGATGTCGTTTCGGGCAACTGGTGGGGCGCAGAAGCCGTCGGGCAGCACACGCGTCATCGTGGGCTTGCGG
>JBDSVW010000141.1:0-13579 GCA_039927015.1 Gemmatimonadaceae bacterium | reverse complement strand
CCGAGGATTCAGCGGAGCGCCTCTTCCCGAATGCGTACGTACAGCAGGTGGCGCTGTCGGCGGGGCAACGTACGGAGATTCCCGACCCCGAATGGCGTGCGCGCGGCGTAAGGCTGCGGGCATCGCTGCCGAAGGGGCGCGACGCTCGCCGCGAGCTGATCATGGTCGTCGCCACCCGCACGCCTGTCCCACCCCCGCCGGCCACGAGCCTGAGCGTGATGGAGGTCCAGCGCTGGCTGGTGTCGATCCCGGCGGGCGCGCGGGCCGTGGGCTTCGCTAGCTACGAGGCTCGCCTCGGCCGCTAGCCCGCGTCGTGGGATGAAATCCACCCCTCTCGGTCGGCTTTCCGCGGCCGATACTTCAATTGATACCCTTTCCCCTCGACGTCGAGGACACGTCATGACCAACCTTCGCCGCTTTGCGGTGCTCGCTTTCGCCCTCGCGGGCGCGGCGTGCCATCGTGCCCCGCGTTCCACGACGCTCACTCCGCCGTCGTCGCGGGAAACCATAAAGAACCTGCCCAGCTGGTACCTCAAGCCGCCGACCGACAAGAACTACCTGCTCGGCCCGGCGACGGCGGTATCGCGTGACCTGCAGCTGGCCATCAACAAGGCCGAGGCCGAGGGACGCAACCAGCTCGCCCAGCAGCTCGAGGTGCGCTACGGGGCGCTCAACAAGCGATTCGTGGAGGAAGTGGGGCGGGAAGGCTCGCAGTTGCTGGACCAGTACACGCAGGCGTACAAGGCGGTGGTGAGCCAGACGCTGTATGGCAGCCGTGCGCGCCAGCAGAGTGTGCGGCCCGAAGCCGACATGTACCGCGCGGTGGTGCTGATGGAGCTGCCGGTGGGTGAGATGAGCAAGAAGCTGCTGGAGCAGATCCGGGCGCAGGAGCAACTCTACACGCGCTTCCGCGCCAGCGAGGTGTTCAAGGAGCTGGACGCCGAGGTGCAGCGCTATGATGCGTGGAAGCGGGACCAGGGAATTCCGCGTTAGGCTGCCGCTGTAACACGTCCGTAGCAGTTCGCAATCGAAAGGGCGGGGCCTCCTGGTGGAGACCCCGCTCTTTCGTTGTGCCGTCAGCGTGACCGGACTGGCACGAATCAACTTCCAGGAGTCGGGAGTGCACGGCCGTCCAGCGGAGCCGCCGTGGCTCGTTCGAAGCAAACGGAGGGTGTCTCGCGCCTCCGGGGCGGCCGAAAGCGGGATCGTTCCTCTCATGCGGCCCGCGCGCACGCACAATTCTTACACTCGTCGTAAACCCTTTCGTTCACCCGCGCGACTAACCCCTCGAAAGCGTACATTCTGCCCAGTCGTCCGAGACCACTTGCGGCGTCGGCGGGCAGAATCCCAACCCAGACTCGCGATCAGAGGCTTCGCATGGCTGGATGTCGTCCCTTTTCCCTCGCATTGGCGGTCGCCGCGCTGCTCCCGGCAGTCACGGGTGCACAGAGTACGCGCACGCTGACCAAACCCGATGCGGAACTGGCTGAGCCGTTTACGAACGTCGGCGGCGTGCGCGAACTCAAGGATGGTCGAGTCCTCCTCATCAACGCGCGCGACAAGATCGTCCAGATCGCCGACTTCAAGTCGGGCAACGCCATCAAGGTCGGTCGAGAAGGGAGCGGTCCCGGGGAGTACGCGCTACCCATGCGAGTGCTGCCGCTGCCGGGGGATTCATCGGCGGTGTACGACGTGCTGAACACGCGCCTCCTGGTGGTGCTTCCCAACGGCAAGGCCGGCGGATTCATTACGCCCGAGGTCGACGCGGGAAAATCGGGGGGTGGGATGGTTCGCATGGGCAGCAGCATGCCGCGCTTCGCCGACAGCCGGGGACGGCTCTATTGGACCGGACAGCCGTTCAGCGGCGGCATGGGACGAGGGGGCCCGCCGAAGCCGGCCGACTCGGTTCCCGTCATCCGCTACGATCGCGCCACGCATAAGGTCGACAGCCTCGGCTGGGTGCGGCTGGCCAAGAACGCCGTGCAGTCGAGCGGTGGCGCGGGCAACGTGCGCGTCATGATCGGCATGGCCAATCCCTTCCTGCCTCGGGACGAGTGGACCGTCACCCCCGACGGACGCGTGGCAGTCCTCCGCGCTCCCGAGTATCGCGTGGACTGGTATGGTCCGAACGGTAAGTCGTCGAGCGCGCCGATTGCCTATGAGAAGCTGAAGGTCACCGAGAAGCACAAGGCGCAGTGGCGGGAGTCGCGGAAGTCGCAGGTCGCCATGATGGTGCAGATGGAGAACGGCCGCCGCTCGGTGAGCACCAGCGCCCCCTCGGCCACTGCGCCCGATCCGGGCGATTGGCCCGATGTGATGCCGCCGTTCCTCGACATCTCCGTGCTACCGGCGCCTAACGGCCTGCTGTGGGTGGCCCGTACGAGAGAGCCGAATGACAACACGCCCGACTACGACGTCATCGACGCCTCGGGTAAGGTCACGATGCGCGTCGAGCTGCCGCCACGCACGCGCCTGGTGGGAGTCGGCAACGGCGTGATCTACACGGTGCGCATGGACGAGGACGACCTGCAGTACCTGCAACGCTTCCGGATGCAGTAGGCGCTTCACGCCGACTGTCGTCCTTCACTCGTCGCGCAGAGCCTAACAACTCATGTCATCCCTCGTGCGCTCTTCACCCGTTACCTTCGTCCTCCTCGCCGTGACCGTCGTGGTCGCGGCGGGGTGCGAGAAGCTGCGCGGCGCTGCGCCCACGGATAGCGCGGTCGCCTCGGCGGAGGCCGACTCGGGCGACGCCCCGCGTTCCCTGCTCGCCCTGCCGGTGGCCGTGTCGGAAGCACGCGACGGCGACCTGGTACTCACCGTCACCACGACGGGACAGGTGCGTTCCGACGGCGAGGCGTTCCTGCGGGCCGAGGTGGCCGGCACGGTGAACGAGGTGCGCGTGCGACCCGGCGATCGCGTGCGGCGTGGGGCGCCGCTCGTCCTTCTCGATCCCCGGCCCTTCGACCTCGCGGTGCAGGAAGCCGAGGCGGCGGTGGCCGAGGCGGAGATTCGCTATCAGGATGCGGTCGCCCCCGACTCCATTGTGTTGGGTCGCGCACCCACGCCGGAGCTACGGCGCATCGCGCTCGCCCGGGCGGGGCTGCCGGGGGCGCGTGTGCGGCTCGAGCGGGCCAAGCTCGAACGCGAACGCGCAGCATTGTGGCGCCGTATGACGGCAGGGTCGATCGCGTGGACGTCTCGGTCGGGGAGCGGGTCCAGGGCGGCGCGGCGGTCACGCGCGTCGTCAACCTCAACGCGTTGCGCATCGAGGCCTCCGTACTCGAACACGACCTTCCCCTCATCCGCGAAGGCGGCCAGGCCATCATCACCTCGGCGGCTGCCCCCGACCGCGCAGTGACCGGACGCATCTCGGCGGTGTTGCCGGTGATCGATTCCACCACCCGCTCCGGCAAGGCCTACATACGCCTTGCCGGCGGCGGGTCGCTGCGTCCCGGCATGTATGCCGACGTGCAGCTGGAGGCCGCGCGCCTCACCAAACGCCGCCTCATCCCGGCGCGCGCTGTCATCGAGCGTGATGGGCGGCCCCTGGTCTTCGTCGTGAAGGACGCGCGCGCCCAGTGGGTCTACATCACGCCCGGACGCAGCAACGGGCGTGACACCGAGGTGCTGGCCGACTCAGCCACGGGTCAGGTGCCCATCGCGGCGGGCGACCAGGTAATCGTGGAGGGCCATCTCACGCTCACGCACGACGCGCCGGTCCGAATCCTCCAGGCAGACGAGACCCCCGCCGTGCCGCGACGCAGCGGCCGAAGCGTCCAGGTGCCGCAGACGCAGTAATCACCGCCGGCGCCAGTCGCCCGGCCCTCCTCCTCACAGGCCTCTTGTTTCCCGAAGCGTGTCACTCGCTCGCGCCGCGGTAACTCGTCCTGTCACCACCGTTGCCTCGGTCCTCGCGATCGTCCTCCTGGGATCGGTCTCGCTGGGTCGCACGCCGGTGTCCCTGCTGCCCGATGTGCAGCTGCCGGTGCTCACGGTGCGCACGGTGTACACCGGCGCCGCCGCGGAAGAGGTCTCGCGCGTCATCGCCGAACCGGTGGAGGAAGCCATCGCGGCCACGCCGGGACTGGTAGAGCTGCGTTCCATCTCGCGCAACGGCGAGGCCACCACCACGGCGCGCTTCGCGTGGGGCACGGACATGCAGACCACGCTGCTGAACGTGCGGGAACGCCTGGACAACGCGCGCAGCCAGCTGCCGGAGCGCGCGGCGCGCCCGCTCCCGATTGCGGCACCTAACGAGTTGGTCAACCTCACGCTCCCAGTGCCGATCCAGGGCAGCGATTCCTGCAACCAATCGGGGTGTGGGGTCGGGCTCATCTGGAGCTACCCGATGCTCCGTGACCTCGAGCGCCAGCAGACGGTGCTGGCAGGCGTCGCCGGGTACCGGATCTTTGGCGCAAGTCTCGCGCTGGGCGACGAGCCGACCGTCGGCGAGGGAAACTGGGTGACTGGCGCCGACTTTTCGACGCTCGGACTCCGCCCCGCACTCGGCCGGCTTCTCCATGCCCGGGACAACGAGCCGGGCGCGGACAACATGGTTGCGGTGGTCAGCACTCGCGGACGTGGGTGGGGACGTGCAACGGCCTCGTGGCGTCCAGAGCGGGGTGGCTTCCGGCGCGGCGCGCGACCCGGACGCAGCCGATGCTGGCACTGCGGTACGACTGAGGCGGGACTCGTCGCCCCCTAGTCAGACGTCCGAGACCTGCGCACGGGCGACTTTCACGCTGCGCTTGTGCTCGTAGAGCCTGGCGTCGGCTTCCTCCAGCAACTGCTGCAGGTTGCGCGGCCGCGACGGGTCGAAGCGAGCCATCCCGCGGCTGAGCGTGAGCGCGTACTGCCGCGCACCGCGGGCGTTGTACGCCACCACGTTCTGCTCTAGCCGCTGCAGCAGCACCTCACCCGAGGCATCGAGGCAGTTCACCGCGAGCGCGACAAACTCGTCACCGCCAAGCCGGCCCACGATGTCCGAGTCGCGGAATGTCTCCCGCAGGATGTCGGCGGCATCGCGGATGGCGTCATCACCCGCGTGGTGTCCGAAGGTGTCGTTGATCGGCTTCAGGTCGTTGATGTCGAGGTAGAACAGGATGGAGTGGCCGGGCAGCGTGCGCGCGACGTTGAGATGCTGCTGCGCCAGCATGAAAAAACCTCGCCGATTGTACAACCCGGTGAGCTGGTCGCAGATCGACAGCTGCTTCAGCGACTCCTCGGCTTCCTTCCGCTCTGTGATGTCGCGCATGATGGTCGAGAGATGCTCCACCTCGCCACGCCCGTTCTTGTGCGCGATGAGCACCTGCGAGACGGGAATCTCCCGGCCGTCGCGCGTCTTGAGCGCGGTCTCCCCGCTCCATGCCCCATGCGCCACGGCGAATGGGATTCCCTCGTGTTGCACGATCGTGAGCGCCCACTCGGGATAGAGCGCCTCCACCGTCAGCCGCTCCTCGGCCCCGCAGCCGACCATCGCGCGCCCCGCGACGTTCAGGTAGGGCACGTCGCCGCTCACCGAGCTGATCGCGATTAGGTCGGGCGTGGCTTCGAGGATAGCCGTCAGGCGCGCCTGCTCCGCCTCGGCCGCCTTGCGGTCGGTGATGTCACGCGCGACCACGACCATACTCCCCCCGTTCAGCAAGGAAAGCGAGAGTTCCTGCGGAAAGAGGGTGCCGTCGCGCCGGCGGGCGACCGTCTCGCCACGCCACCGGTCATGCCGAAAGAGAGACGGCACGACCTCGTGGTCGTAGCGGCGCAGTGCGTCCGCATCGTACAGGACGCGCCACGACTTGCCCACCAGCGCGTCGCCAGACTCGAAGCCCACCAGCCGGGCGAAGGCGTCGTTGGCGAAGCGGAACTCCTGGAACGAATCGACCAGGGCGATGCCGTCTACCGAGGCCGCCATCGCCGCCGACAACTGGAACATCCGTCGCGCTTCGTTCCGCCGGCTGGAGATGTCGCGGGCGACGCTCACGAAATGCGTGATGTGCCCCGTGGCGTCGATGGACGGCGTGATGTTTTGCTCGACCCAGAACGCGCTGCCGTCCTTCCGGTAGTTGAGCACCTCGCCGTGCCAGCCCTCGCCGCGCGAGAGGGCGGCGGCGATCTCGCCCGGGACCTCGGGATCCGTCTCCGGACCGTGCAACAGTTCCCCGGGTGTGCGGCCGACGATCTCCTCCAGCGCGTAGCCGTTGAGCGTCGTGAATGCTGTGTTCACCCACTCGGTGCGCCCCGCCCCGTCGGTGATGACCACGGCATCGTCGGTGCGGCGGGCCACCAGCGACTGCAACTGGAGCGCCGCGACTTCCTCGCGGCATTGGGTGCACTCCGCGATGGTCACGACCACGCCGTCCATGCCGGTGCCCTGCGCATCGGGCAGCACGCGCGTGCTCACGGACGTCCAGGTGGTGCGCGCCCCAGGTCGCGGCAGCCCGACCACGACGTCGTCCAATGGCACGCCTGTCCTGAGCGTGATACTCATCGGATGCTCGGCGGGGTCCAGCGGCGTGCCGTCCTCGCGCACCGCATGCGCACAGGCGTCGGCCACCGTGGTGCCCACCAGCACGTCGTTCGTTAGGCGCAACAACCGCGCCGCGGCGGGATTGGCGGCCCGTACCCGTCCCTCCCGGTCGCACAACATCACCCCGTGGCTCATGGCGTTCACCATGACACGGTACGCGCTGTCGCTGAGCGACCACGCGGAATCCAGCGAGCGGGATTGTGGGAGGGGGAGGGGCATCGGGCGGACGGGAGGAACCAGGAAGCCTACCGTAATTGTCGGTCGCATTGGAAAAGACTAAAGCGCGAGGTTCGCGGCTCCTTCCCCTGACGACCAGGCAGTCCGGCACGCTAGGAGTGAGCGGGAGGCGAGCACCCGGTCACGGACGTAACTTGCCAGGGTTCCGCAACAGCGACCCTTCCCAGCTGCCCCCGCCGATGATTCTCTTCTCCAGAACGCTCGCCGGCACCGCCACGCTCGCGCTGATGGCCGTGACCCTCGCCCCCGCGAACGGAACGGCATCTCTCTCCGCCCAGGCCCCAAGCCGCCTCAACGCCGAGGTGAATCGTCGCGCCCAGGAGATGGAGGCCAAGGTGGTGGCGTGGCGACGCGACATTCACCAGCACCCTGAGCTCGGCAATCGCGAGTTCCGCACGGCCAAGCTGGTGGCGGAGCACCTGCAGAAGCTGGGACTCAAGGTCACCACCGGCGTGGCGCACACGGGCGTCGTGGGCGTGCTCACGGGGGGCAAGCCGGGTCCGGTGGTCGCGCTGCGCGCGGACATGGACGCGCTGCCGGTGGCCGAAGAGGTGGACCTGCCGTTCAAGTCCGCCGTGCGCGCGACGTACAACGGGCAGGACGTCGGCGTGATGCACGCCTGCGGCCATGACAATCACGTCGCGATCCTGATGGGCGTGGCGGAGATCCTGGCGGGTATGAAGCAGGACGTGCAGGGCACCGTGAAGTTCATCTTCCAGCCCGCCGAGGAAGGCCCGCCGGGCGACGAAAAGGGCGGCGCCAGCATGATGCTCGAGGAGGGTGCGTTCGAGAATCCGAAGGTGGACGCCGTGTTCGGCCTGCACGTCTTTCCGTTCGAGACGGGCAAGGTGGTGTACCGCAGCGGCGGCCTGATGGCCAGCGGCGACACCTACAACGTCGTCATCCGCGGTCGCCAGACGCACGGCGCCCTGCCTTGGAATGGCATCGACCCCATCACCATCACGTCGCAGATCATCACGAACATGCAGACGATCGTGAGCCGCCAGACCGACCTCACGCTCACGCCGGCCATCCTCACGGTGGGCTTCGTGCGCGGCGGAGTGCGGACGAACATCATTCCCGACTCGGTGGAGTTCGGGGGCACGATCCGCGCCTTCGACGAGGCCACCCGCGACTCCATTCTCACCCGCTTCAAGCGCCTGGTGACGGCGATGGCGACGGCCAATGGCGCCACGTCTACGGTCACCTTCTCCCGCGGCACGCCGGTGACGTACAACGACCCGGCCCTCACCGAGCAGATGGTGCCCTCGCTCAAGCGCGCGTTAGGCGACGGCAACGTGCTCGTCGGCCAGCAGACCACGACCTCCGAGGATTTCTCCCTCTTCCAGAAGAAGGTGCCGGGCATGTTCTTCTTCCTTGGCGTGACGCCCAAGGGCACCGATCCCTCCAAGGTGGCCCCCAACCACAGCCCGAAGTTCTTCGCCGACGAGGCAGCGCTGGTGCCGGGCATGAAGGCCCTCTCGGCGGTGGCGCTCGACTACCTCGCGCTGCACGCCAGCAAGACGAAGATGTAGCGCCTGCGTCCGCAGGTGAAAACGGGCCGGCGACTCGCTGCAGTCGCCGGCCCGTTCTCGTTCTCTCGGTCGCGTCGTCCGCCTACTTACCGGCCGGGCAATACGTCTCGCCGCGCCCGGCAGCCTCGATCATCGTGGCGATCTCGCCGATGGTCTTGCCGCCCTGCTCCTCGTCGTACCACGCCATCTTGTGGTCGAAGAGCTCCGAGTCCTTGAGCTTGCCCTTGTTGTCCATGATCCACCCCTGCAACTCCGAGGGGCGCTCGATCCAGCACCCGCGCTCGGCGAAGTTGGCATCGAGCAGAATCACCGTGGGCGTGGCGCCGCGGCCGTCGGGGGTGCGGTGTGCGTTCATCACCGCGCGCCCCACATCGCTGTTGACGATGCGCACGTCCACCCCGACGAGCTTCTGCGTGAGCCGGGCGATGTAGGGCACCGTGTTCACGGAATCGGAACACCCGTCCACCGCGACGACCAGCAGGTGCCACGGTCCGGGCGCCGAACGCGCGCGGGCCACCACGGCATCGGGCACCGCGGCGCGCTCGTAGTTGCGCAGCCACTGCGCCCGGCGCGCCTTGGCGGCGTCGAGAAACGCCTCCATCGTCACGCCCTCGCTGAACAGGCGCTGGTACGACGTATCGGAGGCCGAGACCCCGATTCGCGCGTCGCCAGGCGACGGGGCTCTGTCCGGGGAAGCGACGCACAGCGTCGCGGCTAGGAGTGCATGTGCGAGCACGATCATAGCACGCTCTCGGGAATGGTTGGAGGTTTCGAAGGCCGCAACATAACGAGCGCCAGCAATATGGCGCCCTGGGTGACCCCCATGTCCGCCACGTTGAAGGTCCAGAACCGGGTGTCGCCAATCCCCACGTCGATGAAATCCACGACCCCCGCGGAATGACGCAACCGGTCCGTCAGGTTACCAAGCGCGCCGCCCGCGATGAGCCCGAGGGCGGCACCCTGCATGCCGTCACCCGGCAGCGCCTCCGCATACGTGCGCCAGAGCACGACCAGCACCACCAGCGCCAGGATCGTGAATCCCCACCGGGAAAACGCGCCTAACGACATGCTGAACGCCGCACCGGGATTGTACGTGAGCGTGAAGCGGACCACGTCGCCAATCACGTCGTGCGGCACGTGCACCGGCTGCAGCGCCTCCTCGGCCAACCGCTTGGACACCACGTCGGCGGACAGCACGATGGCCGCGAGGGAACCCGCCCAGGCCGCCTTGCGACTCAGCATGGCGCGCGCCCTACTTCTTCTCGGTCAGCGCCTTGATCTCAGCCGGCAGCTCGACCTCCTTCGGGTCGACGGTGTCCCACTCGAACGCCTGCACGGTGATCACGATCTGCTGGCCCATCTGGTCCACCGTCGTCGTCGTAGCGCGCTTCACGCCGCCCCAGTCCTTATAGCCGGAATAGGAGGTCGTGGTTTCCACCTCGCCCATCGCGGATGCCACCTTCGCCTGCGACCACGTCACCATGCCGTCGGACACGCCGAAGCAATCGAACGAATTCTTGCCCGACTTCCACGTGTGCTTGACCTTGTAGCACTCCTGGCCGCCTAACGTGGTCTTCTCCAGCGTCTCCGAGGAGACGATGGCAGGCGAGATGCGCGAGTAGTTGCTGGGGTTGTTGTCTTCCTTGGCCGCCTCCAGCAGGGCGCCGGACATGACCGAGGGACCCTGCATGGGATTGGTCGTCCAGGCGGTGGTGCCATTGAAGCCCTGGCGCATCTCGCCCACGCCCGGCAGTTCGATGCGCGAGGAAGTGGTGGACGGATAGACGGTCACCACCTCCATCACGGCGCTCATGCCCATGGCAGGCAGATCGAACGCCGCCTTCATGCGCGACGACTTGTGGGCCTTCCACGCCTCGGCGTTGGTCTCCTTCGCCCAACGGGCGATGAGGTCCTTGGCGGCAGGCAGTGCCTGCGCCTGGGCAGAGGCGGTGATGAGGGGGATCAGGGCGATCGCCGCGACGGCGCGCAGGACGCGACCCGGGCGGGGGGTGACTATCGACATTCGGGCTCTCCGAGAAGTGGGCAGGCGAGGGGGGCCTGCGCGCGTGTAAGGGAAAACTAACACGCACGCTGGGGCGGCGATTCGTTACCGGGACTTCCTACCCCACTCGGCGTCGATCCATCTGCGCGCGGCGAGCAAGGCGCCGTCGCGCCCCGCGCGCAGGTTCCCGCGCTCGAGTGGGATTCGCTCGTCCGGCACGACCCCGCTCGCCTCCAGGCGCCGGCCCGCCGGCGAGGTAAAGTCGGCCACGACATGCTCCATCACATCGCCGTTGGGCAGCTGGCTGAGCATGGCGGGAAGCGCCTGCCCCGCGGTGCGCTCGCCGAACAGGCGCGCCCGCCCCATCTCCTGCAGCCCCGCGGCAAATATCTCGCTCGTGCTCGCCGAGAGTTCGTCCACCAGGATGGCCAGCGGGCCGGCGAACGGGTCCAGCGGACGGCCGTGCCGGTCGCTGCGCCGCGGGGAGGTCACGTAGCGCAACGTCGCGGCCCGGGAGCGCAGCGTGCCTAACGACCCCGTGCTGTCCACGAAGTATCCGGCCACGCCCATCACCATGGCCGCGACGCCGCCCACGTTGCCCCGCAGGTCGAGCACGATTCCGCGGCACCCCCGCAGCTCCCGCATGGCGTCGTCGATGCGGGCCATCACGGGCAGCATCCAGACGTTGAATCGCACGACTCCCACGCATCCCTGCGCATCGGCGAGACGTTGCGACTCGAAGCGCACCATCTGCGGTGGCAGGTGCCCGAAACGCACCACCTCCGCATCGGCCGCGCGCAACACCACGCTCACGAGCACGCGCTGGCCCTCTGCCGACCGGAACGTGAGGGCGAGGGAATCACCCGCGGCGCCATAGGTGCGCGCCATGAGGGAGAGCGGGAGGCGCACCTCCGCCATCCGGCGCGAGGTCCCGGCGGGCAGTGCCGCCGTCTCGTGCACGAGCGCGGAGACGTCCGTTTCCACGACCTGCTCCACCTCCCAGCCCAGCCCTACCCCTGCGTCGGATGCTGCGGACCCCTGCCGCACCCGGGACACCACCACCGTCCCGTCAAGCAGCCGGAATTCGAGGCCGGCCTCGCCGAACGCGTCGTCGGGCACCGGCGGCAGCGAGTCGTCCCAGCCCGCCGCCATATCTGACGGGATCAGGGCGAAGTGCGACTCACCCAGTCGTGCGAACATGGACTCGATGATCACACGCACCTCGGCCATCGAACGCGCCCCTCCGGCCCTCCGGCGCAGCTCCACGCGCAGCGCGGGCCAGTCGATGCCCTTGAACGTGGAATCGTAATACGAGCGGTTGATGCGGCTCCAGGCGGAATCCACCGTTGCCACGGCTAGCGCCGAGTCGTGCCGCACCGGCGCGCCGCGGATGGATTGCGCCTCCAGCGCACACGCCGCGCCCAGCACCGACATCAGCATCAGGGCGATGGTGACGATCGTGATTCCCGGGGCCTTCGGCGCGCGCACGCTGTCTGGTGGCATCACGCTGGGGACGACCACACACCGCATCGCGTCATGCGAGCCGCCACGTGGCCAACACCTAATCCCTCGCCTCACCGAGCTTCGCGAGGAACTCCTTCAGGTAGGAACCCCAGATGACCGGCATCGTGTGGGTACCGTGGCCGCGCGTCTTGTCGCTGGTGGGAATCAGGATGTACCGCCCCTGCTTCACCCGAGGCATCAGGCGCTCCATGAAGCCGAGTTCCGGCGGGTTCACCAGGTCGTCCGCCGAGTTGATGGCGAGTACCGGCACCGTGATGCGTTCCAGCCAGGGCGACGGGTCGTAGTCGCGCGAGGAGTCGAACTGGTACAGCATGTCATTGGCGTCCGTACTGCGGAACCGCAATTCCACGAAGTTCCGCATCGCCGAATCGGCGGCATCCCGCGTGGGGGCTTGCCGTTGCTGCAGCAGCGGGGCGGAGGTCATCATGAAGAGCATGCCAAGGGAGCCCCTGAGCCCGCGGGGCTGCGCGGTATACTCACCCCCCTTCCACTCGGGGTCCTGCATGATGTTGTCGAGGATCATCCGCCGCATCATGCGGTTGCGCCCGGCGATCTGGGTGGGCGCGCAGGCGAGCGGCACGAGCCCGTCGCTGAACCCGGGATAGGTGTAGCCCCACACCCAGGCGTGCATGCATCCCATCGAGGTGCCCATTACCAGCCGGAGGTGGTTCACCCCCAGCCCGCGGGTGAGCAGCGCATGCTGAAGCTGCACCATGTCACCGTAGCCGTAGCGCGGGAAGCGCATGTGCAGGCCGTCGCTCGGCTTGCTCGACCCGCCGTGCCCGATGTTGTCGGGAAGGATGACGTAGGTGCGGGTGGTATCGAGCAGCTGCCCGGGGCCGTACAGCTCCCCGGCGAATCCCGCGCCGAGGAACTGGCCGCCGGTGCCCCCCGTGCCGTGCAGGATAAGCACCGCGTTGCGCACGGTGCCCGCGGCGTCGCGCCGCGGCGTGCCTAACGTCACGTAGTGGAGCCGGATGTCGCTCAGCGTGTCGCCCGACGCGAAGCGGAATCCCGGCACGACGAAATCGCCGGCACGTCCCTGGGCTGACGCGGGCCATGCGGAGATGGCGAGCAGGAGTGCGGCGCCGAAGTGGGTGGAGAGAGCGCGCATGGATCGTCCGGCGTGAGGGGATCGGGCCGGCCGTCCACGGTCGTCAGCGCGCGGGAGCGGGCGCCCTGCCCCGTCGCCGCGCCCACTTCTTCCGTGCTTCCTGCAGGCCCCGGGTGAATTCGACGCGGAACCGGTCCGCCGAGAAGTTGCGCTCGATGTGTCGTCGCGCATTGGCGCCCAGTTCGCATGCCAAATCTACATCGAGCAGCAGTCGCTCGGCATGGGCGCGCATCTCGGCCGGCGAATCGCCAAGGAAACCCGTCACGCCGTGCTGCACGATGCTCGTGGGATGCCGGTTGGCGAGCACCGGCATGCCGGCCGCCATGGCCTCCAGCACCGACATGTTGAACCCGTCCTCGAAGCGCGGATCGGCGGTGTGGACCAGGAAGCGATGCGTGCTGAGCATCCGCTTGAGGTCGTCCCACTCCGCGGCCGCCTCCACGTTAGGCATGTCCGGATTGTGGCCGACGATGCGCACCGGCAACCCCGCCAGCGCCTCCTCGTGGAAGTCCCACGCCAGGAAAACGCGCTTGGACGTGATGTGGTTCGCCACGCGCAGGCCCGAGGCAATTTCCCCGGTATATGGCAGGTACGCCTCCGGGTCGGCGCTGTTGTGCACCACCACATGCGTCACCCCCCAC
>JBDSVW010000140.1:0-4200 GCA_039927015.1 Gemmatimonadaceae bacterium | reverse complement strand
TGGCGAGTCGGCGAGCGGCGGGGGAGGCCTTTACCTCGCCGGTCGCCGGGGGGATGGCGGCGGATGTGGCGGCGGGTGTGGCGGCGGGGGCGGCGGCGGGTGCGGCGGCTGCCGGTGCCGGCGGCGCCACGGCTGGCGACGAGGACGGCGTGGGCGTTGTCGCGGGCGGAGCCGCCGGGGCGCTGGCGGAGCTCGCGGCGGCCGGGGCAGCCGATTCGCCGGTCGCCGACTCATCCAGATCGGCGAGCACATCGCCCACCGCGACGACGTCGCCCTCCGCCTTGTGCCGGCGCGAGAGCACCCCGGCTTTTTGCGCGGGAACTTCGACCGTTACCTTGTCCGTCTCCAGTTCGACCAGCGTCTCGCCCGAGGACACGCGATCTCCCTCGTTCTTGAGCCAGCGGGAAATCGTGGCTTCGACGATCGATTCACCGAGCGGGGGGACTTTGATCGAGAGCATTTCCTGAGAGTCCGGACTGGGTTCCAGTGGAGCGCGCACGTCGCGCGCCCCCCTGTGGCAGGTTGGCCGCAAGATTCCGGAATCTAGCCCTTGTCCACTTCTCCGACCACTCAACGCGTGCGCGCACTCACTCTCTCGGCACACGGCGGTTTCGAGCAGCTCGAGTATCGCGAGGACCTCGACGCCCCGGCGCTGGCCGGGCCCACGCAGGTCCGGGTGCGAATGAGGGCGGCCGCCCTCAACCGCCTCGATCTCTTCATGCTCGGCGGGCTCCCCAACATCACCATCACGCCGCCCTGGATCGTGGGATCGGACGGGGCGGGGGTGGTGGAGTCGGTGGGGGACGAGGTGTCCACCGTGCGGGTGGGCGACCACGTCATCCTCAACCCGGGGTCCAGCTGCGGCACCTGCGAGTACTGCCGCACCGGGGATTCGCCACTCTGCACCTCCTACAAGATCTTTGGCGAGCACCTGCCGGGCACCATGTGCGAGTTGAAGGTGGTCGACGAGGGGAATGTCCTGCCCATTCCCTCCTCCATTCCCATGACGGAAGCTGCCGCCTTCCCGCTGGCCTCGCTCACGGCGTGGCGCATGGTGGTCGGAAAGGCGCAGGTGCGGGCGGGCGACGAGGTCCTGATCTGGGGGATCGGCGGCGGCGTGGCGCTGGCGGCCCTGCAGATCGCCAAGCTGCGCGGGGCGCGGGTGTGGGTCACCTCCTCCAGCGACGAGAAGCTCGAGCGCGCAACGGCGTTAGGTGCCGACGTGCTGCTCAATCACTCCCAGGTGGACGTGGCCCGGGAAGTCCGGGCGCGCACCGGCAAGCGCGGGGTGGACGTGGTGGTGGACAGCGTGGGGGAGGCCACGTGGCGCGGTTCGTTAGGTGCCCTGGGACGGCGCGGCCGGCTGGTCACCTGCGGTGGGACCTCGGGCCCGATGGTGGAGACCGATGTGCGGCGCCTCTTCTGGAATCAGTGGACGATCATGGGCTCCACCATGGGGAACGGCGACGAGATGGCGGCGGTGACCGCGGAGTTCGCCGCCGGACGCCTGCACGCGGTCGTGGATTCCATCCACCCGCTGGAGCACGGCGCCGAGGCGTACGCACGCTTGCAGTCGGGCTGCCAATTCGGGAAGGTTGTGGTGGAGATATGAGGCGCCCGGCGAATGGCTGAGACGGCGAAGTACACCATCGAGGAAGAAGCGGAGGTGCGACGTGTGGTGGGAGAGACCGGCACCGCGCCGTGCCCGCGCTGCGACGTGCTGATGACGCGCCGATCCCTGGGCGGGGGGTCGTTCGGCCTTGGCTACGCCCGCCGACGCGAGTGGCTGCTCTGCCCCTCCTGCCACCGGTCGGTGTTGTTCGACCTGAAACGAGGCACGCGGAACTAGGGTTTGGGCGAGCGGGGATTTGTGATCCCCATCACGGGACGCGCCCCTTCGGAGTTAGATTGGGGCTCGCCGCCCGGCCCCAATTTGTGGCCCCGCGAGCACCGACCGACTCCGAAGGCTCCCGTGACGTTCTTCCAACGAATGCAAGAAAGCTTCGCCCAACTGGCCGAGATCGTTCCCGCGATGGCGGGCGCGCTGGTCATACTGTTTGCCGGATACCTGTTCGCCAAGCTGGTGGAAAAGGGCGTCGAGCGCTTTCTGCGCCGCGTGAGGCTCAACCAGTGGCTGGAGCGGGGCGGAGTGCTGGAGGCGGTGGAGCGCACCGGGTCGCACTTCAACCCCACGCGCGTGCTCGGCAAGCTGCTCTTCTGGTTCGTCATGTTCGCGGTGATCATGCTGGCGGCGAATGCGTTAGGCATGGAGTCGCTGGCGACGGTGTTCGCGGAGCTGGTGGGCTACATCCCGTCGCTCATGTCGGCCATCGTGATCCTGATTGTCGGTATCGTGCTGGGCCGCTTCACGGGCGGACTCATCATGGCGTCGGCGGGCGGCGTGCAGGGTGGGCCCACCCTGGCCCGCATTGGTCGCTGGATGGTGATCGTGTTGGCCGTGTTCATGGCGCTGCAGGAGCTGGGCATCGCGTCCGATATCGTCACCACCGCGTTCGCCATCCTGTTCGGGGCTGTCGCGCTCGCCCTTGCACTGTCGTTCGGATTGGGGAATCGCGATCTGGCCGGCCAGGTGACGCGGGAGTGGTACACGCGCTACCGCGCCGAGCGGGAGGCGATCGCCCGCGAAGTGGTGAAGCGCGAGGCCGCCGAGTATGCGGAAATCGAGGCGGAGGAGGCCGAGGAGGCCAAGGACGCCAAGGACGCGCGCGATAGCGCTGCCGCACTCGGCGCTGAGGGCCACGTCAGTCCAGGGTAGACGCCGCCCCCTCCCGGCGGCACTTTAGCGCGCACGGCGAGCGCACGACCCGCCCCGCCGTACCCTTCAACGCCCTACCCGCCGTCCCATGCCGTCACTCGCTTCCACCCTCACGCCTAACGAGCTCTCGATGGAAGAGCTCTGGATGCCCTTCACCGCCAACAAGGCATTCAAGCGAGCGCCGCGCCTGCTGGCGTCGGCCAAGGGCATGTACTACACGGACGTGGATGGCAACACCGTCCTGGACGGATCCGCGGGCCTCTGGTGCGTGAACGCGGGGCATTGCCGCGCGCCAATTGTCGATGCCATCGCGAAGGGCGCGGCCACCCTCGACTACGCCCCGGGCTTCAACATGGGGCACCCGCTGAGCTTCCAGTTCGCGTCGCGGCTCACGGAACTCCTGCCCGGCGACCTGGACCACGTCTTCTTCACCAACTCCGGTTCGGAAGCGGTCGATTCGGCGCTCAAGATCGCCATCGCCTATCACGCGTCGCGCGGCGAGAGCGGACGCACCCACTTCGTGGGGCGCGCGCGCGGGTACCATGGCGTCGGATTCGGCGGCATCTCCGTGGGCGGCATCGAGGCCAACCGGAAGCCGTTCAGCCAGCACCTCATGCCCGGGGTGAGTCACCTGCCGCATACGCACGGAGTGGAGGGCAACCTCTTCTCGAAAGGGCAGCCCCAGCACGGCGCCAACCTGGCCGATGCGCTGGAAGCACTCGTCGCGACGCACGGCGCCGGCACCATCGCCGCCGTCATCGTGGAGCCCGTGGCCGGATCCACCGGCGTGCTCATTCCCCCGGTGGGATACCTCCAGCGGTTGCGCAGCCTGTGCGACACGCACGGCATCCTGCTCATCTTCGATGAGGTCATCACCGGCTTCGGGCGACTGGGCGCGCCGTTCGCGGCGGAGTTCTTCGGGGTGACGCCAGACCTCATGACCGTCGCGAAGGGACTCACCAACGGCGCGGTGCCTATGGGCGCCGTGATTGTTCGCTCGGCGATCTACGATACCGTGGTCAACGCCACGGAAGCGGGCATCGAGTTCTTCCATGGCTACACCTACTCGGGCCATCCGCTCGCATGCGTGGCCGGTCTCGCAACGCTGGACGTCTACCGGGACGAGCAGCTCTTCGCGCGCGCGGCCGACATCGCGCCGTATTGGGAAGAGGCGGTGCACTCCCTGCGGGATTGTACGCACGTGATCGATATCCGGAATCTGGGATTGGTGGCGGGCATCGAGCTCGCATCGCGCCCCGGAAAAGTCGGCGCGCGTGCGATGGAGTGCATGGTGGACTGCTTCCGGCGCGGCCTGCTCATTCGCACCACCGGCGATATCATCGCGCTCTCTCCCCCGCTCATCATCGAGCGCTCGCACATCGACGAACTCATGGGCAAGCTGCGGCCCGCGCTGCAAGCGCTGG
>JBDSVW010000139.1:0-9716 GCA_039927015.1 Gemmatimonadaceae bacterium | reverse complement strand
AAAAGCTGGGACTCATTACCGCCTGCAACTTCGCCAGGTGCAAGTTGCGTGAGAGATACTCCTCGCTCATGGCATTGAAGCGTGTCTGCTCGGCCTCTTCCTGCCGGTAGGCCCGCACGATGCGCGTGCCGGCGAGGTTCTCCTGCACTCGCGTAGTCATCGCGCCGAAGTGCTCCTGCACCTGCTCGAAACGCTCGTGTACCACCCGGCCGAGCCGTACCATGAGGAAGGGCAGCGGCAGCATGGGCAGGAGCGCGAGCCCGGTGAGCCGTGGGTCGATGGAGAGCATGAAGCCGAGCGCGAACAGGCCGCCTACGACGGTGTTGGCCAAATACATGATGGCCGGGCCGGCGGCCATGCGCACCGCGCTCAGGTCGTTCGTCAGCCGGGCCATCAGTTCGCCCGTGCGCATGTGGGTGAAGTACTGCGCGTCGAGTGTCAGCAGGTGGCGGAAGACGTCGTTCCGTAGGTCGTATTCGATCTTCCGCGACAGGGAGTTGAGCAACTCGCGCATGCCGAACCGGAATGCCCCGCCCACCAGCGAGACGACGATCATTGCCCCGGCCACGCGCCAGACGACACTGAGCGTGCCGCCGGTCTGGATGCTGTCGATGCCGCGCCGCAGCAGCCACGGATTCACGCTGCCCAGAGCGGCGGAGACCACCACGCACGCCAGCCCGGCTGCAATCGTGCCCCGGTATGGGACTGCGTAGGGTATTAGTCGGAGAAGTGCGCGCACGTCGCTCGGCTCGACGGGAGGAAGCGCGATATCGGACGGAACATTAGCAGACGGCGGACAGTATGTTGTATGGCACCACCCTTGACCTGAGAGGCTACACCATGTCCCAATATATCCGACGCGCCAGTTGGCCGGTCGCGCTCGCCGCAGTGTTCCTTGTGGCCAGTTGCGGGGGCGATAACAGAGATGCCGCTTCGCTGGCGCAGGATTCCGCGCTCGCGCGCGATCTCGCGCGCGTCGGGGCGGACAGCATGATAGAGCCGCAGCTGCTCGACGTTCCCGCCCCCGAGACGCCTGCGCCGAGCACTGTCACGCCGCCCCCGGCACGTCCTCGCACGCCAGTACGGCGGCCGACCCCGCCCCCTGCGCCGCCGGTCACCAAGGGTGGCAACACCGCCGCGCCTGGGCCGGGTACTGCCGAGCGCGTTGGCACCATCGCGGCTGGCTCAACGCTGCTGCTCGGCTCGGCGGACAAGGTGTGCACCAACACCAACAAGGTGGGTGATCGCTTCGTCGCGACGCTCAACAGCGCCGTCTCCGGATCCAATGGAGCGGTGATTCCCGCCGGTGCGGCCGTGACGATTGAACTCACGCAGCTCAAGCGGAGTGAGAACGCCAACGACCAGATCCAGATGGGCTTCCAGGTCATCAACATCGCATTCGGCGGCAAGACATACTCGCTGGATGGGGACGTCCAGACCGCCGAAATTACCCGAGTCCGCGCCAGTTCCGGCGGCAACGACGCGAAGAAGGTGCTCGGCGGCGCAGCCGCCGGTGCCATCATCGGCCAGATCCTCGGCAAGAAGTCCAAGTCCACCATCATTGGCGCGGCGGCAGGCGCGGCGGCGGGTGGTGCGGCGGCTGCCGCGACGGCCAATTACGAAGGATGCGTGAATTCCGGCGCGAGCATCGTGGTCAAGCTCAATACGCCGGTAACCGTCACCACGAACTAGGCGGCGCCACGCGCTTCGCGAACGGGAGAGGGACCGGCACATCGCCGGTCCCTCTTTATTCGTGGCCGCAACTTTTCCACCAAGCCGCCGTACGTGGCTTGACAGCCCGCCAGGTCTCGCCTATATGTAGGACTCCTACCTATGACATGTAGGCGTTCTACCTATCAGGACCCGAGCGCGTGAGGATTGGAAGTGGCCAGACAGGATGCCGCCCCACGGAGTGAGCTGCTCAAGGGCACGCTGGACATGCTCATCCTCCAAACCCTCACGGTGCAGCCCATGCATGGCTACGCCATCGCACAGCAGATCCAGCGCCTCTCCGAGGAGGTGCTGAGCGTGGAGCAGGGCTCCCTGTATCCCGCGCTGGAGCGGCTGCTGACGCAGGGGTGGGTCACCTCCAAATGGGGGCAGTCGCCGACGGGCCGGCGCGCGCGCTACTACACCATCACGGCCTCGGGTCGGCGCCATCTCGGCGCGGAGATCTCCAGCTTCGAGCGGATGCTCACCGCTATCCAGGGCGTCATGCAACACGTGCCGGAGTAGCCATGTCGATCTTCCACGCCGTGACGCACCGGCTGAAGGCGTTGCTGCGTCGTGAGGACTTCGAGCGAGACCTCGAGGAGGAAATGCATTTCCATCTCTCGCTCGAAGCCATGGAGCAGCGCCGGGCGTCGGGTGGCACCCTGGCACCGGCGGACGCGTCGTTCGCGGCCCGCCGGAAGTTTGGCAACAGCACGTTAGTCAACGAGGAGAGGCGCGCGATGGCTGGCCTTGGATTCATGGAGCTGGTGCGCCAGGATGCGCGCTTCGCCCTTCGTAGCTTCCGTCGCACGCCGGGCTTCACGGCGGTCGCCATGCTCACGCTCGCCGTGGGGATCGGAGCCAACACCGCGATCTTCAGCGCGGTGCATGCGATGCTTCTGCGGCCGCTGCCCTTCCACCAACCCGAGCGGCTGATGCGCGTGAGTCTCACCTCGCCCGCCTCGCCAGACCGGTCTGCCGATGACGACCAACCGTGGTCGTATCCCAAGTTCGTGGTCCTGCGCGACCAGCAGCAGGTCTTTTCCCAGGTGGCCTTGCACACTGATCGGCAGGTCTCCGTCGGTGGCCGCGGCGACGTGGAGCGCGTGCGGGGAGAGCTTGCCGGCACCGGATATCTTTCCTTGTTAGGGGTGCAGCCGGTGCTGGGACGAACGTTCCTGCCTGAGGAGGATGCCCAGCCCAACGGGCCGCGGGCAGTGATCCTCGGCGATGCGTTCTGGAAGCGGCGCTACAACGCCGATCCCGCGGTGCTCGGACAATCCCTCAGGATCAACGGCGAACTCTACACGATCGTCGGCGTGCTGCCGACCGGATTCGGCGGCATGTCCGGCAACGCCGAGGTGTGGACGACGCTGATGTCGCTCGAACAGGGCGAGCGCGAACAGCCGTGGAATCTCACCTTCGAGGGCGTGGGACGGCTCGCGTCGGGGGTCTCGCCCGAGCAGGCGCGGACCACCGTCGCGCAGCTCGGCGAGCGCATCGAAGCCGCGCATCCCAATCCGTTTCCGACCGGGGCCAGCTGGGGCGCGGCCGCCGAAACCCTCGATGCGGTGCGCGTCACGCCGCTCTTGCGCCGCTCGCTGCTGGTGCTGTTGGGAGCAGTGACCCTCGTCATGCTGATCACCTGCGCAAACGTGGCCAACCTCTTCCTCGTTCGTGCAGCGGGCCGGCGGCGGGAGATTGCCGTACGGCTGGCAGTGGGGGGCGCACGCCGCCGCATCATCCGGCAGCTCGTCACCGAGAGCCTGCTGCTCGCCATGGCCGGTGGCGCCCTGGGGGTGCTGTTGGCGTGGTGGGGTACCAAACTGCTCGCAACGATGGATCCGGCCGCGGTGCTGCGCATGCAGTCGCGCGGGGGACTCGGTGCGGTGAATTTCTCCGGCATCCACCTGGACCTACCCGCGCTCGCCTTCGCGGGATCGCTGGTCCTCGTGACAGGGGTGATGTTCGGACTCGTGCCCGCGCTCCGCGCCACGCCACTCTCCCTCACCGAGGATCTCAAGAACGGGAGGCAGCGTGAGCACGGTCGCGGACTTCGACACGTGAGTTCGCGATCGCTGCTGGCCACCGCCGAGGTGTCGCTCGCTCTGGTGCTCCTGGCGGGGGCGGGCCTCATGCTCCGCAGTCTCTCGAAGCTCGTGAATGTCCCTCCGGGGGTGGAAGCCGAGCATGTGCTCACCCTGCGGCTCAACACCCCTGCGGACTACGGCCGGGACTCGCTCCCACGCTTCTACGATCGCATGGTCGAGCAGCTCGCGGCCTTGCCGGGCGTCGCACACGTCGCGCTGGCAGACTGTCCGCCGCTCAACGGCGGCTGCAATGGCACCGTGATCAGCTTGCGTGACAAACCGCCGGTCGCCGAGGGCGCCGCGCCGGAGACAGGCGTGCACTGGATCTCGCCGGCGTGGAACTCGGTGATGAAGGTTCCATTGCTGCGCGGCCGCTTGCTGAACGACGGTGATCGCGCGGGGACGCAGAAGGTCGTGTTGGTGAGCGAGTCCGCGGCGCGCACCTTCTGGCCCGGCCAGGATCCCATCGGGCGCCCGGTAAGCGTCGGGCAGGGTGGCTTCTGGAATGACACCGCCCGGGTCGTCGGCGTGGTCGGTAACGTGCGCTACGAGTCGCTGGAGGATCCGGTGAAGCCGGACGTCTATCTCTCGTACTACCAGTCGCCGCGGGCGAGCATGATGCTGCTCCTGCGCACGGCCGGCGATCCGTTGCTGCTGACGGAGTCCGTGCGCCGCGTGTTGCGTGACGCGGCCCCGGAGTCCCCCCTCTACGACGTGCGCACCCTGGAGGCGCGGATGGGAGATGCGTCGGCAGGTGCGCGGGCCAGCACGTCGCTGCTCATGCTGTTCGCGCTCGTGGCGCTGTCGCTCGCCGCCATCGGCACCTACGGCGTCATTTCGTTCTCCGTCTCGCAGCGCAGGCGGGAGTTTGGCATCCGGCTCGCGCTTGGTGCCACGCGCGGCGACGTCGTGCGTCTCGTGCTCGGGCAGGGGCTGGCAATCGCCCTCGTCGGCGGCGCGACGGGTCTGGTGATCGCGCTCGGCACCACGCGGGTGCTGACGGCGCTGCTCTACGACGTGCAGCCGTCGGACCCGGCCACGCTGGTGGCGATCGCGGTACTGCTCACCGCGGCCGTGCTCCTGGCCAGCTGGCTGCCGGCGCGCCGGGCGGCGCGCACGCGGCCGGGCGACCTGCTGCGGCTCGACTGAGCCGGGGGGCGCGGCGTCACCGCGCGCCCCCGGCCGAGCCTAACGCGAAGACGTGCCGCCGGTGCCGCCGACGCGCGGCTCCGAGACCCCCTCCCAGCCACCCGGCACGCGCATCACGGCATTCACGTTCGCCAGGCCCGGTAGGTAACGGATCCCGTGTCCGATCTCGCGCAGCCGAAACTCCGCGGCGCTCGTGAGGCCATTGGTCTCGACCATCAGCGTATCCGGGAGCGCTTGGTGATGCAGGCGCGGGGCGCGCATGGCGTCACTCAGCGACATGCGATAGTCGATCACGTTCAGGATCACCTGCGACGTGGCGGTGATGATGCGCGGACCTCCGGCGGCTCCCACCACGAGGTAGAGCTGACCCGTCGGATCGAGCACGATGGTGGGGGACATCGCACTCAGCATGCGCTTGCCGGGGGCGATGGCGTTGGCCTCGCCCTGCACGAGTCCGAACATGTTGGGCTTGCCGGGCGCCGAGGCAAAATCGTCCATCTCGTCGTTCATGAAGAAGCCCACGTTCTTCAGGTAGACCGCCGAGCCGTAGCCGTTGTTGAGCGTGGTGGTGGTCGCCACCGCGTTCCCCTTGTCGTCCACCACCGAGTAGTGGGTCGTGTGCATGCCGTCCACAATCTGCGCGCCATCGGGTGGCGTGGGCGTCGTGCGCTCCGGATGGATGGTCAACGCGAGGGTGCGCGCGTAGCGCTTGCTCGTGAGCTGATCGAGCGGGACATCCACGAATGCCGGATCACCCAGCTTGCTGTTGCGGTCGATGAACGCGCGCTGGTACGCCGAGCCGAGCAGGTGCGCGTAGGCGGCGGATCCCCAGGCGGGGAGCGTGTCGCCGCTCGCCTCCAGGATGTTCAGCGTCTCCGTCACCACGATGCCCCCCGACGACGCCGGGGGCATCGTGAACAGCGTGTAGCCCCGATAGGTGCTCTTGATCGGGGTGCGCCACAGTGCCCGGTATCGGGCCAGGTCCTCGCGCGTAATGATTCCGCCGCCGCGCGTCATGGCCGCCACCAGCGAGTCCCCCACCTCGCCCGTGTAGAACGCCGATGGCCCACGGTCGGCTATCAGCTGCAACGTGCGGGCGAGCGCCGGCTGGCGAAAGCGCGTGCCGATCGCGAGTGGGGTGCCGTTGTCGTAGAAGACGTCCTTCGCGTCGTAGCGGCCGATGTATCCGAAGCTCGACCGGAGCCCCAGGTGCAGCGACGAGTCCACGATGAATCCGTCTCGTGCCAGGCGTATCGCCGGCGCCATCACCTCGGCTAGGCTCTTCGAGCCATACTTCGCCAGCGCCTCTGCCATACCCGCCACCGCCCCCGGCACGCCCGAGGCGCGATAGCCCACGATGCTCTCGTTCGTCGGATTGCCCTGGGCATCGAGATACATGTTGCGGCTGGCGGCGAGGGGCGCGACCTCGCGATAGTCGATGCTCGCCGCCCGTCCATCGGCCATGCGGATGACCATGAAGCCGCCACCACCGATGTTGCCGGCCACCGGATAGGTGACCGCCAGCGCGAAGCCCACGGCAACCGCGGCATCCACCGCGTTGCCCCCTTGCTGGATGATCTCGTTGCCGGCCTCAGAGGCGAGATGCTGGTTGGACGCGATCATCGAATGCGCCCCGAACGCTGCCGGTTCGCCCGCCTTGAAGCGCCACCCCTCGGGAAAGGTGACGGTGCGACGCGCCGGGACCGCCGGACCGTCGCCGCGCAGGGTACTCTGCGCCGGCGTCGGGGCGCGGCAGGCACCGAGGATAAGGAGGGGGAGCGTAAGCCGACGAATCAAAGGATGCATGGAGAGCCCTGACGGTGGAGTCGGACGACGCGCGGCGGGCGCGGGCCCGTGGAGGTGGCGAACCCCGGAATTCCGGTGATCGGGAAAGCGATGATCCTAGATGCCCAGCCGCACGCCCAGTCGGGTGGTGTAGTGCTGCGCCGTCCGCCGCTGGAAAGGCGAGTTGCTGCCCTTCTCGTGAACGCTGCTTCCGTATTCGTACAACGCGACGATCTGGAATTCGTTCGACAGCGAGTAGCCCGCCCCGGTCGCCACCGCCCACGAGAAGTCCACATTGCGCACGCTCGCGAACGCGGCCTGCGCCGCAGGAGAGGCGGCCGGCGCAAGCGTGAAGTTATTGAACTGCGTGGCGCCGACGAACCCCTCATAGACGAGGTGCAGGCCCCGCCCGCCACCCGATCTCGCGGTGATGCCGTAGCTCGCAATGGTCGCGTCGGCCGCGCACGGTTGGCAGACGCCGCCCGACGCGCTGCTCGTGATGCTCAGCGGCATGCGCGAGTATCGCCAGGCGAGGCCCACCGTGGTGCGCGGTGCGATCTCGCGCTCCACCGACGCCCGCATCGACCAATTCGAGTCGAAGTTCCAGACGGCGTCGGTGCCGGGATCGCTGACCGCGTTGGACCACTGGTAGCCCGCCGCGAATGATCCCCACCACGTCGGCTCGCTGCCGGCGGTGCCCCCCCGATCCCCGCCCCGCCGACCCTGAGCCCCGGAGGGCACCCCGGCCATCGCGAGCACCAAGAGTATTGCCATCCATCGCGCGTGCATGCGGGCTCCGTTGTGAGGGGTATTCGCAGCAGGGTAAGTTATGCCCTGCCGACACGGGGAGACAGAACTCCCCACTACCCCTGCAACTTCCCCTGCAACTTCCCCTGCAACTTCCCCTGCAACTTCGTCGCGTGCCTCAGCCACCGCGGGATCCCCGCATTACCGAGCACCGGAATCCCCGGTCCGCGGCCATTGATATGGCCACGCCGCTCGAGATCGTGGATATCATGACCGCGGAAGACCGCAGGGTGCCCGAGGCGGTCGCGTCGCAACGCGAGCAGATCGCAGGGGCGATCTCGCTCATCGAGCAGGCCTTCCGCAGTGGGGGGCGCCTGTTTTACGCCGGCGCCGGCACCTCCGGGCGGCTCGGCATTCTCGACGCCAGCGAGTGTCCTCCCACGTTCGGTTCCGATCCTGAGCTGGTCCAGGGGATCATCGCTGGCGGAATGGAGGCCGTCTTCCGCGCGCAGGAAGGGGCGGAGGACCTCCCGGAGAACGGCGTGCGCGCGGTGGAGGCGCATGGCGTGCGTGACGGCGATGTGCTGATCGGCATCGCAGCCAGTGGCACTACGCCCTTCGTGCGCGGGGCGCTCACGCGCGCACGGGCACTGGGCGCCAAGACGGGGATCATCGCCTGCACGCCGATCGATCCGGCATTCGGCTCGCAGCTCGACATCCTCATCGTGCCGGTGACGGGACCGGAGATCGTCACGGGCTCCACCCGGCTCAAGGCCGGGACAGCGACCAAGCTGGTGCTGAACATGCTCACCACGGGTGCCATGATCCGGATGGGCAAGACCTTCGGCAACCTCATGGTCGACCTGCGGGCGACGAATCTCAAGCTCGTGGACCGCAGCCAGCGGATCCTCATGGAGGTGTGCAGCATCACCCGCGAGGAAGCGCGCGACCTGCTGCGCCGCGCCGACCAGCGCGTGAAGCTCGCTATTGTAATGCACGCGCTGCAGCTCGATCGCGAGGCGGCCGAGCGGGCGCTGGAGGAGGGGGGCGGGATCATCCGTCGCGTAACCGGTGGCGAACCTCCCGCCGTGCAGCTGCCGGACACGCAGGCGCCGGCATGACCGTCGTCGTGGGGCTCATGTCTGGCACGTCGCTCGATGGCATCTCGGCGGCCGCGGTGCGCTTTACGGTCGAGGGCGACCGCATCTCGGCCGATCTCCTGGCGTACGACGTGGTGGCGTATGATGACGACCAGCGCGAACGCCTCGCGCGCGCGCTGCGCGAAGGCTCGCCCGACGAGTATTGCCGGCTTAACTTCGACCTCGGGCACGTGCTTGCGCGGGCGGCGCTGCGCGTGATGAACGAGTGCGGGGTCGCGCGCGACGACATCGCGGCGATTGCATCGCATGGCCAGACCATCTGGCATGTGCCGGGCCACTCCACCTGGCAGCTCGGCGAGGCGGCGGTGATTGCCGAGCGCACCAGCCGGCCGGTGATCTCCGACTTTCGCGTGCGGGACATGGCCGCCGGAGGGCAGGGTGCCCCCCTGGTGCCCATGGCTGACGCGCTGCTCTTCGGCGCGGCGGGCCACTGGCGCGCCCTGCAGAACCTGGGCGGCATCGGCAACGTGACCGTGGTGCCACCTAACGCGGGCCTCCTCGCGTCGCGGACGCCGGCCGGCGATGCGCCCGCGCCTCTCTCCGGCGTGCGGGCCTTCGACACGGGGCCCGGGGTCGTGATCATCGACGGCGTGACCCGTGCGCTCGTGCCGGCGCTGCGCTTCGACCGCGATGGAGAGCTGGCGGCGCGTGGACAGGCGATCAACGCCGTGGTGCAGGAGGCGCTCGAGGATCCGTATTTCGCCGCCCCGCCTCCCAAGAGCACCGGCCGCGAGCTCTTCTCGCCGGCCTACATCGCGCGATTCATTTCACGCTGCCGCGACGCGTCGCCGGCAGCGCGCACGGAGGACATGGTCGCGACCGCCGTGTCCCTGACGGCGGCGACCATCGCCGATGCCTATGGCCGCTTCCTGCCGGAGCCGGCGGAGGAGGTCGTGCTCTCCGGCGGGGGGGCGAAGAACCCCGCGCTGGTGCGCGCCATCGCCCAGGCGCTGCCCGGACGCAAGGTGCTGCGCTTCGACGACATCTTCTTCGACGGCGAAGCCAAGGAAGCGGTCGCCTTCGCGCTGCTCGGCTATCTGCACCTGACGGGAGCGCCCGGCAACGTGCCCGG
>JBDSVW010000138.1:0-3618 GCA_039927015.1 Gemmatimonadaceae bacterium | reverse complement strand
GGAGCTCATGTCCACGCGCCGGCACCAGTCGGAGGAGAGCCTTGCCGACTTCGCGTGCTCGCATGTCGCGGGCCAGCCTGGGGCCTGCGTGCTTATCGGGGGACTCGGTTTCGGCTTTACCCTGCGCGCCTCGCTGCGGCTCCTTGCTCCCGATGCGCGCGTCGTGGTGGCCGAGCTGCTGAAGGACGTGATCGAGTGGAACCGGAATCCCGAGTATGCGTTGGCCGGCGATGCGCTGCGTGACAAGCGGGTGGAGATGCGACACGCCGACGTGATGACGCTGCTGCGCAAGTCCACCAGCATGTACGACGCCATCATGCTCGACGTGGACAACGGCACCGACCCGCTAACCACGTCGGGCAACGCGTCCCTCTATAGAGAGGCCGGCATCCACATGGCCGCCGACGCGCTCAAGCCCGGGGGAATGCTCGCATACTGGTCTGCCACCGCCGATCGCGCGTTCGAGCGGGCGTTGCGGCACGCCGGCCTGCAGGTCGAGACAAAGCAGGCGAGCGCCCACGCCGCCGGCGGCCCGCGACATGTGCTCTTCCTGGCACGACGCTCGGCATCCGATCACGCGTCGCACGCGCGCACCGGCAAGCGGTGAACTGGGCCTCCCTCCCGATCGCCGAGGCGCTGCCGGCGCTGGGTGAGGCGCTCGTGCGCTCGCCTAACGCCGTGCTCCAGGCGCCCCCCGGCGCCGGCAAGACCACGATCGTTCCGCTGGCGTTGCGCGATGCCTCCTGGCTGGCCGGCCGCAAGATCCTCATGCTCGAGCCCCGCCGCCTCGCCGCGCGCGCTGCCGCCCACCGCATGGCGCAGCTGCTGGGCCAGCAGGTGGGCGAGGACGTCGGCTATCGCGTGCGCCGCGACACGAAGGTGAGCCGCAGCACTCGCATCGAGGTCATCACCGAAGGCATTCTCACTCGAATGATCCATCACGATCCCACTTTGCATGGCGTGGGCCTCGTGATCTTCGACGAGTTCCACGAGCGTTCGCTGCACGCCGACCTCGGGCTCGCGCTCACCCTGCACTCGCAGCGACTCGTACGCGCCGACCTGCGCATCCTTGTGATGTCCGCCACGCTGGATGGCGGCCCCGTCGCGCGCCTGCTCGGCGACACGCCCGTCATCTCCAGCGAGGGCCGCAGCTTTACCGTCGAGATGCGCTACCTGCCCCGTCGCGCAGACCAGCGCCTGGAGGGCGACGTGGCGAATGCCGTGCGCATTGCCCTCAGCCAGACCGCGGGTGACGTGCTCGTCTTCCTGCCCGGCCAGGGTGAGATCCATCGCGTGGCCGAGCGACTCGGCGATGGCACCCTGGGCAGCGAGGTGGAGGTGTGTCCGCTGTACGGCAACCTCTCGTTCGCACAGCAGGACCACGCCATCCTCCCCGCACCAGCCGGCAGGCGCAAAGTGGTGCTGGCCACGTCCATCGCCGAATCGTCGCTCACCATCGAAGGGATTCGGACCGTGGTGGACAGCGGCGTGACCCGCGTGCCGCGCTTCTCGCCCGCCGTAGGCATGACACGGCTCGAGACCATCCGCGTGTCGCGTGCATCGGCGGAGCAGCGTGCCGGCCGCGCGGGACGAGTGGCGCCCGGCGTGTGTTACCGGCTGTGGGCGATGGAGGAGCATGCCGGACTGGTTCCCTTCACCGCCCCCGAGATCGCTGACGCCGACCTGGCGCCGCTGGCGCTGGAACTTGCGGCTGCCGGCATCGAGGATCCGCGCGAACTGCCATGGCTCGACGTGCCGCCCGCCGCCAACCTCACACGCGCGCGCCAACTGCTGGCATGGCTCGGCGCGCTCGATGGAGTGGGGCAGCTCACGCAGCATGGTGCGCGCATGGCCGAGGTAGCCGCGCATCCCCGCGTGAGCCACATGCTGCTGCGCGCGCATGAGCAGGGCGTGGGAGCGATCGCATGCGATATCGCCTCGCTCATCGGCGAGCGCGACGTGCTCCGCAGCGACGGTCCGCAGCACGACGCCGATGTCCTGCCTCGGCTCGAACTGCTGCGTGCCAGTCGGCGGCGTGAGCGATTGCCCGATCGCGTGGGCGGCATGCGCGTCGTGCGCGAGGCGCTCTCCACCGCCGAGTTTGAGTCAGCATCATGGCGGCGCGAGTTCGGCACGGAGAGGCGGCCCGGGAGCGCTGAGTACCACGAGCATGACGCAGGGCGCGTGCTGGCGCTCGCGTATCCCGATCGTATCGGGCAGCGGCGGCCCGGCGAGGGTGGGCGCTTCCTGCTGCGTAACGGTGCCGGTGCACTGCTGCGCGATTCGCCCGCGCTCAGTTCGACGCCGTACCTCGTGGTGGCGGAGAGCGACGGCAAGCGGCCCGAGAGCGCGATCTACCTCGCTGCGCCGCTGAGTCTTGCCGATATCCAGCGTGAGTTCGCCGGGGACATCGAAGCATCCGATGAAGTAGCGTGGGACGACGCGACGTCGTCCGTGCGCGCGACCCGCGTGGAGCGGCTGGGCGCCATCACCCTGCGCACCGTTCCGCTGCGCGACGTATCGGACGAACAGCTCGCCGCCGCGCTGCTCGAGGCCGTGCGTTCTTCGCAGCTGCAACTCTTGTCATGGAGTAAGGACGCGACGCGCACCCGTGAGCGCCTCGCCTTTGTGCACGCGCACGATGCCAGCTGGCCCGACGTGAGTGACCCCGCCTTGCTGGAGACGCTCGACGAGTGGCTCGCGCCGCGCCTTCTTGGCCTGCGGCGCGCCTCCGAATTGCAGGCGCTGGACCTGCACGACCTTCTGTTCGGCATGCTCTCGTGGCAGCAGCGTGCCGCCCTCGATACGCTCGCTCCCACGCACTACGTCGCCCCCACGGGCAACCGCATCCGCATCGACTATTTCGATCCGGCTGCTCCCGTGGTTGCCGTGCGATTGCAGGAGATGTTCGGGTGTACAAAGACACCGGCCGTGATGGAGGGTCGCGTGCCTATCACCCTGCAACTACTCTCCCCCGCACATCGTCCCGTGCAGGTCACGCGCGACCTTGAGGGATTCTGGCGCAGTTCATACTTCGATGTGAAGCGGGAGATGAAGGGGCGATATCCGCGGCATCATTGGCCGGACGATCCGCTGGCGGCGGCGCCGACGCATCGGGCGAAGCCGCGGGGGACGTGACGAAGAGGTGCGTCTCGCCTGGGATAGTTGCGCCCGGCTTCATCTGGTGAACGACGCAGCGCGTGAGTGGATCAGGACCGGCGGCACGAGTTCGGCACGAGCGCCGCCAATTCCAGCGGAGTCGCGTACACGCCCAGTCCCTGGGGCGCATCTCGCATGATCGCGCCTGACGCTAGGCTTTGCGGCGTGGTAGCATAAGTTGTTTAGAAGCTATCTCATAAATGTTCTAGTGGCGTAAAGCGAGACGGTATGGTACGTTAGGCGTCCGGTAGCCCCCCTTCCTCGGAGGTACCGGTGGACCTGACGGATGAGCAGTGGGCGGTACTGGCGCCGTTGCTGCCCGCCCCACGCCGTCGGAAGGACCGACGCGGCCGCCCGTGGCGCGATCCACGGGATGTGCTGAACGGCGTGCTGTGGATCTTGCGGACTGGTGCCCCGTGGAAGGATCTGCCGGACCGCTATCCCTCCTATCAAACCTGT
>JBDSVW010000137.1:0-2524 GCA_039927015.1 Gemmatimonadaceae bacterium | reverse complement strand
GCCGGCGCCACGGGTCGGGATCACAAGCCGAGCTTCGCCATCGGCTCGCGGACAGCCTCCGCGCTCTTGCCTAACGCGACGCGCTCGGCAGAGGTCAGCTCCACTTCCAGGACCTGCTCCAGGCCCTTCCGTCCGAGCTTGCAAGGCACCCCGAGGAAAAGGCCCGACATGCCGTACTCGCCCTCCAGCCACGCCGCGCAGGGCAGGATGCGTTTCTGGTCGTGTACGATGGCCTCGACCATCTGCACCGCGCCGGCCGAGGGCGCATAGTACGCCGACCCGGTCTTGAGGAACGACACGATCTCGGCGCCGCCGTTGCGTGTGCGGTCCACGATCTTGTCGAGCACGTCCCGCGCCATGAGCTGCGTGATCGGGATGCCGCTGACGGTGGTGTAGGAGATGAGCGGCACCATGGTGTCGCCGTGCCCGCCCAGCACCATCGCCTGGATGTCCCGCACCGAGATGTCCAGCGCCTCGGCCAGGAAGGCGCGGTAGCGCGCGGTATCCAGCACGCCCGCCATGCCCAGCACGCGCTCGCGCGGGAATCCGCTCGCCTTCATGGCCACGTGGCACATGACGTCGAGCGGATTGGAGACGATGATGAGAATCGCGTTCGGCGACGTGCGGGCGATATTCTCGGACACCGACTTCACGATGCCGGCGTTCGTGTTCATCAGGTCGTCGCGCGACATCCCGGGCTTGCGCGCGATACCGGCCGTGATCACGACGATATCGGAGTGCTCCGTCTCGTCGTATCCGTTGGTACCCACGATGCGGGTGTCATAGAGCTCGATCGGCGCCGACTGCCACTGATCCAGTCCCTTTCCCTGCGGGATCCCCTCCGCGATGTCCACGAGGACGACCCGCTTCGCCAGTTCCTTCTCGGCAAGACGCTGCGCGCACGTCGCGCCCACGTTTCCCGCACCAACCACAGTGATTTTATTGACCATGTCGATAACGATGGTGAGGTAAGCTCGAACAGCACACCAAAGTTACCCGTCCGACACGTGACACGGTAGCCAAACTTCCGGCGTCACCCGCGCGCCAACGCCTGCAGCGTCAGCCGCCCACCTGCGACAGCGCCCGGAGTCCCCCCACCTGCATCTGGAGCAGGTTGTGCTCCTTTGGCTTCTCCGCCAGGGCCTGCCGGAAGAGCGGCTCCAGCGGCTGCCCGGCGCGCAGCGGGTCGCGCAGGTTCACCTCGTGGTCGCCGTACAGGCACGTGCGAAGCCGCCCGTCAGCCGTTAGGCGCACCCGGTTGCACGACCCGCAATAGGTGTGCGTCATGGGGGTGATGACCCCGATGGTCCCGGGGGAGTCCCCGATGCGATAGTACTGCGCCGGACCATTGCCCCGCGGACCCGCGTCGCTCGTTAGGGTCCCGAGGGCTGATACCCGCTGCAACACCTCGTCGCTGGGTACCACGTGCTCCCACGTCAGGTCGCGCATCTCGCCCACGGGCATCAGTTCGATGAAGCGGATGTGCCAGGGATGCTCCAGCGCCAGCCGGGCAAAATCGGTCACCTCATCGTCGTTGATCCCGCGCAGGAGCACAACGTTGATCTTGATCGGGCCCAGCCCCGCCTCCTCCGCCGCCAGCGCCGCGGCCACAGGCGACAGGCCGAGGTTCCGGCGGGCAATCGCCACGATCCGGTCCTCGCGCAGAGAATCCGCGCTCATGTTCACCCGGTTGAGCCCCGCGGCCTTGAGGGCCCCCGAGAGCGCCGGCAACTTCACGCCGTTCGTCGACAGCGCGATATCCTCGATCTCCTCCACCTCGCGCAGCATCCGAATCAGCGACGCGAGGTCGGGCCGGATGGTCGGCTCACCGCCAGTGATCCGCAGGCGCCGCAGCCCAAGGGGCGCCAGCTGCCGCACGACCTCGGCGATCTCCTCATACGTCAGGATGTCCTTCTTCGGCAGCCACTCCATGCCCTCGATCGGCATGCAGTATACGCAGCGGAAATTGCACCGATCGGTCACCGAGATGCGCAGATACTCGATGCCGCGACCGAACTGATCCTTCAGGACTAGACGACTCACTTGGACATCTCCGCGTACTGACGCGTGGGATCGACCCACTCGCGCGTGCCATCCTCGTAATGTTCGCGCTTCCAGATGGGCACGCGCTTCTTGAGCTCCTCGATGAGGTACCGACCGGCATCCATCGCCGCTCCCCGGCGCGCGTGCGAAACCGCGATCGCGACACTCACGTCGCCGAGTGCAAGGTACCCCAGGCGATGCTCGATGACGATCCGGTCGCTTCCGAAGCGCTCAGCAGCCTCGCGCGCAATACGCTCCAGCTCTCGCTCCGCCATGGCGTGGTAGGCGGTATAGTCGATGCCGAGCACTGCCCTTCCCTCGTTCACTTCGCGCACCGTGCCGAGGAAGAGGGTGGTGGCCCCCGACGCGGGGCTCGCCACCTCCGCCAGCAGCGCCCCTGCGTCGATGGTTGCATGCACCAGCGCCGTGCGCATCAGCCCCCTGCCACGGGCGGGATAATCGCCACCTCATCCCGCTCCGA
>JBDSVW010000136.1:0-2635 GCA_039927015.1 Gemmatimonadaceae bacterium | reverse complement strand
CATGCGCCGGTGCGGCACCGAATCGGCACCGCAGGCTAGCAGGCAGTCACGCCCGGCGTCGCGCTGGCGGCACCAGGCCAGCGCTGATTGCAGCACACGGCTCGTACGCCGGGCTGAGACCATCGTCACGGAGCGCGGAGTCGACGTTCGCCCGGACGTGGGCGAAGCGGTGGGCGTGCTCGTGCCTCGCGCGTGCATGTCGTCCGGCGCGAGAGGGGAGTCCCGGCCGTTCTCACGGCACGGAGTCGGGGACCGGCACAGGTCGCGCAGCAACGACATCACATCCACCGGATTCTCGCTCCACGTGGCGCCTGCGGAGACCAGGAGGAGTGGTTCACCTTCGTCCTCAACGAGCGCCAACGCGCCATGATGCTCACTGGGGCAGACCGCCACCGCGACGCTTCGGGGGTGCCGGAGCTGCATTGCGCCTGCGCGCTCGACCGGCAACGACAGTCCTTCGAAGCGTTGAGCGAGTTGGCGCAGGCTCGCACGCATTGAGTCCTGAACGAGCGCGGGAGCAAGCGCGTTGGGATGGTCGGACGCGAACGGCCATTCACCCGCGGCGAGCAGCGGAGAGTCGCCGATGAGGGTCCGGATGACCGTTGACTTGGACGTGAGGTGCGCCACGACGTGCGACAACTCCTCGGCGCGCACGGGCGGGGCGACCGCGTACTGCGACACGGTGGTGTGCTCGCTTCCCATGCGGCGCACGCGGCCCGTGCGCTGCTCGAGCCGCGCGAGTGTCCAGGGGAGGTCGACATGCAGGACGACGCCGGCGCCGTGCAGGTCCACGCCTTCGCTCAGCACGTCGGTCGCCACGAGCACGTCGATCCTGCGAGGATCGCTCGCGGTCGCCGTTCGCCCGGGGCGCGCGTGGCTGCCGGCGGAAAAGCGCTCGAGAATCTCTGCCCGCGATATCGATCCCACCGCGATCCTCCCGCCCGTTCCGGTGAGGAGTGCGGTGCGGAACGAAGGCGACAGCGCGCGAAAGAGCGCCTTCGCCGTGTCGGCGCTGTGCGTGAAGAGCACGACGCGATGGCCCGCGTGCGAGCGCAGGATCTCCGCGACCTCCGCGAAACGGAACCCGTCGCGACCCTCCGGCCCCGCGACGAGGACTCGCAGTGCGCGCAGCGCCGCGACGTGGTCACGCAGGGTGGACAAGTGCTCGGCAGCGGACGCGTTTGCCCCTGACGGAACCATGAGTGCGGTGAAGGCAAGTTGAAGAGCCCCGGAGTCGTCGGCCAGCCAGCTGCGGAGCACGTGGCGCGTGGGATGCCGTCCATTGGCGAGCGCATGCTCCAGAGCGAGCGCACGCGCCAGTCGCCGCCGGATGACGCCCAGCAGCGCCGCGTCGCTCGAGCACCACGAGCGGATGAGCTGGATCGTGAGGAGGGCGGGCACCACCTCACCGTCGGCGGGGGCCAGCGGCGGCGGAAGCTCCTTCAGCGCACGGAGTACGCGTGGAGACTCAGGTATGGTTCGCCACGCCAGGCATGTGATCGCGGGAAGCAACGCGCTCGAGGGCAGGTCGTCGGCGCGCCGTCGGACGATGAGCCGAGAGAGCGTCCCTTCCGGCATGCGCCTCGCTCCGCTGCCGAGGAAGAGCGAGAACAGGGTGAGGAGATCGCGCCGGCGATTGTGAATGGGCGTAGCCGACAGCAGCAATACATGCCGTCCCCATGCGAGGGAGGCGAGGGCGCCAAAGCGACGCGTGGCGGGATTCCGCGCGTGATGGGCCTCGTCGAGCACGATGAGATCCCACGCGACGTCGGGTGGCGCACGCCCCTGACTCAGGGACTCATAGGAGAGCACGACGGAGGTCACCCGGCAGCGGGTGCTTTCCCGTTGCCACATGACGCGCAGGCCCGCCGGGGCGACGACGAGGACGCGGCGATACGCGGCCGCCACGCCTAACGCGGTGCAGGTCTTGCCGAGCCCCACATCATCAGCGAGGAGCGCACCACCGAAGTGCTGCAGGATTCGACGCAGGCGCATGACGCCCTCCGACTGGTGGGGGTAGAGCGTGACGTCTCCAAGGGTCCTGGGCGGCGCGCCGTGAGAGGCCGCGTGCGCGGAGGTATCTGCTCGCCCCATGCGCTCCACCCACTCCGCGAGAAGCGCTGCGGGCGCACATTGGATGATGCGCGGCTCGGGGACGTCGAGTGCGGTCATCGCCAGGTCCACTCCACGAGCGCACGGGCAGCACTCATCTGGATGCGGTACGCCGCGACCGCGGCCTCAAGCAACTCGTCGTCGCTGACATCTTCACCGCGGGCACCGCGCGCGCCCAGTGGCGAGAGAATCTCCCGCGCGCGCGCCCAGTCGGCGGGAATGGGAAGGCGAGCCACGGTCCAGCCGAGATAGCGCCGGAATCCTCCCCGGGCGGGCTCGGCGACGGCGTCCAGCCAGCCCGCTGCGAGCGGGGAATTGAGCAACGCCGCCAGCGCGGCGGCATCCACGTCATCCCGGCAGCGCAGCACGTAGCACGTGTTGAGCGGGATGACGCGCGAGCCGCTCGGCAAAACGCAGGCGCGGGGACCGCGACTCATGTCCGCCCAGACCACACGCGGCCGATCGTTCGCGGCTCCCTCGAGCCGATGGAGTGACCACCATGGCGCGCCGGGGCGCAGGTCGC
>JBDSVW010000135.1:0-8039 GCA_039927015.1 Gemmatimonadaceae bacterium | reverse complement strand
ATCCCGACGGGCTGCCCCATGGTCCGCATCCGGGCCGTGCGGAGGCGTCCATCGGCGCCAAGTACACGAATGAGCTGGCCGTGATGATGGACTCCTTCAAGCCGCTGAAGGTGGCCAAGGTCGCCATGGACATCGAGGATCCGAAGTATCACCTGAGCTGGATCGAGCAGCAGCACGCGCAATTCAATCCGCCCACGTCCTGAGCGTCGCCCTCGCCGGCGGTGCAATACACGGCGCGTTCCTCCGGGGGCGCGCCGTTCGCATTGCCGAGAGCGGATGAATCGCGCCGTCTTGCAGCTGCCGGTCTGATGCATGGACTGACACGAAGCGTGCATAAACATGCCCTGTCGGCATCTGGCTGTGTTGCGCACGCGAGGGGCGCGCACTTCCGGTCGCGACCCCTCTGGACGTATTGTTGGCGCGCTTGCCCCGTGTCACGACCAGGCGCTCCCCGGACGCTCGGGCGCGAGCGCCGTTCCCCCTCTCCACAGGAGTCGCCTCGTGACCTTCGTCGCTCCGTATGCGATGCGCTGGTCCCTCAACGCGCTACTGCTCGCGAGTAGTCTCGTGCTGCTGCCCAGTGCGGCGCACGCGCAGGCCCAGGCCACGACCGGCATCGTGCGCGGCACGGTGTCCGATAGTGCCGGTGCGCCCATCCAGGATGCCACCGTCACGCTGCGCAACACGGAGACCAACGTGACCCGCAGCGTCCGCACGTCCTCCAACGGCCTCTACGTCGCCACGCTCCTCTCGTTAGGCCTGTACGAGATTCAGGTCCGCGCGCTGGGCTTCGACCCCGAGAATCGCACCAACGTGCCGGTGCGCGTCGGGCAGGTGGTCGAGGAGTCGTTCCTCCTCTCGCGCCGCGCCACGGAACTGGCCACCGTGCGCGTCACCGATCGCTCCAACACCCCCGTGAACACCTCGCAGACGGCGGCGTCGACCGAACTCTCCGAGGAAGTGGTCCGCGGCCTGCCGAACAATGGTCGCAATTTCCTTGCGCTCACGCTGCTGACCCCGAACGTGGCCGTCTCGCAGGGGCCGGATGGCGACGTGCTGTCCGTGGCCGGCCAGCGCGGCATCTTCAACAACGTCAGCGTGGACGGGGCGGACTACAACAATCCCTTCTTCGGCGAGCAGCGTGGGGGCCAGCGACCGCCCTTCACGTTCAACCTCGACGCGGTGCAGGAGGTGGTCGTCACCAGCCAGGGAGCGAACGCCGAATTCGGTCGCTCGGCCGGCGGCTTCGTCAACGTGATTACCAAGAGCGGTACCAACACGTTCAAGGGCACCGCCCACTACTTCGGCAAGAGCAGCGCGCTCTCCGGAAACCTGGAGGGTAACGGCCTGAGCCTGGAGCCCGATTTCGGGCAGAGCCAGGTGGGCTTCACCCTCGGCGGGCCGATCGTGAAGGACAAGCTCTTCTTTTTCACGGCTTTTGATGCGCAGGCGTATCGCGACACAAAGCAGACCACACGCCCCTCCAGCGCGGCGTTCGATTCGCTCCGGACCTTTCTCGGGGCGAACTGGGGTGGCGCTTTGGGCCGGGACTTCGGCGCCATCGACCGCACCAACGACGCCCTCGTCTTCCTCGCGAAAGTGGACTGGCGCGTCAACGACCGGAATCTCTTCTCCGTGAAATACAACTTCACCAATTCGGAGCAGAAGAACGGCACGTTCGACGTGGACACGTGGGGGGCCAGCGCCAACGCGATCGAGAAAGGCCACTCCAACGCCCTCAGCGGCCAGCTCACGTCGCAGCTCACGAACACCGTGTCCAATGAGTTCCGGTTCCAGCTCGCGCGGGAGGATCGTCCCCGCGACTACGATGCGCCCACGCTGCCCGGCGGACGTGACTTCCCGGACGTCGCCATGGACTTCGGGCGGGCGTTTCGCATCGGCCGGCCGTTCTTCATTCCCGTGGAGTACTACGACACGCGCGTGCAGCTGCTCAACAACGTCAGCTACGTGACGGGCAACCACCTGATCAAGCTGGGCGGCGAGATCAATGCCGTGAGCTCCAACCAGACGTTCGTGGGCTTCGCCAACGGGCGCTTCATCTTCTCGAGCGTCACGGGCTTCATCAACTACGCCACGCGCGGCAACGGCTATGTGGAGTGCTCGAACAACACGACGAGCAACTCGGGCGCCTGCCCGGCGGGCTCCTCCATCACCGGACCCGTCCTGCTCTATTTGCAGCAGGCGGGCGTGGGCGGACGGAGCGTGGAACAATCGGGCACGCAGAAGATCCCGCAGACGGATCTCGCGCTCTTCCTCCAGGATACGTGGAAGCCGAATCCGCACTTGACCATCAACTACGGGCTCCGTTGGGAGGGGGAGAAGCAGCCGGACGTGCTGACCGAGCCGAGTGACGTGTTCTTCGCGCCCTTCATCGGGAAAACCGTCACCAACAGCCGGGGCACGTTCCGCTTCCCGTCGAACGGGACGATTCCGTCCGACTACACGATGTTCCAGCCACGCTTCGCGCTGGCATGGGACATGACCGGCGACGGACGCGAAGTGTTGCGCCTGAGCGCAGGACAGTACAACGCCCGCGTCGCCTCACTCAACTTCGCCAGTGTTCGCAACAACAATGGCTCCATCGGGCAGACAATATTCCGCAACTCGGCACTGACGGGTATCCTCGGCCGTCCGCCGCGCATCGAGGACCTGTTGCCGGCGCCTGTGGCGAATGCGGTGCCGTTCCAGCCGGGCATCTTCGTCGTCGACGAGGACTTCAAGAATCCCCGCACCTACAGCGCGAGCGCGGGCTACGAGCGCGCGCTGGGCAACACCGGTCTCACCGGCAGCGTGGGCTACACCTACGCGAAGGCCGACCGGCTCACGCGCTTCGTCGACCGCAACGACGCCGTGTTCGGGTCGCCGTGGAGCACTGGGCTTCCGAACGGCAATGGCATCGGGACGCTCACCACCGTCGAGAGCTCGGCGGAGAGCGAGTACCATGGCCTCACTTTCCAGCTGGCGCGTCGCAACGCGGACAACTGGGTGTTCGACCTGAACTACACGCTGTCCTCCGACAAGTCGAATGACGACAACGAGCGCGATCCCTTCACCTTCCGCTACGCGCGCGCCGACCGACTCGATGCGGAATGGGCGTACAGCGACCGCGACCAGCGGCACCGCCTGAACGGCTACCTGCTCAACACGCTGCCGGGTCGCGTATTGCTGAACAACCGATTCACCTATACCTCCGCCCAGCCCGTGTCGGAGTCGTGCGGCGACGGGGCCAACGGCACGGTGGCCAACCAGCCGACCGGCAGGCGGGCGGCCTCGGGGCCGGAGCGCATCTGCCCCAACGGGACGATTCTCGAGCGCAACACGCTGCGTCGTGAGAACTCCTACGCCACGTGGGACCTCCGGCTGTCGCGGGTCTTCCCCGTGCGGGGCGCGCAGAGCGTGGAAGCCATCCTCGAGGTCTTCAATGTCCTCAGCCGGAACAATCTTCGCGATCCGGCATTCGGCTCGCTCCTGTTCAACTTCGACGGCACCATCCGCAGCGGCCTCGGCGATCCTCGTCAGCTGCAGCTCGGCGTGCGCTACGCCTTCTAGCACCGCGTGGGCGTTCGCGGTGCGCCGGGCCCGTCGGGAGATGGTGGACGAGAGGCGGCGTGGGAGTTATCTCCCCCGCCGTCTCTTCTTTACGGACATGATGCACCGACTGACCGCTCTCGCTGGTTTGGTGGCGTGTATCGCCACCGCACGTGCCGACGCCCAGGCGGCGTCTGCCGATAAGTTCGTCGCCCAGGCTCGGCGGCTGCTGCAACAGGCTCCCCTCATCGACACGCATAACGACTTGCCGATGATGCTGCGCCTTGGCTCGCAGAACGACCTGGAGCAGTTCGATCCTGACGGACCGTTGCCGTCGCTCGACACCGAAATTCCCCGGCTCAAGGCAGGCGGTGTGGGCGCGCAGTTCTGGGCCGCGTACGTGCCTTCGCGATACGATGGCAAGGGGGCGGGACGCTATGCGTTCGAGCAGATCGACGTCATTCACCGGATGATCGAACGTTCTCCCGTGCTCGAACTCGCCACCACGGCGGACGATATCGTCCACATGCACCGTGGCGGCAAGATCGCATCGCTCATCGGCATCGAGGGCGGTCATGCGATCGAGAACTCCCTCGGCATGCTGCGGCAGTTTCATGCGGTGGGCGTTCGCTACATGACGCTCACGCACAGCAGCACCATCGCGTGGGCCGATGCCTCCACCGACTCGGCGGAGCACGGCGGCCGTACGCGTTTCGGCGTGGAGGTGGTCCGCGAGATGAACCGCCTCGGGATGATGGTGGACATCTCGCACGTGTCCGACGACGCCATGCGTGACGTGGCGCAGTACAGCGCCGCGCCCCTTTTCTTCTCGCACTCCTCGGCGCGCGCCATCGCCGACCATCCGCGCAACGTGCCCGACGACATTGTGGCCCTCGTGCGCGCCAAGGGCGGGGTCGTGATGGTGAACGCCTATCCGCCGTTCGTTGACCCGCGTGCGGCGCAGCTCATGCGCAATGCGTCCCAGGTGGAGCGTCAGCTTCGCGCCCGCTTCCCGACGCAGCCCGCCAAGGCGGACTCCGCGTTCGCCGCCTACATCAACGGTCCCGACATTCCGCACGGCACGCTGGCCGGGTACATGGACCACATCGACCACATCGTGAAGGTGGCCGGGATCGATCACGTGGGCATCGGTGCGGACCTCGGATCGCTCAAGATCCACCCCGCCGGATTCGAGGACGCGACTCGCTACCCGTGGGTGGTGGCGGAGCTGCTCCGGCGGCGATACAGCGAGCAGGATGTGATCAAGATGATTGGCGGCAACGTGCTGCGCGTGATGCGTGAGACGGAGGGGGTGGCCCGCCGGCTGCACAAGACCCGCCTCCCCTCGGCCGCCACCATCGGCGGACTCGACTCAACCGGCACGGCACGTTAGGCGCACCTCCGGGCGGCGTGGACTCATCCCCGCGAGAGGGCGGCGAGCGCCTCCTGCGCGAAGTTGGAGAGGATGAGCCGGCCGCTGGTGGCGGCCCGCTCGAAGAGCAGGGTGTCCCACGCCTCAGTGCCGCGCCAGAACATGCGTTTCATCTCCCGCATGGCGTCGGGATTGGAGCGGGCGATCTTGCGGGCCAGGGCGTCGAGCACCGCGTCCAGCGCGATGGTCGAATCTTTCACGCGGGAGTAGAGCGCCGCCTGGCGCGCCCACGCGGCATCGCGCCAGTCGAAGTCGGCGGCGAGCGCCGAGAAGTGGCCGCGTCCGATCTTGTGCTCGATGACCGGGCCGACTACGAAGGGCCCGATGCCCACGGCCAGTTCACTGAGTCGCACCTGGGCGTTCTCGGTTGCCAGCGCGTAGTCTGCGGCCGCCACGAGACCCACCCCGCCGCCCACCGCCCGGCCGTGCACGCGGGCGAGGATGAACTTCGGGTTTCGCCGCATGGCGAGGATGACACGGGCGAAGCCGGAGAAGAACTCCAGCCCCTGCGCGGCGTCCCGTATCGATCGCAGCTCGTCGAACGACGCACCGCCGCAGAACGCACCCGTTCCCTCGCTGCGGAGGACGATCACCTGACTGTCGTTCGAGGTGGCGAGCGCGTCGAAGGTGGTCGCCAAGTGTCCCAGCAGGGCCCCGGGCAGGGAATTGCCTTTGGGGTGGCTGAACGAGACCGTTGCGACGCCGTGCTCGACGGCGACGGCGATGCTTCCAGCGTCTATGGGATCCGGAGTAGGCATGGTACGAGAAAAGGGTTGGTGGCTGGTTGGGAAAGCTACGTGGGCAGCAGCGGTGCCGGCGAAGGCATGCCGTGGGCGGGCCGACGCCGCCAGGTTCAGCCTGTTATATATCACGCTGGCTAGGACCGGGCGGTCCTAATACGCTCCGTGCGCTAGTGCAAGACTTTGCGGCGTCAGGAGATGCGGAGATACTTATTCCTGTGCGCCGTGGCGCCTCGCGCCGGGCACCGGCGCGGACGAGACCCAGCTGGAGGTACCCGATGACAACGACCACCGAGGCTCCTAACGAGGAGTCCGACCGGCTCGCCGCGTTTGACGCCCGCATCGCGCGGGGCGACGTGATCGAGCCTAAGGATTGGATGCCGGAGCGGTATCGCTCGCAGCTTGTGCGCATGATGTCGCAGCACGCGCATTCCGAGATCGTGGGCATGCTGCCGGAGGGCAACTGGATCACGCGCGCGCCGTCGCTCCGTCGCAAGATGACGCTGCTGGCCAAGGTGCAGGACGAAGCCGGGCACGGTCTCTACATCTACTGTGGCGCTGAGACGTTAGGCGTGGACCGCCAGGAGATGGTGGACCAGCTCCTCACGGGGCAGGCCAAGTACTCCTCGATCTTCAACTACCCCACGCTCAGCTGGGCCGATATCGGCGTGATCGGCTGGCTGGTGGACGGTGCGGCGATCGTGAACCAGACGGTGCTGGCCAAGGCGTCGTTCGGCCCGTATGCACGGGCGATGATCCGGATCTGCAAGGAAGAGAACTTCCACAAGAAGCAGGGCTACGAGATCGTCACGACGCTGGCGGCCGGCACGCCCGAGCAGAAGGCGATGGTGCAGGACGCGGTGAACCGCTGGTGGTGGCCCAGCCTGATGATGTTCGGGCCGAGCGACGCGAACTCGCCCAACACGGCGGAGCTCATCAAGTGGCGCGTGAAGCGGAAGACGAACGATGAGCTGCGCCAGCGCTTCATCAACCTCACGGTGCCGCAGGCACAGGTGGCGGGGGTGACGCTGCCCGACGACCGGCTCGAACTCGATGAGAGCACGGGGGACTGGAAGTTCGGCGAGATCGACTGGGACGAGTTCTGGGCCGTGGTGAAGGGCGATGGTCCCTGCAACGCCGAGCGCCTGGCGGCGCGCAACGCGGCGCAAGATAGCGGAGAGTGGGTGCGCAAGGCGGCCGAGGCGTATGCCGCCAAGCAGCACGGCGAGCGCCGCCCGGTGGCGGCGTGACGGGCACGGGACCTAACGAGTAGCGGAGGCAGAGCACGATATGGCAGGGGACAAGCGCACGCCCGCCGAGTCGGTGACGGACAGCCAGTGGCCGCTGTGGGAAGTGTTCGCGCAGGAGACGCCGGGGGCACCGCACCAGCACGCCGGTAGCGTGCATGCCGTGGACGCCGAGCATGCGCTGCAGAACGCGCGGGACGTCTACGCGCGCCGCAACGAGGCGATCTCGCTCTGGGTGGTGCCGACGGCCACCATCTGCGCCTCCACGCCCGAGGATGTGGGGCCCTTCTTCGATCCGGCCAACGACAAGGCGTACCGGCACCCGCAATTCTACAAGACGCCACGTGGCGTGCGGGTACACTAGGTGAGCGCGGCAGCCAAGGCGGCGCCCGCGAAGATGGACCCGGCGCAGCGCGCCGACCTCTTCGAGTACCTCCTGCGCCTGGGTGACGACCGGCTGGTGCTGGGCCACCGCGTGTCGGAGTGGTGCGGGCATGCGCCCATCCTCGAGGAGGACATCGCGCTGGCCAACATCGCGCTCGACCTCGTGGGCCAGGCCAACCTGTTGTTGCAGCTGGCCGGCACGACCGAGGGCAAGGGGCGGGACCAGGATGCCCTCGCCTACTTCCGCGAGACGGTGGCCTTCCGCAACGTGGTGCTCGTCGAGACGCCGAACGGCGATTTCGGCTACACCATCGTGCGCCAGTTCCACTTCTCCGTCCACGCCCTGCTCGTGCTCGAGCAGCTGCAGCGCTCGCGGCACGTGGACCTGGCGGGCATCGCCGCCAAGGCCTACAAGGAAACGCGCTATCACGTGCGGCACAGCGGGGAGTGGATCATCCGGCTCGGCGACGGCACGGAGGAGAGTCATGCGCGGGTGCAACGCTCCGTGAACGAGGCGTGGCGCTTCACGGACGAGCTCTGTCACGCGGACGACGTCGACCGCCGGCTGGCCGCAGCGGGGCTGGGTGTGGATCCCTCAACCGTACGCGACGTTTGGAGCATACAGGTGCGCGAGGTGCTGCAGACCGCGACGCTCACGGCACCCGAGGATCGTCCCTCCCGCCCCGC
>JBDSVW010000134.1:0-4852 GCA_039927015.1 Gemmatimonadaceae bacterium | reverse complement strand
ATACCGTACGCTGTTGGTATTGCGGATATCGTCGAGTGGATTGAGGTCGAGTACCTGCAGGTCGGCCATCTTTCCCACTTCGAGCGATCCCACGTCACCCGCCAAGCCAATCGCATCGGCACCATGGATCGTTGCCGCGCGCAGCGCCTCGTGATTGCTCATGCCGCCCGATGCCATCATCCACAACTCCCAGTGCACGCCGAGGCCCTGGATCTCGCCGTGGGAACCGAGTCCCACGCGGCCGCCTGCCTTCACCATCTTTGCCAGCTGCGCAGCGTGGCCCTGGAAGATGTATTGGTCGTCGCGGTAGTACAGCGTCGCCTTCCATGAATCCAGCTCCTCGTGCGGCGTGAAGGTCCGCAGCTTGGCATCGTCATCGATGTTGTAGTGCGTGAGCCAGTACTGCCGTCCGATGGGGCCGCCGTAGCCTACGATGAGCGTGGGCGTGTAGGTGATGCCGCTGAATGACTCCAGCTGCACGACATCCCTGAACAGCGGGAAGATGGGCATCGCGTGCTCGAGGCCCGGATAGCCGTCCTGCATGAGGGTGAGGTTCATGCTCAGGTTGGAGCCGCCCTCGGTCGTGGCTGTGAGGCCCAGTTCTCGCGCGGCCATGATCACCCACTGCCTCACCTTCCGGTCGCCGGCCAGATACTGCTTGATGGTCTGGGTATTGTAGTGATCGGCGTAGCGCCGCAGCACGTCGCGCGCTTCGTCGAGGCTCTTGATGTTGTCGTTGCCGAAGATGCCGGGACCGGTGGAGAACAGTCGTGGCCCGATCAACGCGCCCGTCTCCATCAGGTCCGTGTACGTGAGCACGTCCTCGGACGACGTCTGGGGATCACGCTGCGTGGTGACTCCATAGGCCAGCTGCGCCATGAATTGCGAGACCTGCGACCGGTGGAGTCCCCAGGCCACCCACGAGTGCGCGTGAATATCCACGAGCCCCGGCATCACGGTCTTGCCCGCCACGTCGATGATCCGGGCGTCGGCGGGAATCGGCACGGTGCCGCTCGCGCCCACGCCAACGATGCGATTGTCGCGTACCACGACGTCTCCATTCGCGATCACCTCATCGCCCTTCATCGTGATCACCCGCGCCCCACGCAGCGCCACCGTACCGCGGGGCTTGTCCTTCGCGACCCGGATCTCGACGTCGTATCGCTGCGCCTCGTACGCGACGACCGGCTTCTTCGCCGAGTCGCTCCGTGCGCTGTCACGAGCGCCTGGCGCCGCAGCCGCCACCGCCTCGGCGCGCACGACCGAGTCGCGGACCAGCGAGTCGGCCAGCACACGATCGTAGGTGAAGAAGCTGCGGCCAATCGAGTAGTACGCGGTCCGGCCGTCGCCTCGCCAGCCGATGAAGTCACCGCCGACCCTCGTCAGGCGGATGGTGGGGACCACGGAGCCTGGCGTGACCGACACGACAGCGGCCTGTCCGATCACGGGGGGCACGGTGATCATGTAGACGTTGCGGTCTGCGCGCACCAGCGCCCGCGTGCCATCCGGCGACAGGATCACCTCGTCAGGGGGTGGTGCGGGCCGCGGCGGAGTTCCCGGGGGCAGCGGCGCGGCAGGAGGCGGAGGTCCACCAACCCGCACCACGACGCGGCGATCGGTCCCGTCGTATCGCATCGAGACGAGACCTTCGCTCCCTGCCCAGACGTACACGCGCGAGCTGTCCGGTCCGATGTGCGGCACGTTGCGCCCTTCCTCCGACTCGCCGCCGCCGAGCCAGGCGATGCGACTCTCCTCGCCGCCCGCAGCCGGCAGCCAGACGTACTCCAGTTCCGCGGTCCCGCTGTGATTGCCGAAGTCTTCCAGCGTTCGCATGCGATGCAGCTTCGAGCCGCGCACCGCGATGAGCCGCGCGCCATCGCGCGAGAATGCCAGCTTGTCGTAAAACGCGGAGCGACGCGTGAGCCGCTCCGGCGACGCGTTGCCGGTGGTGCGCACGCGGTAGATGTCGCCACCTGCGGAGTCGTGCCAGGTGACGTAGGCCAGGTACGCGCCATCGGGCGACCAGACGGGCGCATGCTCCACCGCTCCGCCGGAGGTGAGGCGCCGGATGTTGCGAATGGTTTGTGTTGCCACGCCCACACCGCCCGGCGCAAGCGTGAGTTCTCCCACGTACAGCGCGTCCAGTGCCGTAAACGCCAGTCGCCGCCCGTCGGGGGAAGGCCTGGCCCCGCGAATCTGCGTAACGGTGAGCACCGAATCGTTGATGGGGTACTCGAACTTGGCGAGCGGTCCGAGTCGCTGGTTCACAGCCGCGGTGAATGGAATGGCCGACACCGTGCCAGATGGCACGTCCACGCGCCAGATCTTGCCGCCGTAGCTGGTGATGAGCGCGCGCGAGTCGGGGGTGAAGGCGGACCCGGGATACACGTCGCGATCGTTGGCGCCGCCGCCCTCGGAGTTATCCCGCTGCACGTCCATCACGAGCCATCGCTCATCGCCGGTCGTGAGGTCTCGCAGCTTGAGCGCCTCGCGCGCGTCGTACCGGGTGGCGTACACGAGCCATCGTCCGTCCGGGCTGGCCACCGGACGGTAGGCGCCCCCGGTCTCGTGCGAGCGAATCAGCGTGCGTCCCGATTCGCGCTCGAACTGCGCCACCTGATACCCCGCCGGGCGGCGAGGATTGCTCCTGATCGCGGCGTGCGCGTCGTCCACGCCTCCCGCACCGGTGTCGTCGGGAGACGTGCCAAAGCCCCCACCAGATGATGGCGTGCTGACATTCACCCACAGGTAGCGCGCATCATCGCCCGCCGCGGCGCCGAGGATGGATGGCGTCGCCGCGGCGTTAGGCGGCGTCGGCCCCGATGACGATGCGCCGTCCGTCCGCACTCCCGTCATCTGCAGCCCGCTCCCTCCGTCCTTGTGATACAGCCAGAGCTGCCCGGTGCGCGTGGCGATCAGGTAGCGCCCGTCGGAGGACCAGATGGGCGACGAGAAGTTGATGCGATCGCTCTTCGTGATGGCGCGCGGCCGCGACCCGTCGGCCTGCGCGATCCAGATGTTCTTCGCACCACTCCGGTCGGTGACGAACACCACCTGCGACCCATCCGGAGAGTACCGGGGCTGCTGGTCCCACCCCGCCCCGCTCGTGATGCGCTGCGCCGTGCCACCCGCGAGCGGCAACGTGTACAAGTCGCCCAGCAGGTCGAAGACGATCGTCTTTCCATCGGGCGACACGTCAAGCGACATCCACGACCCTTCGTCGGTCGTGAACTCCAGCGTCCGCGTCGGAATCAGCGGCAGCGTGCTGTTCTTCGCCGCGGCCTTCGCCGCGCTGTCATTCTCGGCGCGCGTCTGGGCCGCGAGCGGCGCGACAATCCCGGATCCGCAGAGCAGCGCGGCAAGAGTGACGACATGAAACGGGCGGATCATACGACAGTCTCCGGCGCGCGGGATCGAGAAGTGCCTCAGGAGTGCATCAGCGTCGATGCGTGTGTGTGTGTGTGTGTGTGCGACGTGTGCTTGGGCGCGGCGAGCGTCGGGCACGCGAACGCTGCGTGTCCCGACAGAGCTTCGTGCAAAAAGGCCGGCGGCGGAAGTGCTGCCCGCACGCCGGCCCTCACCCTGCGTGGAGCGCCCCGCACGACGTCACGTCGCACGGGACCCACCGATCACGACCTCAGGTTCGGGTTCGTGTCGAACTCCAGCTGTCCGATTTCGAAGCATTTGTCCCGCGGCTGCGGCGAGAACGTGAGGTTGAAGCGACGCCAATCGTTGAGCCCCTGCGCCTGCAGCCAGAGCTCCGCCTGGCGCTCGAAGATGAGCTGCGCGCGAACCGCGGTGGCAGTTGTCGCCCCAGCGTATGGCGGCAATCCCGCCGCGACGCGCACCTGTGAGATGAGCGACGCAGCCGCCGTTGGATTGCCCAGCTGCAACTCCGCCTCGGCCTCGATCAGGCGCGCTTCCTGCCACGTGAACACCGGAATGGGCGTATCGCGCGCCGTGTACTTCAGCTGCTCGACGAACTTGCGTGTGGGATCGGGCCCCTTGGCCGTGTCTCCCTTGTCGCGGAACGCGGTGCGGGGATCGGCTTTGAAGTTGGCGTCGTTGTAGAAGCGCGGGTGCACCCCCGCTTCACGCCGAATGGTCGTGGTGGTGAGCGTCGCCACAGCGTTGTTCTCGCGCGTGTTGGTCCCGTATAGTGCCATCAGCCGAAAACCCTGCGGCACCTGCCGCGCGTCGTCACGGGCTCCCGCGAAGTCGCCCAGCATGAGGCGCACGCGCGCACGCCCACCGTATGCGCCGCGCAGCACGTCGGTGCGCGCTGCGGCCGTGGCCACCTTTATGGCATCGTCGAACTTGGCACGGGCACGCTCGTAGCCGGCCTTGGGTGTCACGGCGGGTCCGCCATGGAAGGTGAGCGCGCAGAAATTGTCCGCCAGCAGGAAGTGCGCGAACCCGCCCCACATTAGCACGTTCGCGAGTTCATATCGCTTCTCCGCGTCCGGCAAAAACGCCCTGAATCGTACTGCCGCGGTGTCGGCCACCCAGATGGCCCGCGAGACGTTCTGGTAGACCTGATCTCCCGTGCCGCTCGGCCGGGTACCAATGCCCGTCTCCACTTCTCGCCACGTGGGGAACGACCCGGTGTGCTGCAGCTCCTGCCCGAACAGGCCCACGATGTCGATGGCGTTGGCATAGGCCAGCGCGTAGTCGCCGATCACGCCGTTCATGATCGGGACGACAGCATCGGGATTGTCGAGGTTCTTGTCGAGAATGTCCTGCTCGTTGCTCACCTCCAGCACGCCCTTGCAGCCGCCGGCGACAAGCGTGGCGGCAAGGACGAGCGTAGCGAGCCGTCCGAAGGCTCGGCCCATCATGCGTCCAGTCCTCC
>JBDSVW010000133.1:0-2576 GCA_039927015.1 Gemmatimonadaceae bacterium | reverse complement strand
CCCCGGTGGCCACCTCAAATTCCCCCACCTGTGGCCGGGTCAAACTCCCCCACCTGTCATGCGCGGGACGTGGTGAGGCTACGGTCCTTTCGACTGCTTCGCAATACGTGCGGCGGCTTCTTTGAGGCGCCAGCTTTTGCCCTCGAATTTGAGGAGATGTCCATGGTGCAGCAGGCGGTCGAGCAGCGGGGTGACGACGACGGTGTCACCGAGTAAGCGCGCCCAGTCTTCAAAGGGCCGGTTCGAGGTCACGAGCGTCGAGGCCTTTTCGTAGCGACTCATCAGCACGTCGGCGAGTTCGTCGCCCGCCTGCGCGGGCAGCTTCCGCAAGAAGAGATCATCGATCAGCAAGAGATCGACGGCCTTGAGTTGCTGTCGATACGCGCGGAGCTGGCCCAGCTCGCGCGCTTCGGCGAGATCTTCGATGAGCTGATGCGCTTCGCGGTACAGCACTTTGTACCCCCGCTGCACGGCGAGCAGCGCGAGCGCTTTGGCGCAGTGACTCTTCCCGGTGCCCGGCGGACCGATCAGGAGTAAATCCTCTTTCGCGTCGAGAAATTGCAGCGTGCCGAGCGCGAGCACGTCGCGCTTCGGCAGCCGCGTGTTGTACGTCCAGTCGAAGTCCTTCAAGTCTTTCCGCTCGTGGAGTCCCGAGAGCGTGAAGCGCCGCTCAAGCAGGCGCGAGCGGCGCCGATCCAGTTCGTCTTGCACGAGCCAGGAAAACGCTTCGAGGAAATCCATCTCGTGCGCCGCGACTTGCAGCGCGCGCGCCTGCATCGTCGCGCTCATGCCCGACAGGCGGAGCGCCCGCAGGGCCTGTTCGAGTTCGGTGATGGACATCGTCATGCGGACATGCCCGCGTGTGTCACCGAGGCGTCGTCGGTGGCGTGCTGCTCCCAAAACGTTTGGTATTCCGTGAGATCCCGGATACCCGGGCCCGATTGCGTGAGCGGTGGGGCGAGCGCGACGACCGCCTGGGCCTCTTCCGCGCGGCGTGAGAGCGCCGTTTTGATGGCGGCGTATGAGATGCAGTCGGCCGCGAGCAGCCGCGCACACACCGCTTCGATGTCGGCGCACGCATACGTCCGCGGCAGACTCGCCAGGCCATAGAGCGCGCGCTGCCCCGGTCGCCCGAGGCGCGCGAAGAGCACCTGCGCCAGCGCGGCCGTCTGTGGACCGATCTGCGCGGCGCGCGCCAGCACCCGCGCCGTGTGGCGCGAGGGATTGAAGAGCCGATCCGATTCCGCCATCACGAACGCCCCTTTGCGCAGTGCTTTCGCGTGGCGACGCAGCACCGTGCCGGTGCGATCCAGAATCTCGATCGCGTGCGCGTACACGCGGATCGTGACCACGCTGGCGAGCGCCGCTTCGCCGGCCGCATAGTACGCCCCCTCGATCTGTACCAGGCCCGCATCATCGACCGTGCGGACGCCCTGCGTGAAACACCGGAAGCCCTCGAGCGGCAGCGCCAGCAAGTGCGGCTGTTCTTCCCGATAGAGGGCGAGCACTTGCCGTTTCTTCCGCCCATGAATGCGCGGCGACGCCCAGCGGTCTTCCCACTCCGCGAGCCACGCGTTCTGCGCGTCGAGTGATTCGAAGGTGCGCCCCTTCAAGGCCGTGCCCTGCGTGTGTTGAATCGCCGACTCGACGGTGCCTTTGCGATTCGGATCGCGCACGCGACACGGATCGGCCACGACCCCGTAGTGCGCGAGCAGCGCGGCATACACCGGATTGAGGCCCGGCTCATACAGGTCGGGCTGCACCACGCCCTCTTTCAGATTGTCGAGCACCACATACCGACAGCACCCACCGAACGCGCGAAACGCCTCCTCATGCAGCTGCGCCCACACCAGCTGCGACGTCTTCCACACGACCTTCCGAACGCTCTTCCCCGAATACTTGAGCGTCATGACGAACAGGATCGGCCGCTGGTATTTGCCGGAGGCCGTCCGGGTCGGCGCGCCCAGCCCGTAGTCGACCTGCGCCTCTTCGCCGGGCAGGAACTCCAGCACGTCGAAGCGCTCCGGGGTGCGCGCCTTGAGCGTCGCGACGAAGCGTTTGACGGAGTTGTACTGGTGCGTGAAGCCGTGCTGGTCGACCAGATCCTGAAACACACTCACCGCGTTCCGCCCGAGGGCGACCTGCGCCTCGATCCACGCGCGATGCGGTGCACAGGCCGACGTCGCGAGTCCCGTCACGACACGGATCGGCGCGAGTGCCGACGCCACCAGGCCGTCGTCTCCCGGTGGCCGGGGTGGGGGCATATCACCGGCGATCACGCCGCCATCCGTCGCGGAGCCGGTGGCCACCCTGGGGGCGTTTGCCCCAAGGGCTTGGGCCGCGCGCGCGTAGCGCCGAATCGTTTTCCGATCCACGCCCGTGCGCTGGGCGATCTCATGCTGCGACGCACCCCGCGCCAGCAACGTGGTGATGGTAATCCGTAAATGCGCCTTCAAGACGTTCACTCCTTCCTCCCTCACCGCGGTGAGAGAGGTAGCGTAACGTCCCGCGGATGGCACCCCGGATTAGGTGCGCACACCCTCACGTCAGCTGGGGGAGTTTGGGGTGGCCACAAC
>JBDSVW010000132.1:0-3055 GCA_039927015.1 Gemmatimonadaceae bacterium | reverse complement strand
TGTCGAACACGATGGTGGATACGTTGACCCACAACCGCCCGCCATCGCGAATGCGCACCTCGAGATCAAAGTTCTCGATGCCGCCCGCGCCGCCCTTCCAGCGGCGGATCGCCGCACCCTGCCCACCAGCGAGCGGATCTGTGCCCAACACGTCGAACCCGTCCATTACCTCGACGACGTTGCGGTGCAGCACCTCGTTCGGCGCGAATGCCTCCTACTTGCTGGCCTGCGGCAGCAGGTCGCGGATGCGCTCGCGCAGTTCCGGCACCACCTCCTGCTCAAACCAGGGATTGCGCTTGATCCATGGATTGTTGCGGGGAGACGGATGTGGCAGCGCGAGTATCGACGGCCATCCCTCCTTCCACTGTCGCACCGCATCCGTGAGGGTACGACCGGACGCCTTGAGGTGGTATTCCTGCGCGAATCGTCCGATTACCAGGGTAAGTTCCACCGACGTGAGCTGAGCCAGCAGCGAGGCGCGCCACGCCGGCGCACATTCGGCCCGTGGCGGCAGGTCACCCGATGCTCCGGTACCGGGATAGCAGAATCCCATCGGTAGGATCGCGATGCGGCTGGCGTCATAGAATGCCTCGCGGGTGATGCCCATCCACGTGCGTAACCGCTCGCCGCTCGCGTCGTCGAATGGAATGCCCGACGCATGGACCTTGCGGCCCGGAGCCTGCGCCGCGATGAGGATGCGCGCGTCCGGATGAACTTGAACCACGGGACGCGGACCGTGGGGCAGGTGCGCCGCGCATCGCGTGCAAGCACGCACGGCCGCCACCAGCGCGTCAAGCGCCGCAACCTCGCTCACGCTAGGACACCCTGCGCCGGAATCGGGTGAACGACTCGCGCATTCTGGTTAGGCAGCTTGCGCCACTTCTCAGGCAGCGGGCGCCACTTCGAAGCAACAGCGCGGCCGGGCGCCGTGCTCGCAGCGCGAGAGCACCGCGTTGCCCACGACCTCGGCCAGCAGCGCCTCCACCGCCACGCACAGTTCGGGGCGTTGGCTCACCGCCGCCGAGAGCGGACAGGTGGCGCAGCCGCGAATGAACGATCGCGCCTCACCCAGCTCTACCGTCGCGTCGCCGCCTAGCGCGTTGAGCAATGCCGCGCCGGCTCGCAGCCGTTCATCCAGCTCGCCCGTCGCGGGGCGGGCCATCGTTTCCGCCAGTCGTCGGCCTACGGCGCGCAGCAGCGCGTCGCTCCGTTCCGCGGGAAGTTGCTGGGCGATCTCCTCCAGCAGCGCAGTGAGCACCGGCGCGTACGCGCGCGAAAACAGCGCCTCGGCGTCGGGGTGGATTTCGTAGAGCGCCGCAGGCTTGCCCGCCCCCGGCAGCCGGCGGACCCCCTCCTGACGGACGATCTCGTCTCGCTCGAGCCCTGACAGGTGCGATCTGACGGCGTTGTCGCTCAGTCCGATCGTCGTCGCCAGCTCCTCCACGGTTCGCGCTCCCCTACGGAGCAGGCTCACGATCCGCCCACGAGTGGTTTCGAGAAAGCGTCGGGTAAGGCTGAGAGCGGTCATGAGATCCCATGGCATCGGAAGTGAGAAAATAGCTCCCGGCCTGCCATTTAACAAATAAACACCATATTTCATTGACAAATAGCTAGAAAGCTCACATTACTTCGTTTACACCCAATCGGCGTCCACCTTAACTCACCTAATTCATCGAAGGCTCCCATGCGAAAGACCTTGATTCTCACCTCGACACTCACCGTGGCGATTCTCACCCTCACGGCTGCCGCGCCTCGCGCGCACGATGACGCGTCGTCCCAGCCATCGCGAGAGGCATTGCCCTCCGTCCGGGTGATCGACGACGCCACGATCGTCGCAATCTTCGATGCGGCCAACACCGCCGACATCGAAACGGGCGAACTCGCCGCTCAGCGCGGCAGCTCCAAGGAGGTGCGCGACTTCGGCGCCATGCTGGCGCGCGATCACAAGCAGGTGCGCCAGCTCGGACGCGACCTGGCCGCGAAGCTCGGCGTGACGCCCACCCCGCCGGCCGATGACGCGAGCGCCAAGGCACACGCGGCGGCGATGGCGCGACTGCGCGCACTGAGGGGCGCTTCCTTCGACCGCGCCTTTCTCGACCACGAGGTCGCCTTCCACCAGGCGGTGATTGACGCCATCAAGTCCACCCTCCTTCCCGCCATCAAGAACGCGGAGCTGAAGGAACTCGTGGTCAAGGTCGCGCCGGCTTTCGAGGCGCACCGGCTGGCCGCGCAGGAAATGGGGAAGAAGCTCATGGCATCTCGCCAGAAGTAGACGTGTGCATACGACAAGCGCCGTCCGCAAAGCTGACGCGGACGGCACTCTTCTAACCAGCTTCACACCATCACGCGCCCCAGCTCGTCACTTCCGCCGCATTCCGCTCCGGACGTTCCGATGCCTCGTCCGCCGGCTCGCCCATGTTCAGCATCGCGATGATTCGCTCTCCCTCCGGCACACCGGCCGCCGCGCGCGCGGCGGGATCATCCATCACCGCGCCGGTACGAATGTGCGCGCCGAGCCCCATCGCCAAGCACGCCAGCGAAATATTCTGCACCGCCATCATTGTGGCCGCGTAGTCCTCTTCACGAATCTCGGGATTCTCGTTGAGCGCCATGGCCACGATGAGCATTGATGGTAACTCCACGTGTTCCACGCCGATCTTCGTGATCAGCGCCTGCTTGGCGTCGGCATCCTCGAGCTTCTTGGCCTTGCGGGCTCCCAGCGCCTCTCCCCAACCGCGTCGGCCCTGCTCTCCGAGCACATGAAAGCGCCATGGCTTGGTGCGACGATGATTGGGGGCCTGGACGGCCGCCTCGAGCAGTCGTTCCATCTCTTCACGGCTTACCGGCCGCGGCGTGAAGCGCTTGACCGATCGCCGAGCGGCGATCGCCTGAAGGACGTCCATGTAATATCTCTCCATAGGGTGCGACGGTGTGCTACCGGCCGGGCGCTGCTCCCGCCACGGGATCCTGCTGCCGCCACCACTGCGCAGGTACTGCGCGCTGGCGCGGCCACAACTCGTTCAATGTAGCACCCTCGTACATCCGACCGTTTTTC
>JBDSVW010000131.1:0-2775 GCA_039927015.1 Gemmatimonadaceae bacterium | reverse complement strand
GTGCGCCGGCGTGGCGCGCCTCGCTGCTGGCTGCGCTGCCGGCGGTGGAACTCACCCTCGTGATCGGACGATTCGCACAGGAATACCACCTCAGGTCGTCTGGTCGTACCCTCACCGATGCCGTGCGCAACTGGAAGGAACGATGGCCGGCGATACTCGCACTTCCACATCCGAGTCCACGCAACAATCCGTGGCTGAAACGCAATCCATGGTTTGAGCAGGAGGTGGTGCCGCAACTGCGCGAGCGCCTCCGGGACCTGCTGCCTCGAATAGGCGAGTAGGACGCGATTGCTGCGGCGAGCGTCTGGGGGCCGCGGCGAGCTCCACCCGGAAAGTGGATCCTTCCCCTTCGCGGCTCTCCACGCCCACGCTGCCTCCCATGCCGTGCACCAGCTGTCGCACGAGCGCGAGCCCAAGGCCCATGCCGCCCACGGCGCGGTCACGCGAGGCATCCACCCGGTGAAAGCGCTCCCAGATCAACCCGAGCTGTTGCGCCGGTATGCCACGCCCCGTGTCGGTGACGGTCAAAAGCACGCGATCGCGAACAGCGGTGACGTCCACACGAATGTCTCCACCTGGCGGCGTGTGGGTGATGGCATTGTGCAGCAGGTTGCGCAGCACCTGCGCGAGCCGTTGTGCGTCGGCCCGCAGCATGATCGGTTCGCTGGACGACGGACCGTGTAACGTGATGCCGGCCGCGGTGTGTCGCGCGGCGTCGACCGTCGCGCGAGCCGCCTCGACCGCGTCAATGTCATCCATCTCGAAGCGGAGCTGATTCGATTCAGCCAGGCTGAGCTCCTGGAGCTCGCTCACCTGCGAGGCCAGAAGTCCCGCTTCCTCACGCAGCGACCCGAGCGCCTCGGCGTCCGGCGTGCGAAGGCCATCCTGCATGGCTTCGATGGAGCCGAGGATGTTGGTGAGCGGGGTGCGCAGTTCGTGCGCCACGTCGATCACCAGGTTGCGCTTGTGCGCCTCGGCCTGCTCCAGCGCCTGGGCCATCGCGTTGAACGAGTGCTCGAGTTGCGCGAGTTCGTCGGAGCCACCCGCCGGAACACGGGCATCGAGCGCACCGGTGCGAATGGCCGCGGCCGCCGCGCTGAGCCGGTGGATCTGGCGCACGAGCGGCCCCGCCAGCAGCAATGCGGCGCCGGCCGCGGCGATACTGGCGGCGAGTACGCTCCACCAGAGGGTCTGTCGCAGGTTGGCCTGCAAGTCCCCCGCGATCACCGGCGCGGGAGGAGGTATGGGAAGCACGTAGAGGTATCCGAGCGCCGATGCCCCGGATTGTGCCACGGAAAAGTGACCCGGACCGGAATGCGGCTGCTGTTGGTCGGGATCTGTTCCATCGCCTCGGGAATGCCGTGGCCGCGAATCGCCTTGGATCCGAAGCGGGCGATCACTCCGACGATCAGTGCTCCCAGGACGGGAATGGGAATGGACCAAAGTCCCAGCCTCGGCACGGCGGCGGCCGGGCTCGATGGCTCGAGGGATAGTCGGCCGTAGTACGCAAGGTTGGTAATGAACCCGATGAGCGATATCAGCAGCAGCGCAACGAGCGCGGCCGCCACTCCCAGGAGCGTGGTGACGACACACAACTGCACCACACGGCGGTCGATCGTTGCGCCGTGGCGGGGAACCTGCGCCGCCTCGCGTACGACGTCGAGCGCCGCCTCGCGTACGACGTCGAGCGCCGGCGAGACCGTGAGACCGTCGGCGGTCGCGGCGCGAGGGACGTCGTGCACCCCGCTATCTGACATGAAAATCCTGCTGCTTCGTACCGGCGTTCAGGCGAGAGAGTGTCAGCTTTCCTCTTCGGCCCGCAGCAGGACCGCCCTGAGAGGATGTGTCCGGCTCAGCACCACAATGGCCGTCGCTGTGCCGACGATGCTGCCCCCGAAGATCGCGATCCATGCGCCACGGCCGAGCACGATCTGTGACAGCAGGACGGTGATCATCGCAAAGGCGACTTGGACCATGATGAGGCCGAAGATGAGTGCGAAGATGACGCTTGGGGTGCGGGTGGCGCTGCGAAGGGCACTCGCGATCACGCGTCCGTAGAGCACGTTGAGCGCGAAGTGAACCACTGTGAATAGCGCGACGCCGCCGAGGAGGTGGAACGTCTGAAAGGGATGACCCCTGAGGAGGTCGACCACGGCGATCCACGCCCAGGTGGTGCTGGCGACGATGAGTCCGAGCCGTGTTCCTTCGTGCCTGGCGTCGCTGGACGTGCTGAGGCCACTGCTGTCGTCGCTGTCCGACCCAGGTTGTCGATCGCTTGTCGTGTCGGCGGGTGGAGGAAGTGCGAAGTGAGTCATGTGTGATGCTCCAGTGCGGCTGGGGTGCGGTGTGCGTTGTGGTACGTCACTATCATTAGGGGGTCGCCGAGGCTGCGAGCAACGAATCGTTCGTACCATTCACCATGGCGCTCGTCATGCACGCACGCGAGGCACGAGATGCTCGCATCTGAGTTGTTCGAACTGCTAGAGAACACCGCCGACGCAGCGTACACCGTGACCGACGAGGGAGAGATCTGTTCCTGGAATGCCGCTGCGGAGCGCCTGTTCGGCCTCGCGCCGGACGAGGTGCTGCACCGCAACGTCGTCGAGGTAATGGACGGGTTCGACGTGTTGGGCACAGATCCGCTCGCCGGTGGGCAGGGTGCGGCGATCCGCCGCTGGAAGGGCGGCGCGGGCGGCATCGAGAACTTTGATCTCGAGGTGCGCATTCGCGATGGCGGGCGGTTGTGGGTCAACGTATCCACCATCGTGTTCGACA
>JBDSVW010000130.1:0-5742 GCA_039927015.1 Gemmatimonadaceae bacterium | reverse complement strand
GAGCGAACGTGATTCACGCGTGTACATGCAAAGGCACGCCGCGGGCCACGTGAAAATCGGACGCTCTTGAACCCGTTGAAGGCACGTAACTCGCGTATATACAACGAGTTGGCTGGCGCGATCCACGGGGGATCCACGCGGGCGCCGCTCGGCACGAATGCGCGAAGCGGAAGGCTTTGCCGGGTAGGGAAGGCGGCATTTTCCGCCGCCGGCCAGATGCCGGAGCCCAGGCAGGACGCCGAGTCCGGGACGGGACCGGATGCGACGGCGCGCTCGCGCACCCGCCGGTCGAGCCGAAGGGTGGAGCGAGCGCCGGAGCGCGCGGCGGTCTGAGGCCGCCGCGCGCCCGGGCGAATCGTTACCGCTTGAGGTTCACCAGCTCCTGCAGCATTTCGTCGCTGTTGGTGATGACGCGCGAGTTGGCCTGGAAGCCGCGCTGCGTGACGATCATGCTGGTGAATTCCTGCGCGAGATCGACGTTGGACATTTCGAGGGCGCCAGAGGTCATGGTCGACTGGGCGCCTTCGAGGGAGTAGCCGAGCACCGCGCCGCCGGAGTTGCCCGATACGGCGTACATGTTGTCACCGACGCGGAGCAAGCCGCCGGGATTGTTGAAGTCCGCCAGAACGATCTGCGCCAGCACCACGTTGGTGCCGTTGGTAAACGACCCCGTGATGAGTCCCGTGCGGTCGATGGAGAAGTTCTCCAGCTGCCCGGCGGCGTAGCCGTTCTGGTCCTTGAGCACGGCGGTGTTGGTGCCGGCGAACGAGGTGATGCCGTTCACGCCCGTGCCGAGATCAAGAGTCACGCTCACGGCGCTGGCGCCCGGCGGGGTGAACGAGATGACGGGTGGGCTGGTCGGCGCGGCGGTGACGAGGATACCGGCAGTGTCGAACGTCAGCGTCTGCGGTGTCGAGGTGGGCGGCGTGAACCCGGCGGGCAGGTTGGTGCCGTCCACCTGCCAGCTCCACGTGTCCGCGGCGGTCTTCCAGAACTGCAGCTTGAGGTCGTGCTGGTTGCCGAGCGAGTCATAGACGGTGATGGAATTCTCGGTCCACGAATCCTTGTTGAGGGGATCGGCGCGTCCTGCGGCGTCGAAGGCGCCGGTGAAGACCGGCGCAGCGGCGTTGAGGTTGCCGCCGAGCCTGGTGCTGGCTGTGGCACGGGCGGCCGTCTTCTGGCCGACGGGCAGCACGATGTTCTGCACGCCGTCGAGGAAGACGCCGTTGTCTGCCATCTTGCCCTGCACCACGAAGCCGTTGGTGGGCGAGACGAGCTGGCCCACAGCGTCGAGCTGGAAGTTGCCCGATCGCGTGTAGTAGTTCTGCGTGCCCTTCTTCACTACGAAGAAGGAGTCGCCCTGAATGGCGAGGTCGGTCGTGAGTCCGGTCGATTCCAGGTTACCCTGGCTGAACATCATGTCGACCGAGCCCACCTGCATGCCGAGTCCGATCTGGATCGGGTTGATACCACCGAGGTCACCGGGCGGGCGGCTGGCGCCCTGCAGCAGCTGGGCGAAGCCTTCCTTGAAGGTCACGCGGCCGGCCTTGAAGGCGACGGTGTTCACGTTGGAGATGTTGTTTCCGATCACGTCCATGCGGACCTGGTGGTTGCGCAGGCCGGAGACGCCGGAAAAGAGGGAACGCATCATGAGCGGGTGGTCCTGGGTAGGGTGGAGGTCGTTAGGCGAGGAACTTCACGATGGCGTTGTACGCGATCGAGAAGGGGCCCATGGTCAGGACGGCGCTGCCGTCCTGGCCGTACGTCATGCCGTCGATCTTGCCGACGGTGTACAGTTTCTGCGGCACATCCTTGCCGCTGCCGTCAGTCACGTCGATGCGCACCGAATAGGCCCCTTCCGCACCCACGTTCGACGCCGCTGATCCGATGTCGAACGATTGCTGGCCTCCCGCACCGATGTAGCCTAACGACCTTGATCCGACCTCCTTGCCGGATTTGTCCAGCAGCGTGAGTTTCCCCATGCCGCCCGTCTTGATGTCTGCGAGGATCTGGCCATCGAGCTTGCCCGAGGCATCCTTCGCCAGGATCACCTTGTCGCCATCCACGATGACGTTGCGACCGATGGCATTCATCGCGACGCTGTTGTTCATCGCCTGCACCAGCGAGCTGTACTGACCCTGCTGCGCGGTCAGCTGCTCGTTGATGTTCAGCAGCTGCTCCAGCCCCGAGAACTGGGCGAGGTCAGCGGCCATCTGCTTGCCGTCCATGGGATCCATGGGATCCTGGTACCGCATCTGTACGGTCAGCAACTTGAGAAACTCGTTCTTGCCGAGCTTTCCACCGGGGGGAATCGGGGTCGAGCCACCCGACGCGCCGGAAGACACCGCCTGCGCCGCGCTGAACGCGGAGCTGGCGGAATTGATGATGGATCCGGTAAGGCTGCTCACTTCTGTTCTCCCTTGCCGTCACGGCGCTGCCGCGACCGCTGGTGATCCGTGCCGTCGCGCTCCTGCTGTGCGCGCGGCTGGTTGCGCGAATCCTTCGCAGTGAAGCCACCGCCATCCGATGCCGTGGCTGATGCGGCACGCGCCGTGTCACGCTCTGCGGCTCCCGCCGAGAGGCTGTACGCTGCCGAATCCGTGGTACGTGATGCCGAGCGAAACACCATCGGCTCGCCCTCCAGCCCCTGCCGCTGCAGCGACTGCTGCAGCTCGGAGGCGTGCGTGCGCAGCTGCTCGGCCGTGCGCGGGTCGCTCATGTCGAGCGTGGTCCCCACGGCGTTGCCCCGCAGGTCGATGCGAATGCGATCCTCGCCGCCCTCGGGATTGTCGAGTCGCAACAGCACCGACGACAGCGGACGATCGCCCGCCGACTCCTGCATGCGCAGCACGCGCGCAATGCGCTCGGTCGCGTCGGTGTGCGAGAGTCCCGCCACTGGGGCAGCGGACAGCGAGTCTCCCAGCTCGACGCGCGGCAGTTCGCGCGACAGCAGGCTGCGAATGTCCTCGCCGCCATCGCGCGACACCAGCGCAGTGAGCAGCGCGTCCGGCTGTTCCCGCTCGCGTCGATCGCTCGACGTCTGCCGTTCTCCCGACGACTGGCGCGCCGTCACGGCGCGCTCGCGTGCCGGGACATCGGCACCGGTCAGGACGCCAGCGAGCGTGGGGGCGTCGCCGTGCGCGGGCTGCGCGCCCTCGGCGCGCTGCGACCCACCCACCGTCGCCACCCGCGCCACGGTCGCCACCGTTGCAACTGGCGATACCTGCGCCACGCGCGCGACGCGCGCCATGTGGCCGGCGGGAATGGTGCCCGCTGGCACCACCACCGTCGCCACAGTGGACACCTGCGGCGCGCTGCTGGCGTGCGGCGCGCTCACCGGCAACCGATCGGCCGCGATGCGCGTTGCATCCTGCGATCCCGTGAGCGTACGAAGCACGGCTGCCGGCATTGCAGTGGCCGGTACCGCCTTCGGGTCCACCGCCGACCGCATCAGGTGCGGAATGGGTGCCGAGAGAATCACCGCTGCCGGGACGGCCGCGCGAAATGGCACCGCACGCTCTGCCGTCGCACTGATGCTCGCCGGAAGCTCGACGTGTCCCGGATCGCGAGGTCCGAGGGTTCGCAGTCCCTCCTCACGCGCCACCTGGGCCAGCCGCGCATACGCGGGGGCATTGCCGTAGCTGCCGTCGATGATGACATCGACGGCGCGGCCTTCGCCGTGGTTCGACGAACGCGTCCACGTCACGATCGGTCCGGGCTGCGTGCGCCCCTGCGCAAACAACGCATCCTGCCGCTGCTGGCTGCGCGTGGTCTCGACCACCTCTACGGTATACCCGTACTCGGACTCCATCCGTTCGATGATGTGTTCGAGCCGCCCGCGGAACTCGGGCGCCAGCGCCGTCATGTCGCGCCGGACGGACAGCGGATCTCGGCGTGCGGTGGCAGAGAGCGCGTCGGCGCGTGCGTCCGTCTCGCTCGGCGACCCGATGCCGCCGGCGCCCACAGGCGCCATGCCCGGCTGGACAACCGACGAGGACCCGGGAAATGCGGCCGCGACATCAAGAGGCGCGGTCGCCACCTCGATGCTGCTGGCTACGAACTCCCCAACGTCCGCCGTCTCCGTCAGGGTTGCGTCGCCGCTCCGGCGCTCTCCGCTCGCGACGACGACGATGCCACCCTCGGGCGAATCGCTGCGCTGGGCGTTATCGCTGTTGTCGAGGTTCCCTTGCAACAAGCCGATGAACGTTTCACGCACGTCGGGTGCGAGCGATGAGGACGAGGCGCGGCCCTCCCCGCCGGTCGTGATGCGAAGGTCTGCCGCTTCGCCACCGGCACGACTGGCGCGCTCCGCCTTCGTATCGGATGACTCGCTGGCCGCGCGCCCGTTGCGGGCGCGCCTGGCAGACGTGACGCCGTCCCGGCCACTCTCGACCGGACGAACGCCGAGCGCGGTGGCCAGCGCGGCGCGGAACTCCGTGGACGTTTGTGCATCACCCGCACCACCCGCCAGCGGTGGGTGTGCCGAGTGCGCCCCTGATGGTCCCGCCAGGGGCACGAACTCGGGGACGACGCGGCTTGCCGCGATTGGGAGGGTCATTTGCTCACCATGGCCGCGCGCAGGGCGGCCTTGCTGATGGCCCCCGCGCGCTCCGGCGGGAAGTTCTGCAGGATCGCGGCTGCCTGTTTTCCGTTGAGGCCACTGAGCACACTCTGCACCTCGCTGTCGTCGAGTTGTTCCAGCACCTTCGCGGCATCTTTGGGCGGCATGGCGGCGAAGATCTTGGCGAGCTGAATGAGCGCCGCGCTCGGCGGACCTGACGCGATGGGCGGCGCTGCAGCTGCCGGCGCCTTCCGTGCGGCGTGTCCGACGCCCGTCGTCCCAGCGCCGGCGTCAACGGTCGCGATGGCGCGATCGGTCGACGGCCGCGGCGCAGGCTGCGTGGCCGCGCCATGCGAATCGGCGGCTGGCGCACCACCGCGCTTCGCGGGCTTCGTCGGAGAGCCCTTGGCGGTCGCGTGGGCGTCGTCCACCGTCTCCGCTTGGTCGCCCGTCGCGACCTGTGTCGAGTCGTGCGCCGCGTCCGCAGAATCGGCGGCTCCGGCCTTCGCGCCGTGCTCCTCCGCCGTCGCCAGGCTGTCCGCCACCACCTTCGCGTGGAGGGCCGCGCCGGCGGCGTACGCCTTCTTGGCCTTCATGACCGTGAACGCCGAGCCGCCCCCGATGCCGACCGAGAGGCCAAGAACGGCGAAAATCGCGAGCTTCATCATGAATTAGGCATCCTGGCCATCGTTAGGCATGTCGCTGGGCTTCGTGTAACGGGTAAGGGCGACGTCGTCCATCACCTGCCGGTCGCGCGAGTTCTCCTCCGCACGGAACAGGTCCAGCCGCTTGTCGCGCAGCCGGTCCAGCACGCGGCGCTCCTGCAGCTGATGCAGCGCGCCGGGGTCGGCCCACAGGCGATCACATGATGTTCAAGTTCCCCCTGCAGCGGCTGCTCGATCTCAAGGCGAAGCACGAGCAGGAAATGGCCCGGCAACTCGCGGCCGCACAGCGGTCTGCCGATGAGGAGCGCACGCGTCGCGATGCGCTCGCCACGGCGCATGCCAATGCGCACCGGCACATCGCGTCGGCGGCTAGCGGGGCGTCCACGGTGGGCGAACTGCGCAGCCTCTCCATCACGCTCGAGCAGCTGAGCGAGCGCGTGCAGCAGGCCGACGAGCGCGCCCACGCCGCGGACGGCGTGGTGGGCGAGCGCCATCAGTCCCTCACCGAGGCGCTGC
>JBDSVW010000129.1:0-7007 GCA_039927015.1 Gemmatimonadaceae bacterium | reverse complement strand
GACGGTCACGAAGCCAGTGACGCGCGGGTCGCGCACGCCTTCGGCGAGGATCATCGCGATTTCTTCCCGCACCGCCTCCGCTACGCGGTCAGGGCGCCTCGTGTCCCTCGGTGGCATGCGCCCCCATCAGCCGGCGGTTGCCGGCTGGAGGGTGCGTGCCACGATTTCCTTCTTGTAGCACTCGAGCATATCGCCGACCTTCACATCGTTGAAGTTCTCGACGCCGATGCCGCACTCGTAGCCCTTCTCCACTTCCTTCACGTCGTCCTTGAAGCGACGCAGCGACGAGAGCGTGCCGTCGTAGACTTCAACCGACTCGCGAATGAGCCGCACGCGCCCCGCCTTGGTGATGATACCGCTGCGCACAGAACAGCCGGCGATGGTACCGATGCGCGACACCTTGAAGGTCTCGCGAACCTCTGCCTCGCCGAGAATGACCTCGCGTTCCTCGGGCCGCAGCATGCCTTCGAGCGCGGCGCGCACGTCGGCCACGGCCTCGTAGATGATGCGATAGAGCTTGATGTCCACCCCTTCCCGCTCGGCCGCGGCCCGGGCGTTGTTGTCCGGGCGCACGTGGAAGCCGATGATGATCGCACCCGACGCGCGGGCCAGCAGGATGTCGCTCTCCGTGATCGCACCCACACCGCGGTGCACGACCTCGACCTGCACTTCATTGTTGGAGAGCTTGGCGAGGGAGTCGGCGAGTGCTTCCGCCGGTCCACCCTGATCGGCCTTGATGAGGATGCGCAGGTTGCGCATCTGGCCCGCGGCGGTCTGCGACATGAAGTCTTCGAGCGAGACGACGCCCTTGGTGGAGCGGCGGCTCTTGGCCTCACGGTCGAGACGTTCGCGTCGCTGGGCGATTTCACGCGCCTGGCTGGCGTCGTCCACCACCACGAACTGGTCGCCGGCCATGGGCACACCCGCCAGGCCGAGCACCTGAACGGGAATGGCGGGACCCGCCTCCTTCACGTGCTTGCCGCGCTCATCGAGCAGGGCACGCACGCGACCCGAGAAGAGTCCGCAGATGAAGTCGTCGCCCACGCGCAGCGTACCGCCCTGCACCAGGATCGTGGCCACCGGACCCTTGCCCGCGTCGAGCTGCGCCTCGACCACCGCGCCAGTGGCCTTCTTATTCGGGTTGGCCGAGAGGTCGAGGACTTCGGACTGGAGCAGCACCTGCTCGAGCAGTTCCGCCACGCCCGTTCCCTTCTTGGCGGAGATCGGCATCGACAGCGTCTGGCCACCGAAGGCCTCGAGCACCACGCCGTGCTGCAGGAGGTCCTGCATCACCTTCGTCGGATTCGAATCCGGAAGGTCGATCTTGTTGATCGCGACGATCATCGGCACGCCAGCATTCTTGGCATGCGAGATGGCCTCGATCGTCTGCGGCATCACCGAGTCGTTCGCCGCCACCACGAGCACGACGATGTCCGTGACCTGAGCCCCACGCGCACGCATGGCCGTGAAGGCTTCGTGACCCGGGGTGTCGAGGAAGGTGATCTGCTTGCTGTTCGGCAGCGTGACGTGATAGGCACCGATATGCTGCGTGATGCCACCGGCTTCGCCCGCCACGACGTTTGCCTTGCGGATGTAGTCCAGCAGGGACGTCTTGCCGTGATCGACGTGGCCCATGATGGTGACCACGGGAGGACGCCAGCGCAGGTCCTCCGCGTTCTCCTCGACCGCCTCCTCGCCCATGTCGGCCGAGTACTCCTCTTCCTTCACGGCCTGGAAGCCGAACTCGCCGGCAATCAGTTCGATCTGGTCGAAGTCGAGACGCTGGTTGATGGTGACCATCAGGCCCAGGTTCTTGAACGCGAATGCGACGATCTGCGTGGCGGGAATCTTGAGAATGACGGCCAGCTCTGCAACGGTGATGAACTCGTTGACGCGCACCGTCTTCTTCTCGCGCTCCACCTCCTCGCGACGCATCGCCTCCGCTTCCTCACGTCCGTCTTCGCGGCGCCCTCCGCCGCGCTTCGAGCCCGTGGTTCCGCGCATGGCGCCCATGACGCGCGAGATGTTGGCCGACACCTCTTCCTGATCGACCGAACCGCGCTTGCCCTTCTTCTTGCCGCGAGCCGAGGCTGGCGACTGCTGCGAGCCCGAGGGCCCGCCTCCGGTACCGGGGCCACCGCCGCCGCGACGATCACCGCGCGGCGGAAGTCCGACCGCACCACCTGGGGTGGCCGAGGCAACTGGACGCGGGCGGTCGTACCCGCCGCGCTCTCCACTGCCAGGACGCGATCGCGGCGCCCCCGGCACGATGGGACGCGGACGCGGACGGTCGGGAATGGAGGGACCGGTCGAGTAGGTTTGCGGCTGCGGCGCCGGGGGAGCAGGCGGAGCGGGAGGTGCACTGGGGGACGGCGCGGATGCCGACGGCTGCGGAGCCGCTGACTTCGGGCGAACCGGCGTCGGCTTCCGTGGGGCAGCAGAAGTGACGGCGTCAGGCGCCGCATCTGCGGCAGCGTCGGCCTGCGGCTGGTCCTCCTCGGTGGCGGCGGCAGCAGCATTTCGGGCTGCCTGCTCCTCATCCGCCTTCTTCGCGGCGAGCGCGGCCGCGGCGGCAGCGGCGGCTTCGGCTTGGGAGGCCGCAGCGGCGGACTCCGCCTCAGCCTCGGCGGCTTCCTCGGCGGCGGCTGTGGCAGCAGCTTCTTCGGCCTCGGCGGCTTCCGCGGCTGCGGCGACATCAGCGGCACGACGGCGCCGGACACCCGTCCGGCCACTCGACGACGCGGGGGGCTCGGCGGCCTGCGCCTCGGGCGCGGCCTCCTTGGCTGCGGCTGCAGCGCCCTTGCGGCGGCGCGTGGGGGCCGGCTTTTCCGGCTTGTCGTGGCGGGCGCGCTTTTCGCGCTCCCAGCGAGCGCGCACGCGCGCGACCTGATCGTCGGTGAGAACGGTCAGGTGACTCCGTACCGGGACGTCCATGGCGCGAAGCATGCCGATCACTTCGTCCGCGTCGATCCCGAACTCTCCAGCCATGTCGTGTACGCGAAGCTTGCTCAAACGATCCTCCTAGCGGGTTCTCTCGGAACCCGTGTCCCGTACCTCAGGCGCGTCGAACAACTTGCGCACGCCCGCGGCGAGCGAGGGATCGGTAATGCCGATCGCCGCCGTCGCCTCCCGTCCCACCGCCGCGCCTAACGCCGCGGCAGACGGTCCGTCAATGATTCGAATCCCGCGAGCCTGCAGCAGGGGCACCACCTTGTCCAGCGAGTGGCGCGATGCGTCGGGCGCCACCACAGCCAGCCGTACAAAGCCCCGCTTTGCCGCATCCCGCACCCGCTCCACTCCCACTACCACTCCCCGCCCACGAACCCCCAGCCCGATGAGACCGAGCAGCTTGCGCTCGAGCACCGGGGACATTGGGGTCCTCCCCTCCTCCACCGGCGTATCGTCGTCAGGCACTCGCCGACGACTCAGCGCCACCGTCTTCCGTTGTCAGTTCGTTCAGGATGCCCATGATGCGGTCTGCCTCTTCGGGTGCGATCCCGGGAAGCTTCAGGAAATCCTCGCGATCGAGGTCAATAATGTCGTTGAAGGTACGGTAGCCTGCCTCTTCGAGCACGGCCACTGTACTCGCCGCCATACCGTCGAGTTCGGAGAGCTTCACGTCGGCCGCATCCTGCTCCTCGGGGAGCGGGGCGAACATCGGACCTTCGTTACGCTCCAGCCATTCGCGGCTGGAATAGAGATCGATCTTCCAGCCGGTGAGTTCTGAGGCGAGTCGCACGTTCTGGCCGTTGCGACCGATGGCGAGGGAGAGCTGATCCTCGTCCACCACCGCCTGGATCGCCTTGCCCTCCGTGTCGGAGAAGACGCGCGCCACGCGCGCCGGCGCGAGCGCCAGCTTGGCGAAGCGCTCGGGATCGGCCGACCAGGGGACGATATCAATGCGTTCACCGTTCAGCTCATTGACCACGGCCTGCACGCGGGCGCCCTTGAGCCCCACGCATGCGCCCACGGGATCAATGGAGTCGTCGCGCGACCACACGGCGATCTTGGTGCGGCTGCCCACTTCGCGCGCCGCCGCACGGATCTCCACGATGCCCTGCTGGATTTCCGGCACTTCGAGCCTGAACAGCGCCTTCACGAAGACCGGGTCGCCACGGCTCAGGATCAGGCGCGGGCCCTTGGGCGTCTCCTCCACGCGCTTGAGCGCGGCGCGGATGGGATCCCCCTGGTGATAATGCTCGCGATGGTTCTGCTCGCGGTACGGCATGATCGCCTCCGCTTCGCGAAACTTGTTGAGCATGATCACAAGCTTGCCGCGCTCGATCTGCTGCACCTCACCGGAGAGAAGCTCTCCGACGCGGGTGGCGAATTCATCGCGAATCTTGGTGCGCTCGCCCTCGCGCACGCGCTGGATGATGCGCTGCTTGGCCGCCTGCACGGCGCTCCGGCCGAACTCGGCGAAGTCCACGGGAATTTCCATGACGTCGCCGACCTGGAATTCCGGATCTTCGAACTGCGCCTCTTCCACGGTGATTTCGCATCCGGGGTCGGTGACCTCGGCGACCACCGTCTTGAGGAGCACGATGCGGATCGCCCCCCGGTTCTCGTCGATGTCCACCTCGGCCTTCACATTCGGACCATGCTTCTTCGCGAGGGCGGCGTGAATGCCGTCCTGCAGCAGTTCGTGCAAGTCCGAACGGTCCAACCCTTTCAGGGTGGACAGCTCGCGAATGGCGCTCAGAATTTCAGCTGTTCCGGTCATGCCATGACCTCTACGTGTTCCAGACGAACACGAGACGCGCTTCCTTGATGGCGGACAGCGCGACCCTGTGCTCCGAGCCTCGTTGATCGCGTAGGACCGCGACCTCCGTGCCCTCTTCACCCTCTATCCCGACAATGTCCCCTTCAATGCGTCCACCCACCGCCGCGCTCGAGACCGACGCGCGACGTCCCACGAACCGCCGCCAGTCGGCCACGTGCCGCAACGGCCGCTCGACCCCGGGTGAAGAAACCTCCAGCACATACTGATCGCCCACGAGCCCCGAGGCGTCGAGCTTGGCCTCGATCGCGCGCGACACGTGGGCGCAGTCATTTACGGTCACCTTGGTCCCGTCCCGGCGATCGATGCGAACATCGAGCAACGGCCGCCGAGCGGTCCCTCCGCGGCGGAACTCCACCAGGTCAAACTCCAGCCCGGCAACTTCTTGCGCTATCACGTCTTGCAGGGCTGGATGCATAAGCTATCGAAAACCTGCCCAAGAACAAAAAAATGCGGGGGAGCCTTCCCCCACATTTCGCCGCTCGCGGGCAAATCTCCCGCGAAGAACATTAATGTATGAAGTGAATCGAGTCAGGTCAACCAGCGCGAGGGCCTGCGATTACGGCGACCTGCCGGCCGGCATCTCCGCAACGATGTGAAAAGAACCGGGTGTTGTGGCAGCGCGTGCACCAGGGACTGGTGCTGATGGCCGTCACCCCCCTCGAGCGCGCATCCTCGGCGATCACTGCGCGCAGGTCCACGGGAGTGGGCGCGGCGACCCGACGTCCGGTCAGCGCGCCATACACATCGGGCGACACCTCATAGCAGCCGCCACAGATGGCCGGACCGCAGTGGAGCACCAGATCGCTCGCCGCCAGCCCCGCCGCCACCATGCGCTGGATAGCACGACCGGCGATGTGTGCCACCGTGCCCTTCCAGCCCGAATGCACGAGCGCCGTGGCGCCCGACGGATGCGCGATGAACACGGGCACGCAGTCCGCGATGCTGACCGCCATCGCCGTGCCGGCCTGCAGCGCAAGATGCCCGTCCGCCCGCGGCGCTCGCAGCCATCCCTCCCATTTCCCCTGGTGCTCGAGAATCTCATCTCCGTGCACCTGGTGCGCCGACGCCAGGCGACGGGCCCAGGGCGAGACCTCGGCGAGCAGGGCCTGCCAGCGACCGAACACGTCGAACGCCGTGTCCGTCGAGTGCAACGCGAAGGTTCCGCGGGAACGGGTGGTCGTGAAGGCCACCACACCGAAACGCTCGAGCTCCGGCACGTCCTCGCGCGTGGGATGCAACGGCTCCTCGATCGGCTGGATATGTCCGACGACCGTCACGTGCGGGCGGGGATGCGGGTGATGCGCGCTCCCAGCGCATTCAGGCGCTCGTCGATGCGCTCGTACCCGCGCTCGATCTGCGTGGCGTTGTGGATCTCGCTCGTGCCCTCCGCACACATCGCCGCGAGCAGCATGGCCATGCCGGCGCGAATGTCGGGGGACTCCACGCGGGCGGCGCGCAGCCGGCTGGGTCCCGAGACGATCGCCCGGTGGGGATCGCAGAGGACAATGCGCGCTCCCATGGCAATCAGCTTGTCGACGAAGAACATGCGGGACTCGAACATTTTCTCGAACATCAGGATGAGTCCGTCGCACTGCGTCGCGGTGACGATGGCGATGGACATCACGTCGGCCGGGAACGCCGGCCAGGGCTGGTCCTCCAGCTTGGGCACGTGCCCGCCAAGATCCGACCGGATGACACGCGACTGCTCCCCGGGAATGATGAGGTCATCCCCTTCCACCTGACACTCGATGCCCAGCCGCTCGAAGCCCATGCGTATCGAGCGCAGGTGCTCCAATCCCGCGCGCGCGACGCGCAACGTGGACCGGGTGACCGCGGCGAGCCCAATGAAGGAGCCGACCTCGATATGATCGGGACCGATGCGATAGCGCGCGCCGCCGAACGTGGACGGACCATGCACCGTCATGGTGTTGGTGCCGATGCCCTCGATGCGTGCCCCCAGCGCGACCAGGAAGTTGGCGAGATCCTGCACGTGCGGTTCCGACGCCGCGTTGCGCAACACGGTCGTTCCCACCGCGGCCGTGGCCGCCATGAGCGCGTTCTCGGTCGCGGTGACGCTCGGCTCATCGAGAAAGACGTCGGCGCCCTTGAGCGACGAGGCCCGGAACTCGAACCGGTCGGTGGCCGAGACCGTCGCACCGAGCTGCTCGAGCGCGAGAAAGTGGGTGTCCACGCGCCGGCGGCCGATGACGTCGCCTCCCGGCGG
>JBDSVW010000128.1:0-12393 GCA_039927015.1 Gemmatimonadaceae bacterium | reverse complement strand
CCCGCGCTGCCGTGCGACCCGCCGCGGTTAGTTCCTGGTGGTGTCGGGCGGGATGGTGGGCTGGGGCGCACCGCCGGGCATCGGCACCGCCGACGACGGCGTCTGCGCCGCGCGCAGGGAGTCGGCCTTGGCGCGAATCGGCTGCGCATCCGCGACGACCTTGTCGAGCGCCGCGGAGTTGAGCTTCCAGTCGTACTTCTTGTGCAGCGCCTGTACCAGCGGCGCCGGGACCTCGATGTACTGCTCCTCGCCATTCACGAGCCGGCCGAGGTAGGCGTTGACGCGCGAGGCGGCAAAACGCTCCTTGTCTGCCTTGCTCTTGGCGCTGTCGGCGAGGGCGGCCGGCGTGATGCCGAGTCCGGCCCATGTGTTCTGCACGATGGCGCGGAACGACTGGCGGATCTCCTTCACTTCCGCGGAATCGACCGTGACGTTCGCCTTCTCGGCTTCATCGAGGATGAGCTCGTTGCGGAGAAGGTTCGTCACGAACGTCTTCATGAGCGAGTCGGGCGCCTGGGCGATCTGCGTCCGGATCTGGTCGGGATTCGGGAAGCCGGAGAGCCAGCGCGACACACTGGCGGCGGTGAAATCACCCAGCCGCGAGGTGGCAATGACCGTCTTGTCCTTCGCATGCGCGGCGGGGTCGACGCCGACTTCCTTCACGACCTTGGCGGCGTTGTCCTTGATCGTGATCTTCGCGGCGCTCTCGAGGCCCGTGATGTACGTGCTCTCGGCTACGAAGCGCTGGCGCTGCGAGAACTGCTGCTGGAACTGGTCCTTCACCTCATCGAAGGTGGAGCGGCGCACGATGTGATAACCGAACTGCGTCTTGACCAGGGGACCAATCTCACCCGGCTTGAGCGCCTGCACGGCCTTCGCGAACTCGGGAACCATCGATTCCGGCGGGAAGACGCCGAGGTCCCCGCCGACGTCCTTCGTGCCATCGGAGCCATGCTGCTTGGCCATGGCGGCGAAGTTGGCGCTGTTGGTACGTGCGAGCACGCCCTGCGCCTTCTTCATGACCGCCTCGTCCGACGCCTGCTCACCCTGCGTGACTGTGAACAGGATATGACGGGCGGCCAGCAGGTCTCCGCTATTGTAGGCGGCCTGCGCGGCGGCCGTGGAGGTATCCGCCACCCAGCGCTCGGTGAGCTGCTTGTAGAACTTGTTGGTCTTGGACGAGGTGTACACCGGCCACATGACCTCGTCGATGAGCTTGTTGTCATCGAGCGAGTCGCCGGCGGCCGCGGCCTGCCCCAGGAGCTGATAGTTGACCCAGGCGTCGGCCACGCTCTGTGCCACTTCCTTGCTTATGGGCACGCGTGACTTGCCGAGCATGTCGGCCAGCTGCTGGACCGAGAGCTCCTGCGACCCGGCGCTTGCGGCGACATCGACGTGCGCCGTGAAGGCCTCTTTCAGGCCGCTGCATGCGGCAAGGGAAGCGAAGGTAAGCGCGCCGAGGAAGCGAATGCGTGTCATGGGGGTTCGGTTGGGATATCGGGGAGTGAAGCGTGCCTTACGCGGACTTGGCCGGTTCACGCGGCCGGAGCGTCTGGAGTGCCCGCACGAGACCGTCAAGAATTCCGGCACCGCCCAGGCGTGTGAGCTTGAGTGAGAGCGGGTGCACGCGCCGCACATCGGCACGGAACTGCACCTCTCCGAACGCCGCCGTGAGACCCTTGAGTCGCGGTGCTGCGGAGTCGCGAAAGGTAATACGGGCTTCGTCGCCATGCACAAGGATCCCCTCGATGGCCATTTCTCCGCCGATGAGCCGCAGCATGGCGGCGGCGAAGAGGTGCTGGACCGGGGGCGGCGGGAACCCGAAGCGGTCGCGCACCTCGGCCTTGAGGGCATCGATCGCGTCCGGTTCGGTAAGGGCGGTGAGGCGACGGTAGATGTCGAGCTTGGCCTCGGCCGACTCGATGAAGTCGTCGGGGAGATAGGACGGCAGGTCGAGCGAGACGTCGGCCGGCACGTTCCGAGGGGCGTGCTCGCCGAGCTGGACGCGGCGCACGGCCTCGTCGAGCATGCGCAGGTAGAGTTCGAAGCCCACCGACGTCACGTGACCCGACTGCTGGGCGCCCAGCAGGTTGCCGGCGCCTCGCAGCTCGAGGTCCTTGAGCGCGACGCGGTAGCCGGATCCCAGCTCGGTGTGATGTTCGAGCACCTGCAGACGTCGCTCCGCATCCTCGTCGATGAGGTCGGGCACCATGAGGTAGCAATAGGCGCGCCGGTGCGAGCGCCCCACGCGTCCACGCAGCTGGTACAGCTGGGCGAGGCCGAAGTGGTCGGCGCGATTGATGAACATCGTATTGGCGTTAGGCACGTCGAGTCCCGACTCGACGATCAGCGTCGAGACCAGGACGTCCACCTCGCCGGTCACGAAGCGCCGCATGACGTCTTCCAGCTCCCGCTCTCGCATCTGACCGTGGCCCACGGCGATGCGGGCGCGTGGCACCAGCCGCCGCACGTGATCCGACATCGCCTCGATGGTCTCCACGCGGTTGTGCACGAAGAACACCTGGCCGCCGCGGTCCAGCTCGCGCGAGATGCCTTCCTCAATGAGCCCGTCGTCGAATGGCTCCACGAAGGTCAGCACCGGTGAGCGGTCGCGAGGCGGCGTCTGCATCAGCGTCATGTCGCGCAGGCCAGCCAGTGAGAGGTGCAGCGTGCGCGGAATGGGCGTCGCGGTGAGCGTGAGCACGTCGGTCTCGAGCTTGAGCTGCTTGAGGCGTTCCTTGTGCTTCACGCCGAAGCGATGCTCCTCGTCGATCACGATGAGCCCTAACTGTCCGAAGGTCACGTCTGCGCTGAGCAGCCGGTGCGTGCCGATCACGATGTCGACCTTCCCGGCCGCCACGTCGGCGAGGATGACCGCCTGCTCCTTGGTCGTCTGGAAGCGCGAAATGACCGCAATCACGACGGGAAAGTCCGCCAGTCGCTCGGAGAACGTGCGGAAGTGCTGGTCGGCGAGAATGGTGGTGGGCACGAGCACGGCCACTTGCCGTCCACTCTGGATTGCCTTGAAGGCAGCGCGAATCGCGATCTCGGTCTTTCCGTACCCCACATCGCCCACCAGCAGCCGGTCCATAGGCCGGGGACGCTCCATGTCCGCCTTGACGTCGGTGGTCGCCTTGCGCTGGTCGGGGGTATCCTCGAAGAGGAAGGAGCTCTCGACCTGGCGCTGCCACGCCGTGTCCCGCACGTGGGGAGGACGGGAGGCCACCTGGCGGCGCGCGTAAAGGACGAGCAGCTCTTGCGTCATCTCTTCAATGGCCGCACGCGTCTTCTCCCGCTGTTGTGCCCAGCGGCGACCGCCGAGGCGGTGCAGCTTGGGCGGGGGCGCATCGTCGCCCACGTCCACGCCCGAGCGATACCGCTCGATCTGGTCGATGCGATAGAGCGGGACGTTCAAGCGGTCGCCCCCCTCGTACTCGATCACGGCGACCTCGATCGTGCTCTCCCGCATGAAGAGCTGCTCGATGCCGCGATAGATGCCGACGCCGTGCTCGAGGTGCACGACGTAATCCCCCGCGCGCAGCGTGGTGATGGTCTCCAGCGCGGCGCCCGTGGCATACCGGCGGGCGCGGCGCAACCGGCGATCGCGCCGGAAGATCTCGTGGTCGGTGAGTACCCGCAGGCCGCGCGGCGTGCCGGCGGCGAAGGCCGTCGGAGTGGCCGCGGAGTCCACCGCACCGGGCGCGCGCTTCGGGATGGCCGGAGGCAGTACGAATCCGCCATGCAGCACGCCGATGGTCAGGCTGGCTGGTGCGCGCGCCTCTGTGTCCTCGTTGAGCAGCTCATCCAGCCGTTCCGCCTGGCCGGGATTGTCGCAGAGGATGATCGTGGGCGTGCCGTCGCGCACCACGCGTCGCAGCAACTTGATGTCACGGGCGATGCTTTCGGGCGGGCGAATCGGGAAGACGATGCACTCCTTCTCGCGCGCGGGGTCGGACGTCGCGATGGAGCCCAGCCCGCCTAACGCTTGCAGCACCCGGGCCGGCGGCACGAAGAGTTCCTCGCGGCTCACCGCCTCCTCGCCGCGGCGCCGGGCGAGCTCGGTGTGGTGGTGCGCCTCGTCCCAGGTGCGCTGCAGCTCGGGCTCGAGGTGCGACTCATCGGGGAGGACTAGGACGGTGTCCGGAGGAAAAAGGTCCATTACAGACACCCGCTGCACCCCCAGCGCCACCTCGCCGGTGGCGCCGTCAACGGGCAGCACGACGGCCACCTCCGCGGCGCGCGTGGAGCGCTGTGACCCGAGCTCGAAGTGGCGCAGCTCGACGATCTCATCCCCCCAGAACTCGAGCCGCACGGGGTCGGCCATGCCGAATGAATAGATGTCGAAGATCCCGCCACGCACCGAGAACTGCGCCACGTCATCTACCATCGGGACGCGCTCGAAGCCGATCGATTCCAGGTGCGCGGCGAGATCGGCGGGACGCCGGGAGTCGCCCTTGCGCAGTTCCAGGCGCGAGCTGCCGAGCAATTGCGGCAGGGAGGTCCGCTCCAGCAGGGCGCGCGCAGTGGTGAGCAAAACGCGCACCGATCCGCGCGTGACCCGTTCCAGCGTTTCCACGCGCTCGCCCGCAATTTCCGCGTGTGGCTCGAGTTCCCCGAAGCCTTCGCGGGGGGGATAGAGTGCGGCGCCCGCGTCGTCCAGCAGCACGTCGAGGTCGGCCAGCCAACGCTCGGCATCGGGCACCGCATCCGACACAACCACGAAGAAGCGATTGGGAAAGCGGCGGGTGAGGGCCGCGACCAGCACGGCATCGCTCGAGCCCTCGAGCCCCGCCACCGGCACCCGTTCGCCGGGATTGGGCAGGGCATTGGCAACGCGGGCGAAGGCGCCCAGTCCCTCGAGTGCGTCGAGGATCGGCAGCAGCGCCATCAGGCAGCCATGCCAGTAGCAGCGCTGGCGGCTCGCTCGCCGCGACGGACCACGATGGTTTCCGCGACGAGCAGCGCGAGCGCGAGAAGGATCATCGGCAGCTGCAACGGGCGGCGTGAACCCACATCGAACAGCGAGCGTTTCCAGACGTCGGCGTCGGCGGTGGCCACGGCGTCGGGGGACCGGAGCCGGTCGCGCAGCAGCGAGGGGGCGAGGCGAACGAGATTCGACTCCTCTGGCTCCGCGTTCACCACCAGAGCCCCCACACGATCGGTGCCTCGGTGGATGAAGTACACGCCCGGACGCGTCGGCGCCGCGCCGGCGGGAGGGAGGGCACTCACCTGCCCGTCGGCGCCCTCCAAGCCATCGGCGCCGAGGGGAAAGCGCACCAGCGCGCCGGGCGTGGCCGCAATGAGCGCCGTGGCTTCGCCCGCCAGCCGCTGCGCAATCTCGTCGCCCAGCCACGGAAGGAACGTGGCGCGCAGCGGGAGGTCGGTCGCCGCCTGGTCGAGCGGCGAGGCCACGATCACGTAGCCAGTGCCCGCCACCACCCACGCGTCGCCGCCGGCGAGGGCCAGCGTGTCCGCCACCGCGCCCCCCTGAGCCAGAAGCGGGTAGCGAAAGGTGGCCTTCACGCCCTCGAAGCGCTCACCACGCACGACCGTTTCGTCCCGCCGCGGCGCGCCAAATCGCCACGGCAGCCCCATGCGCTCGAGCGCGCGATTGGCGGCTCCCAGGCGCGCCGGATCGGAGGGCGCGAGGAGCAGCGCCGGCAGCCGGGTGACCGCGTCCGCAGCTCCGAGCTGGATGTCGTCCCCTGACGCGACGCGCTGGTCCTGCACCAGGGCTTCGACGGCGGTGCGCAGGAAGGGCCCCCCCGAAGGATCGGCGCGCACCCGCGGCGCCGACCCCACCCACACAGCGAACCAGCGGGCGTCGTCGCCGCGCAGCTCGTCGGGCTCCAGTTCCACCTGGCCGGCCTGCCACCCGCGCTCCGGCGGGGTCGCGCGCAGGGTAAGGTCCTCGCCATCGCGCGCGATGCCGCGTGCGAGCGTCCGGCTGCCTAACGCTATGCGATAGGTGGCGGAGTCGGGCAGCTCGGCGCGGGCCACCACGGTGCCGCGCGGCGTCCAGCGCACGGGACGCGCGTCGGCCATCACCACGGAACGGTTGGCCGGCGGCGTCGTGGACGGCGCGAAGACCGACACACGGACGTCGCCGGCCGAAACGGGTGCCGACCACGCCGACGCCTGGCCGTCGGTGACCACCACCACCTGACGCGCCGAGAGGCCGGAGCCGACCACCAGCCCGCTGGCGCGGGAGATGGCGGCGGCGAGATCGCCCCGGCCGGGGAAGACGTCGGTGCGCGTGATGGCCTGCCGGACCGCATCGCGGCTGCCGCCGGTGACCGCGCCGTCGGCCGTGACCAGCCAGAGCCGATCGTTGCCGGTGGCCGCCGCTTCCGCTTCGAGCGCGTGGGCTCGCAGCGTCGCGAGGAGCGGCTGCCCGTTGACGATGGCGCTCGTGCTGAGCGAGTTGTCGAGCACGATGGCGAGCGCCGTGGGCACGTGTCCCGCCCCGAAGAACGCGCCGATGGGCCGCGCCGCGGCCAGTGCAAGGACGAGCACCGTCGCGATCCGGAGAAACATCAGGAGCAGGTTCCGGATCTTGAGCTGGCGGACGTTCTCCTTTTCCGCGCGCGCGAGGTAGCGCACGGCGGGAAAGTCGATCTTGTTCTGGATGCGTCGGCGCCGCAGGTGCAAGAAGAGCGGGACCGCCATCGCCCCTGCAAGGACGAGGTAGAGCGGAGCGAGAAAACTCACGGCAACCGTTGGCGCGAGGCGAACGCCCGGCGCAGGGGCACGCCGAACGGGGAATCAGTGAACACTACTTCATATCCCACGCCCAGCGCGGCGAGTCTCGATCTCCACTCCGCGATGGCATGTTCCACCGTCGTGCGATAAGCGTCGCGCACCTCGGACGATGTGGCCGGCAACTGGAAGTCGCTTTCCGAATCCACGAACACGGCCTCGGGCGATACGTCGAAGTCCCGCTCCGCCGGATCCATGACATGCAACACCGTCACGCCGTGTCCGCCGGCCCGGACGACCTTCAGCGCCTTCATCGTCTCCTCTTCGTCCACCAGCATGTCCGAGACGAGCACCACGAGACCGGGCCGCGACACCAGCTTGCCCGCCTGCACCAGCGCCGCTGACATGTCGGAATCGCGCCCTGCACCGCCCTCCTCGAGCGCGGCGACGATGCGCCGCCACTGGACGTTGCGGGCGCGTGGCGGAATGACGCTCCGCAGCGTCTCGTCGTAGCGCACCAGTCCCACCGCGTCCTTCTGCCGGATCAGGAGCAAGGCCAGCGATGCCACGATCTGCTCGGCGTAGGCGAGCTTCGTGAGCCGCGTGGGCGCGCCGGTCCAGTCCATCGACTTGGAGACGTCGAGCACGATGGCGGCCCGCATGTTCGTCTCTTCCTCGAACTGCTTGACCATCCACTTGTCCGCACGCGCCACAATCTTCCAATCGATGTAGCGCAGGTCATCGCCCGCTTGATACGGACGGAACTCGGCGAACTCGACGGAGAAACCCTTGCGGGGTGAGCGGTGTAGACCCTGTAGGAAGCCGTCCACAACCCACTTGGCCACAATCTCCATCCGACCCAGCGAGGCCAGCTGGGCAGGGTCTATCAAATCAGCGCGCGTGGCGCGATTCATTTCCATAGGGACGCGGAAGCTAGAGAGGGTGCCAAGTCCGGTCAAATGCGCCTCGGCACGCCGCAGGCTACGTTGCGCGGGGCGAAAACGCTGGCGGCGTGGCACGCAAATGGTAGGTTGAACTGGGGTGAATTCGGACGCGGGATCTGGGTGGCTCCTTGACTCAGGAGGTCGGACATGAACGTACGACACACGTGGGTATGGGTGGGGGCATTGGCGATGGTGTCGGTGCTGGGCGAGACCACCGCTGCCCAGACGATCCGCTGGAACGATCGCGGCGCCGCCTCCGACCTGCAGTCCGATGCGCCCAGGGTCCAGGTGTGGCTGCAAGGCTCGCGCGCATATTCGTACGGCGCCCCGGTCCGCGTGATGTTCAACGTCAGCGAGGACGCGTACGTCGTGGTGGGACGCGTGGATGCGAACGGGCACCTCACGGTGCTCTACCCTGACAACCGGCGCCGAAGCTCCGAGGCACGCGGAGGGATGGACATCCTCGTGCGCGGACGCGGCGTTCCCGGCGCCACCTTCGCGGCCACCGATCGTATGGGCGGAGGCTTCGTCTTCGCCGTCGCGTCGTTCGAGCCCTTCGATCTCTCCCGCCTGACGGTACGCGATTTTGATCGCTATGTGACGGGCACTTATGTGGGCCGGCCGACCACGATGTACGTGGGCAATCCGCATCGGGTGGTGTCGCGCTTCGCCGAGATGGTGAGCTACCGCGAGGGCGCGCCGTACGACTACGCGGTGGACTACTACGGGGTAGAGCTCCCCGGTCTGGCGTCGTCGAGCTACGCGAATTCGTGCGGCGCGTACAGCACGCGCTTCACATCCCTCGCCGAGCGGTGGGATGACGAGTTCTACTACGGCACGCGCGCCAGCCGGTACAACGTGGCGGGGTGCAACGACTACTGCGGCATCGGCTCCATGCTGGCGTACTACACGACGTACGGCGCATTCGCCGATGCCGACTGCCGCTACAACCTGGGGCGCGGACAGGTCGTCCAGGGGCCGCCCGTCGTGCCGCCACCGCTCACCGACTCCTCCAAGGTCCCCGGGTGGGTAGGCGACAGCGTTCGCGCTCATGGACCGGATACGGTCAGCAATGTCCCCAATCGCGATCCGAACGTGCGCAGTGGCAACGGTCCGGACGTCGGCCGCCTGGGGAAGATCACGACCGTCAATGAAGGCCCGCGCCAGCCAATCATGGCGGGCGACGATCCCGCGGATAAGTCGTATGCCATTCCCGAGCGCGCGCTGCGCACCAGTCGTCTGACGCTCGAGGAGCGCCGTGATGGCATGGACATGCGTGGTGTTCGCGCCGATCCGCCGCGGTCGGAGACGGGCGGCGCCCGCCAGGACGTCACGTGGGTGCGCCCACCTCGCGAGGTGTACGAGGGCCCGCGTGGAAGCGATGGCGCGGCCGAGCCGCCGCGCCGTGCGAATCGCGGAGCCGACGGACGGAGCGACGTGGGCGACCGCCGAAGTGGTGGCTCTTCCGACGGTGAGTTTCGGCCACCCGCTCGCGAGGCCCCGCCGCGCAGCGGCGGGCGCTTTGACTCGCCGCCGCCGTCCACACGCGATTATCCCGAGAGCCGCGCGGAGCCACGCGTCGAGCGTCCTTCCCCGCCACCATCACCGCGATCGGAGCCGGTGAGAGCGGCCGAGCCGCCGCGCCCGGCGCCGACGCCGGTGCGCGAGCCACCGGCGGAGAAGAAGCCCGAGAAGCCGCACCAGCGGTGACGTCGCGGCACCGGTCCGCATCGACGATGGCAAACGGGGGGCTGCACAACTGGTGCGGCCCCCCGTTTGCGATTCGTCGTGGGCGTCGCGGCGGACTCGTGCCGGGAATTGCAGGCGCGCGCTTATACTTCCCATCTCGCCGGCTGGCTCTCGAAAGGCCGCGGAGATCATTCCCTGGACCCCGGGCTGCACCGTGAAGCTTCCGTTCATCCGCAACTTCTGCATTGTCGCGCATATCGATCATGGCAAGTCCACGCTTGCCGACCGCCTGATCGAGGCGACCGGGACGATAGAGAAGCGTGAGATGAAGTCGCAGGTCTTGGACACGCTGGACCTCGAGCGGGAGCGCGGCATCACCATCAAGCTCAACGCGGTGCGCATGAACTACACCGCGAACGATGGACAGACGTACGAGCTGAACCTGATCGACACCCCGGGGCACGTGGACTTCACCTACGAGGTGTCGCGGTCGCTGGCTGCCTGTGAAGGCGCCATCCTCGTCGTGGACGCGTCGCAGGGCATCCAGGCGCAGACGCTCTCCAATCTCTTCCTCGCGCTCGACGCCGGTCTCGAGATCATTCCGGTGCTCAACAAGATCGACTTGCCGGGTGCGGAGCCGGAGCGACGAAAGCAGGAGGTGCACGACCTCATCGGGGCGGATCCGGACGACATCCTGCTGGTAAGCGCCAAGGAGGGGTTGGGCATTCCGGCCTTGCTGGAGGAGATCGTGAAGCGGGTACCGCCGCCCAAGGGCGACCCCGACGCCCCGCTGCGCGCCCTCATTTTCGACTCCTACTACGACCGCTATCGTGGCGCCATTCCGAGCATCCGTGTGGTGGACGGAGCGCTGCGACCGGGCATGCAGATCACCTTCGGCGCCAACGACGCCAAGTACGAGGTGAGCGAGGTGGGCACGCTGCAGCTGCGGCAACTCAAGGGCGCGGAGCTCACTGCGGGTGAGGTGGGCTACGTGGTGGCCAACGTGCGCAGCGTGAAGGAAACGCGCGCCGGCGACACCATCTTCGACGCGCACCATCGCGCGAAGTCGGCGCTGCCCGGCTACAAGGACGTCCGCTCGATGGTGTTCGCGGGCATGTATCCCACCGACACGTCGCAATACGAACAGCTGCGCGACGCGCTGTCCAAGCTCCAGCTGAACGACGCCTCGCTCAATTACGAGCCCGAGACGTCGACGGCGCTGGGCTTCGGTTTTCGCTGCGGCTTTCTTGGCCTGCTGCACATGGAGATCGTGCAGGAGCGGCTGGAGCGGGAGTTCAATCTCGACCTCGTGACGACCGTCCCCAACGTGGAGTACCACGTCTACAAGACGGACGGGGAGATGGAGCTGATCGAGAATCCGTCCAAGCTCCCCTCGCCCGCGACCATCGAGCGCATCGAGGAGCCGTACGTAAAGGCGCGCATCGTGACGCCCTCGGAGTACATCGGGCCGATCATGACGTTAGGCACGGAGCGGCGCGGGCTCTACCTCGGCATGAAGTACCTCGACACCACGCGCGTCGAGTTCGACTGGGAGTTTCCGCTGGGGGAGATCATCCTGGATTTCTACGACCGGATGAAGACCATCTCGCGCGGCTATGCGTCGCTGGACTACGAGATGGCAGACTACCGTCCGGGCAAGCTGGTCAAGCTGGACATGCTCATCAACGGCGAGGTGCTGGACGCCTTCTCGGTGATCATCCATGCCGACAAGTCGTATGACTGGGGGCGGAAGATCGCGGACAAGCTGAAGGAGCTCATTCCGCGCCAGCTGTTCGAGGTGATCATCCAGGCCGCGGTGGGCACCAAGATCATCGCGCGCACCACCGTGAAGGCGCTGCGGAAGGACGTGCTGGCGAAGTGCTACGGTGGCGACATCTCCCGGAAGCGCAAGCTCCTGGAGAAGCAGAAGGAAGGCAAGAAGCGCATGAAGCAGGTCGGGTCCGTGGAGATTCCCCAGGAGGCCTTCCTGGCCGTGCTGCAGGTTGACTGAGCCACCTGTTCGCAGTCCTGCCACAGCGCTTACATGCCGCGGTCGCTGATCGTCCAGACCTCCTTTCTCGGTGACGTGGTCCTGACCACGCCGCTGATTGCGGCGCTGGCCGCGCGCGGTGACGTGGATGTCGTGACCACCCCCGCCGGCGCCGCGCTCCTCGCGCATCACCCTGGCGTGCGCACCGTTCACCCGTATGACAAGCGGGGAAAAGACGCCGGCATCTCGGGACTGCGGGCGCTCGCACGAACGGTCGGGGCCGCGTCGCCCAGTGACGTGGTGTACCTCGCGCAGGGCTCGTGGCGCAGCGCGGCGCTGGGGCTCGCGGCCGGCTATCGTGAACGCGTAGGCTTCGATCGCTCCGATGGACGACGGCTCTACACGCGGCAAGTGCGGTACGAGTCCTCGCAGCATCACGCGGAGCGCCTGTGGCGGCTGGCGGCAGGCGAACTCGCGCCGCCGCCGGCACCGGATGCACTCCGTCCGCGACTGTATCCGGGGGCGGACGACGAGCAGCGCGTCGACCAGCTGCTGGCCGCGCACGGCCACGCCGGGGAAGCGCTGGTGGCGCTGGCGCCCGGGTCGATCTGGGGGACGAAACGTTGGCCGTACTTTCCCGACCTGGCCCGGCAGTTGTCGGCGTTCGGCCGGGTGGTCGTGCTGGGAGCCGTGGACGACACCCTGCTCGCGGCCGAGATCGTCGCGGCCTCGTCGGGCAATGCGATCGACGCCACCGGCTGTCTCTCGCTGCTGGCATCGGCGGCATTGCTCGCGCGCACGCGGCTGCTTGTCACCAACGATTCGGCGCCGCAGCACCTCGCGTCGGCCATGAATACGCCCACCGTGACCCTCTTCGGCCCGACCGTTCCCGCGTTCGGCTTTGGCCCGCTCGCGGAGCGCTCGCGGGTGGCGCAGGTGGAGGGTCTGGCGTGCCGCCCGTGCGACGCGCACGGGCCGCGCACCTGTCCGCTCGGGCACTGGCGCTGCATGCGGGACCTCGCGGTCTCCGAGGTGCTGGCGGCGCTGGCTCCGCTCAATCAGGACGCCGGG
>JBDSVW010000127.1:0-3497 GCA_039927015.1 Gemmatimonadaceae bacterium | reverse complement strand
CCTGCATCAGGGCGGAGACCACCTCGTCGCGAATGAACTCGTGCTGCGCCTTGAGGTCCAGCAGGGGTACCGGCATGACAGTCTGCGGAATGGAGTCGAGAGGGGAAGGAGCGGGGACGCGAGGGGGGAAACTACACGCGGGCGCGAAGGGGAAGCGGGACCTCGTGTCCCGTCTTGGCGGACTCGTAGATGCCCAGGATCAGCTCAAGGGACTTTCGCCCCGCCCGGCCGTCGGTATCGGGTGTGGCCTCTCCGCGCAGGACGGCGAGCACGTTGCGATAGTAGCCCTCATGGCCGTTGCCGTAGACGCTGGTGGGGCTGTACGTCGTGGACTCCACGAGCTTGTCGTCATCGTCGTAGTCGGCAAACTGCCACGTCTCGACCTTGTTCACCGCGGTGCCGCCGATCTTCACGGTTCCCTTCTCGCCCAGCAGGGTGATGGAGCCTTCGAGGTTCCTGGGATACGTGAGCATCGTGACTTCGATGACGCCCAGGGTCCCGGAGCGGAACTTGAGCAGCGCCACGCCCGAATCCTCGGTCTCGATGCGGCGCGCCAGCGTCGCCGTCTTGGCCATGATGCTCTCCACGGGTCCCACCAGCCACTGAATCAGGTCCACATAGTGGGAGGCCTGGTTCATGAAGGCCCCGCCGTCAAACTCCCACGTGCCACGCCATGAGGCCTGGTCGTAGTAGTCTTGCGGGCGCGTCCAGCGCACGGTGGTGTTGGCCATGTAGAGCCGGCCGAAGCGGCCCTTGTCGATGGCCCGCTTGAGCAACTGGATGGGCGGATTCAGCCGGTTCTGTTTCACCACGAACAGCTGCACGCCGGCGTCGTCGCACGCCTGCACGAGTTCATCCGCCGAGGTGAGCGTGATGGCCATCGGCTTCTCGCACACCACGTGCTTGCCGGCGCGCGCGGCCTGCATGCCGTGCGCCGGGTGCATGCCCGAGGGCGTACACACGGCGACGATGTCGCAGCGCGATTCCTCCAGCATGGTCGCGTAGGACGTGTACCAGGGCACCTGCTCGCGGGTCCCGGCCTCACGCGCCCGCTCCTCCACCACGTCGCACACGCCCACCAGCTGCAACTCCGCGACCTTGCCGATGGCCTCGCAATGGTTCTTGCTGATGCGCCCGCACCCCACGACTGCGATACGGACCGGGGATCCTGTCCCGTCGCTCATGCCGATTCCTCCCGCGTCAGGTGACCATCCGCCAGCCCATAGCAGCTGCCGCACGTCGCGCACGCGAGCCGGGCCGGCTGGCCCGCCTGCACGGCGCTGGTGTCCAGCCGCTCCCCGCAGTGACACATCCAGCCGATCTGGCGCGCGGGCACGCCGACCACGAGGGCATACGCCTTCACGTCGGTCGCCACCACCGCCCCTGCGCCCACGAACGCGTACTCGCCTAACGTACTCCCGCACACGATGGTGGCGTTGGCGCCAATGCTCGCCCCGCGGCGCACGAGGGTGCGTCGGTACTCGCTCTTGCGCGACACGTGGCTGCGCGGGTTCACCACGTTCGTGAAGACCATCGAGGGGCCGCAAAAGACGTCGTCTTCCAGCTCGACGCCCTCGTAGATGGACACGTTGTTCTGGACCTTCACGTTGTTGCCCATCTTCGTGCCTGGCATGACGACCACGTTCTGCCCCAGCGAGCAGCGTTCCCCGATCACGGCACCGGGCATCACGTGACAGAAGTGCCACACCTTGGTGTCGTCCCCGATTGTCGCGCCTTCGTCGACGTACGCCGATTCGTGAACGTATGCCTTGGCCATTCTATTGCTCCGCGTGCAGGATCTCGTGCCACTCCTGCAACGAGCAAACTGCCGGTGGTCGCGAACGGAGCGCGAGGATGGCATCGCACGCCGCGCTCGCGGCAGACATCGTCGTGGTGTACGAGATGCGCTTCGAGATGGCCGTCTGGCGCAGCACGTAGTCGTCGTACTGCGCGTACTTGCCCAGCGGCGTGTTGATCAGCAGCTGGATGTCCCCGTTCAGCATGAGGTCCACGCCATGCGGTCGGCCCTCGTGAATCTTCCGCACGCCGTGCGTGGGAATGCCGCGGCCCCGCAAGTACTGCGCGGTCCCGGCGGTGGCGAAGAGGGTGAAGCCCATCTCGTGGAATCGCCGCGCGATGGGAATCGCGGTCGGCTTGTCATGGTCATTCACCGAGACAAAGATCGCCCCCTCGAGCGGCAACGCGTTGTCGGCCGCCAGCTGCGCCTTGGCAAAGGCGCTGCCGAACGAGGTCGCGATCCCCATCACCTCACCAGTCGAGCGCATCTCCGGGCCGAGCAGCGGATCGAACTCGCGGAACTTGGTGAATGGGAACACCGCCTCCTTCACCGAGACGTAGGGTGGGATGATCTCCTCCGTCATGCCGATGTCGGCGAGCGTCTCCCCCACCATGCATCGCGCCGCCACCGACGCCAGCGGCACGCCGATGGCCTTGGAGACAAACGGAATGGTGCGGCTGCCGCGCGGGTTCACCTCCAGCACGTACACCGTCTTGTCCTTCACCGCGTACTGGACATTGATGAGTCCCACCACGCCCAGCGCCTTGGCCAGGGCGACGGTGTGGCGCTTCATGGTCTCGATGTCCTGCTGCTCGATGAGATACGGCGGCAGCACGCAGGCGGAGTCGCCGGAGTGAATACCCGCGTCCTCGATGTGCTGCATCACTCCCCCGATCACCACATCGGTGCCGTCGCACACCGCATCCACATCCGCCTCGAAGGCATCCTCGAGGAACCGGTCGATCAGCACCGGCCGATCCTCGCTCACGCGGGCCGCGGTCTCGAAGTAGCTGCGCATGGTGACCTCGTCGTAGACGATCTGCATCGCGCGGCCCCCCAGCACGTACGACGGGCGCACCAGCACCGGATACCCGATGCGCTCCGCAATGGCCACCGCCGCCTCCACGCTGGTGGCCGTGCCGTTCGGCGGCTGCTCGATGCCTAGCTCGCGCGCGATCTTCTCGAAGCGTTCCCGGTCCTCCGCCACATCGATCGAATCGGGCGAGGTGCCGAGGATCGGGATGCCCGCGGCCTCCAGTCCCCTGGTCAGCTTCAACGGCGTCTGCCCGCCCAGCTGCACGATCACGCCTAACGGCTTCTCCCTGCGCGCGATCTCCAGCACGTCCTCGAGCGTCAGGGGCTCGAAGTACAGCTTGTCGGAGATGTCGTAGTCGGTGGAGACCGTCTCCGGGTTGGAGTTGATCATGATGGTCTCGTAGCCGCGCTCACGCAGGGCAAGCACCGCCCGGACGCACATGTAGTCGAACTCCACGCCCTGCCCGATGCGGTTCGGGCCGCTGCCGAGGATGATCACCGACTTGCGGCCGGTCGGCTCCCCTTCACTCTCCTCGTCGTAGCAGGAATACAGGTACGGCGTCTGCGACGGGAACTCGCCCGCGCAGGTGTCCACCATCTTGTACGACGGATGCAGGCCGGCGCTCCAGCGGCGCGCCCGCACGTCGCTCTCGCTCTCGCCGCG
>JBDSVW010000126.1:0-3711 GCA_039927015.1 Gemmatimonadaceae bacterium | reverse complement strand
AGTTCCTTCAGGCGGGACTCGGCGGGATATCGTGTGGTGTGGACGATGTCCACGATGTAGTCGACGATCCGTTCATCCATGTACAACTCGGTGATGCGGTGCCGCGCCTCCATGATCGCCTGCGGCGACGCGATCGCGTTGATGGCGATCGGGTCGCCGCCCGCCATGCGGCGCATGATCTCCTTTTCCTCGTCACGCGAGGGATAGCCGACGCGCAGCTTGAGCATGAAGCGGTCGACCTGCGCCTCCGGCAGGGGATACGTGCCTTCCTGCTCGATGGGATTCTGCGTGGCGAGGACCAGGAACGGCTCGTCCAGCTTGAAGGTCTGCCCGCCTAACGTCACCTGCTTTTCCTGCATCGCCTCGAGCAGCGCCGCCTGCACCTTGGCCGGCGCGCGATTGATCTCGTCGGCCAGCACGATGTTGGCGAAGATGGGCCCGCGCTTGATGTTGAAGGTGCCCGTGGACTGGTCGAACACCTGCGTGCCCAGCACGTCGGCCGGCAGGAGGTCGGGGGTGAACTGGATGCGCTGGAAGGTGGTATGGATCGTCTCCGCCAGCGTGCGCACGGTGAGCGTCTTGGCCAGCCCCGGCACGCCCTCGAGCAGCACATGCCCGCCCGTGAGCAGCGAGATGAGCAACCGTTCCACCATGTACTGCTGGCCGACGATGCGCTTGCCCACCTCGCGCTCCACCGCCTGCACCAACGCCATGTCCGTTGCCGCCTGGGTAGCCAATTCCGCTCTCTCCTGTTGCTGGTCGGGCCCCGAGGCTCTTACACCGCGCACCTACGCAGTTCCGCGCGGACCCCGGCGCTTGGCGGACGATCCGCCGGTGGACGACTTGCCCGAGGACTTCGCGCCGCGCTTGGCGGCGGGGCGTCCGGGCGCGCCCGCGGGCCGCGAATCGCGCGACTTGCGGGGACGCCGCTGGGCCGTCGATCCCTCCCCCTCGGCGCTTCCCTTCGTATCATGGCGCTCACGCTCCCGCCGCCGCTGCGACTGCGAGCGCTGGGTCGACGGAATGTCCGTGCCCGTGACGACCTCAAGCAGCGAGATTTCCCGCCCGTTGAGTTCCCGCCACTCGCCGGCAGGCAGCTTGCCAATGCGTACGGGGCCGAACTGCGTACGCACCAGGCGCTCCACCTCGAGTTCCAGCGCCGCGCACAGCCGGCGTACCTCGCGCGTCTTGCCCTCGCGGATCGCGATCTCGAACGACCAGCGGCGGTTTTCCATCGGCAACACGTTGACCCACGCGGGCTTCACGAGCCCGTCGTCCAGCTCCACGCCCTTGCGCGCGGCATCGGCGGCGGCTTTCGCGTTGCCACGCACCGTGGCCTGGTAGACGCGCTCCACCTCGGAACTCGGATGCGTCAGGCGGTGGGCCGCCTCGCCATCCGTCGTCAGCAGCAACACCCCTTCGGTCAGGAAGTCGAGTCGCCCGACGTAGGTGAGGCCGGGCGTTTCCGGCACGAAGTCGAACACCGTGCGGCGGCCCTCGGGGTCGCGCTTGGTGGTCATGACGCCCGTCGGCTTGTTGAGCACGAACCAGCGCGCTTTCGGCGGCGCCAGCGGCACCTCCTGCCCGTCGACGAGTACCCGGTCCTTCAACGGATCGACGCTCTGTCCCACCTTGGCAACAGCGCCGTTCACCAGCACTCGCCCCGCCCCGATCAGCAGTTCCGCCTGACGGCGCGATGCCACCCCGGCGCGCGCGAGGGCGCGATGGATGCGCATCATCCCGGCCATCAGATGGGCTTCGGTTCGGAGCGAAGTGCCACCGCCAGTTCATCGGCGCGCGGCAGTTCTTCCAGGTGACGCAGGGCGAATTGCTCGAGGAACAGGGGCGTCGTAGCGTAGAGCAGCGGACGCCCGAGTCCTTCCCCACGACCGACCACGTCAATCAATCCCCGCTCGTGCAGGGACTTGAGCACGCCGCCCACGTTCACGCCGCGGATCTCCTCAATCTCGGCGCGGCCGATGGGCTGCCGGTAGGCGATGATTGCCAGCGACTCGAGGGCCGCGGCCGTCAGCCGGTGCGGCCTGACCGCCAGCTGCGCGCGCTCGATGGCTTCGGTGTACTCCGGACGCGTGAGGATCTGCCATCCTTCGCCGAGCTCCACGAGTTCGACGCCGTGCCCGTTGTTGTCGTACGTCTCGCGCAATTCGTCGAGGGCGGACTGCACGGCCGCCGGCGACGCCTCGGCGTCGAGGGCCGTCAGTTCTTCCTTCGGTACGGGACGCGCGCTCGAGAAGAGCGCGGCTTCAAGCAGCTTGGCCAGTGGATTCACGAGTAATGAACACGTTGGCGAACGGATTCGCCTGACGGAGTGTGAGCTCGCCGCGGCGCGCCAGCTCCAGCAGTGCCAGCAGCGCAGAGAGAATTTCCCAGCGTTCGGCACCCTGCCGCACGATGTCGCGCCAACGGGCACGCGCTTTCAGCACCAGCAGGCCGCGCACGGTGGCCATGGCACCGTCCACGTCGAGGGCGCGCGGGAGGACGTCGTGGATCGCGGGGTCGGTCGCGACCCGCAGCACGCGGTCAATGGCCGACAGCAGCTCCGCCAGCGACAAGGCCAGCGGTGCGTGCGGCGGCTCGATGCCACTGGAGGGCGCGATGAACGCCCGCGCAAAGCGCGACCGCCGCTGCTCCGCCAGCTTCTCCAGCACGTCCACGACCTCGCGCATCTGCTGGTACTCCAGCAGGCGGCGCACGAGCTCCGCGCGCGGATCGTCCCACGTCTCGTCGCTCCCATGCCGAGGCAGCAGCATCTGCGCCTTGATGCGCAACAGCCGGGCCGCCATCTCGAGGTACTCGGCGGCCTGGTCGAGCCCCAGGGTGCTGATGCGCGCGAGGAACTGGTCGGCGATGCGCGAGATGGGGATATCGTAGATATCCACCTTCTCGTCGCGAATGAGGCCGAGCAGGAGGTCGAGCGGTCCCTGAAATTCGATAAGGTCGACAACGAAGGCGTTGTCGACGTCCATCGCGGCGGTGGCCATCACATGCCCAGCGTGTACTGGCTTGGGAGGACGAACGCGGAAATCGAGCGCAGGAGGAGGCCGCCTAACAAGTTCACCGGCTTCATCCACATGCGGAATATGGGCTCGCCGACGCGCGTCATCAGCATCAGCATCAGGATCACCACCCCGTACATCCCGATGCGCTGGTACCGAATGGCCCATGCCGGCGGCAGGAGATACTTCATCACGTGCGAGCCGTCGAGGGGCGGCAGCGGGAGCAGGTTGAAGATGGCGAGGATAAGGTTGAAGATCACCCCCATCACCATCATGCGCTGCAGGATGGCGAGCGTATCGACGGCCGATGGCAGTGCCCGGCCGAGCAATCCGAGCAGCGCGATCATCACGGTCGAGGCGACGGCGAGGATCAGGTTGGTAACGATCCCGGCCATCGAGACGATGATGTCGCCGCGACGATAGTTGCGATAGTTCCGCGGGGTGACCGGGACCGGCTTGGCCCCTCCGAAGATGAACCCGCCCGCGAAGAACGTGATCATCGGGAGGATGATCGTGAAGAACGGGTCGATGTGTCGGAGGGGATTCCAGGTGAGGCGACCGAGCTGGTACGCCGTTGGATCACCCTGCTTGAGCGCCGCGTAGCCGTGAGCGTACTCGTGGGCAACCATCGAGAAGAGCAGTACGGGCGCCACGAGCAGGAACTCTTGGAGCTTGTCCAATGGGCTGCGACTGA
>JBDSVW010000125.1:0-2570 GCA_039927015.1 Gemmatimonadaceae bacterium | reverse complement strand
GCCCTCGGCGGAGATGCGCCACAGCACGGGCTCGCCGTCGCCGGGGGTGAGCGTGATGGGCACGCCGGGACACGCCAGCGCCCCGACGCGCTCGCCTAACGCCTTGGCATCCCACAGGTCGAACATCGGAGCGGACGCGTCGGTGAAGTGCGCCGGACGGCGACGCCCCATCACCAGCAGCCCGACACGCAGCTTTTCCACCGGCAGCGCGCCATTGCGCGGGGAGAACACCGAGCCCACCTCGAACAGCCGGATGTTCCCCTGCATGCGGCCGAGGTTGTACTCCGCGCGCCGCGCCAAGGTCTCGAGCAGCGAGACGCGCAGGTGCGGCTCGTCCTCGGCGAGGGGGTTGTCGACGCGCACGTGCGTCTCGTCGTGGCCGGCCACGAACGGCAGCGGACGCACCTCGAACAGCCCCATGCCCACCAGCGCATCACGCACGCGCCGTCCCGTCAGGTGCAGCGGGTGGTCGGGTACCGTGCCCGGACGAAACGGCTGCAGGCGATCGGAGAGCACGTCGTAGCCGCGCAGGCGGGCCACTTCCTCCACCACGTCCGCGTCGCGCGAGACGTCATTGCGCCACGAAGGTGCGACGACGTTCAGCGCGCCCGTGTCCAGCCCGCTGGCGGCGACCGCAAAGCCAACGGAGGACAGCAGCGTCGAGATTTCTCCAGCGCTCACGGTGTCGCCCAGCAGGCGCTCCACGCGCGCAGGCGTGATGGACACGGTGCCATTGCCGGCCGGCGCACCCCCCAGGTCCACCGGTGCGCCATCCACCGTGCCTCCCGCCAGCGACACGATCAGCTGTGCGGCGAGGGCCAGGGCGCGCGGCGCACCTTCCGGATCGATGCCACGCTCGAAGCGATAGCTCGCATCGGTGCCGAGCCCCAGGGCTCGCCGCGTGGCGCGCACGTGGCGGGGCGAGAAGTAGGCAACCTCGAGAAAGATGTCCGTCGTGGTGTCGGACACCTCGCTGTCCTGTCCACCCATCACGCCCGCCACTGCCACTGGCCGCTCGGCGTCGGCGATGACCGTCATCTGCTCACCCAGCGTGCGCGTCACCCCATCGAGCGTGACGATCGTCTCGCCCGCCCGCGCCCGCCGCACGATGATGGCTGGTCCCGAGAGCCGGGAGACGTCGAAGGCGTGCATGGGCTGGCCATAGCCCTGCAGGAAGTAGTTGGTGGCGTCCACCACATTGGAGATCGGACGCAGCCCCAGCGCGCGGAGGCGGCGCGAGAGCCACTCGGGGCTCGGTCCTACCCGTACCCCGCGAATCACGACGCCCATGTAGCGCGGGCAGCCTTCCGCGTCGTCCAGTTGCACCTGGACGACGCCAGTGGCGGCACGTGACGCATGCTGCACCGGCTGTTGGTGTGCGCCCAGCGCACCGGCATCGCTACCAGCCGCCGCGGCTGTGGAGAGTTCGGCCGGGTCGCCTAACGACAGGCCGGTGAGGGCCGCGACCTCGCGCGCCATGCCCAGATGCGACAGCAGGTCCGGGCGGTTGGCCAGCACGTCGATGTCATAGCAGACATCCCCGACCGGCATGGCGTCGAGCAAGCGCGTGCCCGGCGCCACGTCCAGCTCGAGGGCCATGATGCCGTCGTGCTCCTCCCCCAGCCCCAGTTCCCGCGCCGAGCAGAGCATGCCATTGGAGGTCTCTCCCCGGATCTTCCGCTTCTCGATCTTGAGGCCGGCGGGCATAACCGTCCCCGTGCGGGCGAACGGATACAGCGTACCCTCCTGCACGTTCGGCGCGCCACACACCACGTCCAGCAGCTCTCCGCTGCCGTCGTCCACCTTGGTGACCCACAAGTGGTCGGAGTTCGGATGGCGTTGCGCCTGGACCACGCGGGCCACCACGATCGATTGCAGGTCGTCCCGCAGGCGCTCCATGCCGTCCACCGTGGCCACGTGCGCGGTGATGAGCGCCCGCAGCTCGTCAGGCGGGAGCGTATGAGGAACGAAGCTGCGGAGCCAGTCGTGCGAAATGAGCATCGTTAGGCGTCAGGCGAACTGTTCGAGGAACCGGACATCCGAGTCGTACAGCAACCGGATGTCGGTGAGGCCGTAGCGGGACATGGCAATGCGTGCGGGTCCCATGCCGAAGGCCCAGCCGGAGTACTTCTCGCTGTCCAGGCCGGCCCCCTCGAGCACCGCCGGGTGCACGAGCCCGCATCCCATGATCTCGATCCACCGCGCCCCGCGTCCGTCGCCGACGTCGAAGAACACCTCCATCTGGCCCGACGGCTCGGTGAACGGGAAGTAGGACGGCACGAGCCGTGTGGGGGTACGCTGTCCATAGAACGCATGGGCGAAGTGCGCGAGCGTGGCCTTGAGATCAGCGAAGGTGATCCCTTCATCGATCGCCAGTCCCTCGAGTTGCGCGAACGCCGGCGCGTGCGTGGCGTCGAAGAAGTCGCGGCGGTACACGTTGCCCGGCGCCAGCACACGCAGCGGAGGGGCGTACGCCTGCATCGTCCGCACCTGCACCGGAGAGGTATGCGTGCGCAGCACGCCTTCCCCGCGGAGGTACAGGGTGTCGTGCATGTCCATCGCCGGGTGGT
>JBDSVW010000124.1:0-24093 GCA_039927015.1 Gemmatimonadaceae bacterium | reverse complement strand
TGGACGCTGGTCACAGTCAACGTCGTTCTTTGGATTCTCTTCGCAGGATTGTCGGCGTTGTTCACCCCCTGGACGTAGCCGGCGTGATACCTGTGCAACCTGGTCGTACTGGATGCGTAGTAGCGGGCACGCCGCCCCGCGGGCGGCGCGTCTCTCGTGGAGGATGAGGATGAAGCTCGAGTACCGATGGATGGCGGTGTGCGGCGGGATCGCGGCCCTGATCGCGGCGAGTGGGGCGCATGCCGAAACGCTGACTGCGGATCGCTCGGTGCAGATCGCGCTGCAGCGCAACAGCAGCGTGATTCAAGCGCAGGCCGGCGTGCTCGACGCGCGCAGCGGGCTGTATGGCGCCTATTCCCGGGTACTGCCCAGCGTTTCGGCCAGCCTGACGCGAAGTGGCAGCGGTTCCGACGGCAACGAGGGGACTCAGCTCTTCGGCTCATTTGTGACTCCTTCGAGCCGTACCGACGACGAGAGTTACTCCACCATTCCTGCCTTGTCGGGTTCCTGGTCGGTGCTCGATCTGTCGGCCCTCCGCTCCATGCAGTCGGCGCGCAGCGGCATGAGGGCCTCGCAGTTGCGGCAGCGCAGCACCCGGCAGGATGTCGCCCTGAGCACGCGCACTCAGTTCTACGAAGTGGTGAAGTCGATTCGCCTGAACGACGTGGCCTCCAGTGCCCTGCGTCTGGCTCGGGATGACGAGCGGCGGGTGCGTGCGCTCTTCGAAGTCGGCTCCGTCTCGCGCAGCGACGTACTCAAGGCACAGGTGCGCACCGCTCAGAGCCAGCTCGATTCACTGCGTGCTTCCCAGACCGTGACCAACCAGCGCATCGCCCTGGCCCAGATTCTCGGGCTCCCGGAGCAGCAGATGGGCGATGTGGATACCACGCTGGCGGTCGTTCCGATTGAAATGAACGAGGCGGCGTTGCGCATTGAGGCGGCCTCGGCGCGCCCGGATCTCATGGCGGCGGATGCCGAGCAGCGCGCCGCCCGCGCGAACCTGAACGCCGCGAATCTTGCCCGGCTTCCCGCGCTGACCGTGCGGGGCAGCATGGAGTTCGACACCAAGAGTTCGTTTTCGCAGAAGACCTACGGAACCTTCCTGGATCAGAACGGGTTGCCAGTCACGGACCCGGTGAGCTCCGGCCGGAACTCGACCGATCGCTCGTGGGGCGCCTCGGTGGCACTGACCCTGCCGCTCTTCACCGGCATGGCCACCGAATCCCGGATTGCCTCGGCGCAGGCGCGCATGCAGCGAGCCAACGACACCCGGGACGTCCTGTGGCGCAACCTCGACTCCGATGTGCAACAGGCGGCGCTCCAGTACCGGCAGGCGGTGGTGCAGGCCGAGGTCGCGCGGCAGGCGGTGGCATCGGCAGAGGAAAACCTCAAGCTGACCCAGCAGAAATACAATGTGGGCTCGGCCACCATTCTGGATTTGATCGACGCCCAGGTGCAGCTCCAGCGCGTGCAGAGCGATGCGGTCTCGGCACTGGCGGGGATTCGGGTCGCCGAAGCGCAGCTCGACCGGGTCCGCGGGCGGAACGAGTAACCGCGTGAACGGAGGGGTGGCCTGGTCATGAAGAACAAGAAGGTCCTTTGGATCTCGCTGGCCGCCGTGGTGGTGGTGGCATTGATCACGCTGCAGGCGGTGAGCAAGTCGCGCGGCAAGGTGGAGTCGGTGCAGATGACCAAGGTGCGCGTCGAGGACATCACCTCGCGGGTGCGGGCTCCCGGCAAGATCGAACCGCGCACCCAGGTGAAGATCAGCGCCGACATTCCTGGCAAAGTGGTGAAATTGCTCGTCAAGGAAGGCGACCGAGTGCGCCGGGGCGAGTTGATGCTCCAACTCGACGACACGCAGTATCGCGCCAACTACAACCAGGCTCGCGCGTCGCTGGCTTCGGCACGAGCTCGCCAGCGAGAGGTGGCGTCCACCATGCGCGTGGTCGAGGCCAACTATTCGCGTCAGCGGTCGCTGTTCGAGCAGAAACTGCTGTCGCAGGCCGAGTGGGACCAGGCCAGCAGTAACTACGAGTCGGCGCGGACGGGAGTGGCGACGGCCAGCGAGGAAGCCTCGCGTTCGCAGGCGGCGCTCGACGGTTCGCGCGACAATCTCGACAAGTGCCGCTTCATCGCGCCCTTCGACGGCGTCGTCAGCGCGCTCAACGTCGAGCAGGGAGAGATCGTGATCACCGGGACCATGAATAATCCCGGCACCCAGATCCTGGTGGTTTCGGACCTGTCGCGCATGCTGGTGAAGGCCGACGTGGACGAGACCGACGTGGTGGACATGAGACTCGGTCAGAAGGCGAAAATCTCCGTGGACGCAGTGCCCGACACCGCATTCGCCGGAACGGTCACCGAGATCGGCAACACGGCCAAGAGGTCCCTGACCTCCTCGATCGAGGGCCAGACCAATTTCGAGGTCGAAGTGGTGTTCGACTCCCAGGTTCCTCAGGTGCGGCCCGGGATGACCGCCGACGTGGAGATTGAGACCGCCACTCACGTGAAGACGCGGGCGGTGCCGATCCAGGCGGTGGTGGTGCGCACCCAGAATGAGTTGGACCGGGCACAGCGCAAGGCCAGGGACCGCGGGTCGCGGCGCGGAGCGGCCACGGCGTCCTCTGCCGAGGAAGACACCGTGGGCCGCCGCTCCAAGGAGATCACGGGACTGTTCGTGGTGCGCGACGGAGTGGCCACGTTTGTGCCGGTCAAGACCGGGATCGCGAGCGAGACCATGATCGAGGTTCACGGCGAGATGAAGGACGGCGAGCAGGTCGTATCGGGCCCGTACAAGGCCCTGCGCGAACTCAAGGCCGGCGCCAAGGTCAAAGCCGAGGCCACGGGCGGCCGCGGCGGCCGCAAGTAGACGCCGCCATGATGATCGAGATTCGCGACATGTTCCGCACCTACGAGGTGGGCGAGGAGAAAGTCCACGCCCTGAACGGCGTGGACCTCGACATCGAAGCCAACGAATACGTGGCCATCATGGGACCCTCGGGGTCGGGCAAGTCCACCCTGATGAACATCCTTGGCTGCCTCGACACGCCGACGGCGGGCTCGTACCGGCTCAAGGACAAGGAGATCCGCAAGCTGACCGACGACGAACTGGCCCAGATCCTCAATCGGGAGATCGGCTTCGTCTTCCAGACTTTCAATCTGCTGCCCCGCGCGGACGCGCTGCACAACGTCGAGCTTCCGCTGGTCTACGCCGGGATCCGCCACGAAGAGCGGCGGCGCCGCGCCAAGCAGGCGCTCGAGACGGTCGGACTTGGCGACCGCATGAAGCACCGGCCCAACGAGCTGTCGGGCGGACAGCGCCAGCGGGTGGCGATCGCCCGGGCGTTGGTCAACCGGCCCAGCATCATTCTGGCCGACGAACCGACCGGAAACCTGGACAGCGCGACCGGCGAGGAAATCATGGTGGCTTTCGAACGGATCTGGCGGGATGGCAACACGGTGATCCTGGTCACCCATGAAGCCGACATTGCCGCACACGCCCGCCGGGTGGTGCGCATGCGCGACGGCAAGATCGAGAGCGACGTCCTGCAGGGAGACGTGCGGGCCCGGGCATGAACCTTCGCGAGAGCATCGGCATCGCGCTCGGTGCGATCCGCGCCAACAAACTGCGTTCGATCCTGACCCTGCTCGGCACCATCATCGGCGTGACTTCGGTGATCGCGGTGATCTCATTCGTCGAGGGCATGAACCGTTTCGTCTCGGAAAAGCTCATTAACGCTGGCGCCAACGTCTTCGTCGTCGACCGCGAGGGTTTCGTCACCAGCCAGGAGGCATTCGAAGCCGCGATGAAGCGCCCGATCGTCTCCCTCGCGGACGGGGAAGCCCTGCGCCAGGGCGTTGCCCATGCGTCACTCGTCGTCTCCCAACTCGGCGCGCGGCTGCCGGTGAACTACCGCGGCAAGAACCTGCGAGGGGTCGATATTCGCGGACGCGGCGCCGGCTACGATCTGGTCGACGATCTGGCGATTGCCCAGGGCCGGCACCTCGCCGAGACCGACGACGCGCGCCGCCAGATGGTGTGCGTCATCGGTCCCGAGGTGGTCGAGGAGCTCTTCCCCGGCATGGATCCGATCGGCAAGCAGTTGCGCATCGGAGATTTCCGCTTCGAAGTGGTGGGGGTCACCCAGGAGAAGGGCAAGATCTTCGGCCAGAGCCAGGACCGCTTCGCCACCATCCCGGTGCGGACTTTCCAGAAGCTGATGGCGGAACGGGGTTCGGTCAGCATCGCGATCAAGAGTGTCGATCAATCCTCGCTGCCGCTGGCCCAGCAGGAGGCTCGCAACATCATGCGCGGGCGGCGCAATCTGCGCCCGGGCGAGCCCGACAACTTCGGCGTCACCACCTCCGAGGCCTACCTCGATCTCTACAAGAACCTGACCGGCGGCATCTTCGTCGTCACCATCGGTGTCGCCGCCATTTCGCTGTTCGTGGGCGGCATCGTGATCATGAACATCATGCTGGTGTCGGTGACCGAGCGCACGCGTGAAATCGGCATCCGCAAGGCCCTGGGCGCCCGCCGCCGCGACATCCTGACCCAGTTCCTCGTGGAATCCACCACGCTGTCACTGGCCGGGGGCGCGATCGGGATATTGATCGGCATCGGGCTGGCGCTGTTGGTCGGGGCGGTTTCGCCGCTGCCGGCGGCAGTCAACTTCAAGTCCGTCCTGCTCGGCATCATGATGTCGAGCCTGGTGGGTATCTTCTTCGGTTCCTACCCGGCCGCTCGCGCCGCCCGGCTCGATCCGATCGAATCGCTGCGCTACGAGTAGCCCATGACCCTCGGCCTGATCCGCGAAACCTTCCACATGGCCCGCCAGGCGCTGGTCGCGAACCGCCTGCGCTCATTCCTGGCGCTGCTCGGCATCGTGATCGGCGTCGGCACGGTGATCGGAATGGTGGCGCTCATCAACGGATTCCAGCGCTCGTTCCAGAAGCAGATCCAGAGCATCGGCACCAACACCATTTACATCCGGCGCATCCGCCCGGGCGTGCAGTTCTCGGGCGGCATTCCGGACAGCCTGCGCCAGCGCCGCGCGTTCACCATGGACGACGCGGAGGCCATTCTCGACCGCAGCCCGGCCGTGCGTTCCATCGCTCCCTTCAAGTTTCCCTACGAAGACTTGAAGCTGACCTTTCGCGGCAAGCAGACGAAGACCACCTTCGTGTTCGGCACCGACGACAACTACCTGATCGTGCATGGGCAGAATCTGGAGCGCGGCCGCTTCTTCACCGGGGAGGAAGTTCGCCGGCGCGCCAACGTCGTGGTGCTTGGCAAGGACACCCGCGAGTCGCTGTTCGGCGACGCGAGCGGCCTGGGGCGCACTGTGCACATCCGTGACGTCCCGTTCACCGTGGTCGGCGAGTTCGAAAAGAAGGGCAAACTGCTCGGCCAGAACTTCGATGAGGTCGCGGTGGTGCCCTACACGCTGATGGACAAGTATTTCGCGGCACCCTCGGACGCGCCGCCGTGGTTTCCCAAGCGCGGGGAGTTGTTCCTGGACGCCACCGCGGTCACTCCCGAACTGAGCGAGGAAGCGCAACGCCAGATCAGCGATGTGCTGCGGGTGCGGCGCCATCTGCCCAGCAACAAGCAGAACGATTTCGCGATCTTCACCGACGACGCTTTTCTGTCGCTGTACCAGACGGTGACCGGCGGGATCGTGGCATTGATGACCCTCATCTCGTCGATCTCGCTGCTGGTCGGAGGGATCGGCGTGATGAACATCATGCTGGTGGCGGTCACCGAGCGCACCCGCGAGATCGGCGTCCGCAAGGCGCTCGGCGCCCCGCGCAAGGCGATCCTCACCCAGTTTCTTGTGGAAGCGGTGATGCTCACCGCGGCGGGCGGCCTGGCCGGCGTGCTGCTGGGTGCCGGGATCTCGTGGCTGGTACGAGCGGCGAGCCCTCTGCCGACGTACGTTTCCCTGTGGTCGGTGTTCATGGGAATTTCCTTCTCGGCGATCGTCGGAGTGTTCTTCGGTATCTACCCGGCCATGCGCGCCTCGCGCCTCGACCCGGTGGATTCACTCCGCTACGAATAGCGGGCTGCGGCGGTATCCGCGGGCGTCCGCCGGACGGTGCCCGGCAAGGACCTGCTTCCGACGTGCCGCGCCGCGCGGCCCGCTGGTATAGTCCGGTGCCCATGACGCCCTTGACCGCCCCCGCCGACCCCGCGCGAGCTCGCGAACTCAACCCTGCGCGCGGCCTCTCCGATATCGTCATCCGCGGCGCGCGCGAGCATAACCTGCAGAACCTGACGCTCAGCCTGCCGCGCCAGAGTCTCATCGTCATCACCGGGGTGTCGGGTTCGGGCAAATCGTCGCTGGCCTTCGACACGCTCTACGCGGAAGGCCAGCGCCGCTACGTCGAGTCCCTCTCCGCCTACGCCCGGCAGTTCCTCGGCCAGATGGAAAAGCCCGACGTGGATGCCATCGAGGGACTCTCGCCGGCGATCGCGATCGAGCAGCGCGGGGTGGGCTCGACTCCGCGCTCCACGGTGGCGACGGTCACCGAGATCTACGACTATCTCCGCCTGCTCTTCGCCCGCGCCGGCACGCCGCACTGCGCCAACTGCGGACGCGCCGTGCAGCGGCAGAGCGCCGTGCAGATCACGGACATCATTCTCGCCTGGCCCGCGGGCACCCGGCTCGAGATCCTGGCACCCTTGGTGCGGGGTCGCAAAGGCGAGTTTCGCGAGATGTTCGAGGCCGCGCGCAAGCAGGGATTCGTGCGAGCGATCGTGGATGGCGAGCTGGTGGAACTCGCGTCGCCACCGAAGTTGAATCGCCGCGTGAATCACGACGTCTCCATCGTCGTCGACCGGCTCGTGGTGAAGGCGGATGATCGTGGCCGTCTCGCGGACTCTGTCGAGACGGCGCTGAAGCTCGCCGACGGGCTGGTGGAGGTCGTGCAGCACGGGAAGGAGCCGGCCACGCACATCTTCTCCGAGCGCTACGGATGTCCCGAGTGCGGCATCTCGCTGCCGGAGCTGGAACCGCGACACTTTTCGTTCAACTCCCCGTTCGGTGCCTGTCCCGCCTGCGGCGGCCTGGGTACCCGCCGGGAGGCGTCGGAAGAACTGATCCTCGGCGATCCGGATCTCACGATTCTCGAGGGGGTCGTGCTGCCATGGGGTGAACCCGACGGCTACCTGCGACGCGTCATTCTCCCCGGCCTGGCCAAGCAACTCGGCTTCGATCTCAAGACACCCTGGGGCAAGCTGCCGGAGCAGGTGCGGCGCGTGCTCCTCCACGGCCTCGACGCGGCAGCGAAAGCTCCTGCGCGCAAGACGACAGGCGCGAAGACGAAGCGCGCCGCGTCCAAATCGGCGGCTGGCGACGGTGTGACGTGGGAAGGCATCATGACCAACGTCGCGCGCCGCTACCACGAAACCGATTCCGACAGCGTGAAGGCGGAGCTCGACGGCTTCGTCGTGTACCGCCCGTGTGTCACCTGCCAGGGGCGCCGCCTCAAGCCGGAATCGCTGGCGGTCACCATCGAGCAGCGCAACGTCGGTGAGGTGGCGGAGATGTCTATCACCGACGCGCGGGCGTACTTCGACGCGCTGTCCATTCGATCCAACGGCAAGCCCGGACTCGATCCGGAAATCGCGGGCCCCATCCTCAAGGAAGTGCGCGAGCGTCTGCGTTTTCTCGATGACGTCGGCCTCGACTACCTCACGCTGGGCCGATCGGCCGAGTCACTGTCGGGCGGCGAGGCGCAACGCATTCGCCTTGCCACGCAGATCGGATCGCGACTCGTCGGCGTGCTGTACATCCTGGACGAACCGTCCATCGGTCTCCATCAGCGCGACAACGCGCGCCTCCTCGGAACGCTCAAGCAACTGCGCGACCTTGGCAACACGGTCATTGTCGTCGAGCACGATGAGGACACCATCCGCGAAGCCGATTACGTGATCGATCTCGGGCCCGGGGCGGGAAAGCACGGCGGCAAGGTGGTGGCGGCGGGATCGGTTGCTGACATCATCGCCGTGAAGGAATCCATCACGGGGCGGTATCTCGACGACCAGATGCGCATCGAGATTCCCGCGTCGCGGCGTCCCGTGGATCCGAAACGGGTGATTCGCGTTGAGGGCGCGCGGGAGCACAACCTGCGGAACATTACCGCCGACATTCCCCTGGGCACGTTCGTCACGGTGACCGGCGTCTCCGGGTCGGGCAAGTCCACCCTCGTGGAGGACATCCTCCATCGCGTGCTGGCGCGCCACTTCTATCGTGCGCGCGTGATTCCCGGGGCGCATGATCGCATCACCGGCCTCGAACACATCGACAAGGTGATCGATGTCGACCAATCGCCCATCGGCCGCACGCCGCGCTCCAACCCCGCCACCTACTCGGGAATCTTCACCCCGATCCGCGAACTCTTCGCCGAGATGCCGGAGGCGAAGCTGAGGGGATACGGACCGGGCCGATTCTCCTTCAACGTGAAGGGAGGGCGGTGCGAGAGCTGCCAAGGCGACGGATTGGTGAAGATCGAGATGCACTTCCTGCCCGACGTGTACGTCCCCTGCGATGTGTGCAAGGGAAAGCGCTACAACCGGGAGACGCTCGAGGTCCGCTTCCGCGGGCTGAACATCGCGGAGGTCCTGGACCTCACGGTCGAGGACTCCCTCGCCTTCTTCGAGCACCAGCCGCGCATCCACCAGAAGCTGCGCACGCTCAATGACGTCGGACTCGGCTACATTCATTTAGGGCAGAGCGCCACGACGCTGTCGGGCGGCGAGGCTCAGCGCGTGAAGCTCGCGACCGAGCTCTCGAAGCGCGATACCGGCCGCACATTGTACATCCTGGACGAGCCCACCACCGGACTCCACTTCGAGGACGTGCGGGTGCTGCTGGACGTGTTGCACCGCCTGGTGGAACGCGGCAATACCGTGCTCGTCATTGAGCACAACCTCGACGTGATCAAGACCGCCGACTGGATCATCGACCTGGGGCCGGACGGTGGCACGCGTGGCGGCGAGCTGATTGCCAGCGGCACGCCTGAACAGGTCGCGAAGGTAAAGGCGAGTTACACCGGCCAGTTTCTGCGCCCGGTCCTCTCGAAGCGCTGATCGCGACGCGTGGGCCGCTGGCGTGTGCGGTACGCGGCGGTGAGATTGCGACCACGCACTACCGCACGCACTACCGCACGCACTACCGCACGCACGAACACACGCACTTGCGCACGCATCGGCGTCGCGCGGCGCAACGACGGGCTCCGCGTCTCGCGGGTCCGCATTCCCGGGGTTGGAGATCGTCATGGTCAGTCTGCTGGACATCATCGGTCCCGTGATGGTGGGGCCTTCGTCCTCCCACACGGCCGGCGCCTGCCGCCTTGGCCTGCTGGCGCGCGGACTGGTGGGGGGCACGCCGGAGCGCGCCCTCATCGAGCTGCACGGATCGTTCGCGCGCACCGGTGAGGGGCATGGCACGGACAAGGCCATCGCCGGCGGCTTGATGGGCTTCCGGCCTGACGACGAGCGCCTGCGGGACGCGCTCAACATCATGGAGCGCGAGGCGCTGGCCTATCGCTTCGAGAAGACGAAGCTCGGGGAGGATGGAGAGACCCATCCGAACTCGGTGCGCATCTCGGTGGAGCGGCGCGACCGCACGTCCGTGATGTGTGGGTCGTCGTTAGGTGCCGGCCGCATCCTCGTCTCCGAGATCGACGGCTACCCGGTGGCGGTGCACGGCAACTACCACACCATCGTGCTGGTCGCCGAGGACATCAAGGGCTCGATCGCCCGCATCGCGAGTCTGCTGGCCGACGATGGGGTGAACATCGCCAACTTGCGCCTGACGAGAAAAGAGCGGGGGGGCGACGCCTTCATGGTCATCGAGCTGGACGAGCGGCCCGAAGAAAGCGTGCGCGACGACATCCGGTCGCTGTCGTGGGTGAAGTGGGCATACCGACTGGACAAGGTGGGGGCCTGATGTACAAGGCACTGGCAGAGGCGATTCGCGACGCCGAGGCGCAGGGTACCACGCTCGCCGACGTCGCCCTGCGCGCGGAAGCGCGCGACCAGGGGCGCACGGTCGCCGATATCCGCAGCGCGCTGGCCCGCGCACTCGAGGTGATGCGCGGCGCCGTTAGGCAGGGGCTGACGGGGGACCTCCGCTCGGAGTCCGGTTTGGTCGGCGGCGATGCCGCCAAGATGCGCACGGGTCCCGACGGCCCGCTGGCCGGCACGCCCTTTCGCGATGTCATCGCCCGGGCGCTGGCGGTGCAGGAGGTGAACGCGGCCATGGGCGTCATCGTCGCGGCGCCCACCGCGGGGGGAGCGGGCGTGCTACCCGCGGTTCTGCTCGGGCTCGCGGACGCGCAGCATTTGGACGACGAACGCGTCATCAGCGCGCTGGCCACGGCGGGACTGATCGGCGCCGTGGTCGCGGAGCGGGCCTCCCTGTCGGGCGCCGAGGGTGGCTGCCAGGCGGAAACCGGCGCGGCCGCCGGCATGGCGGCGGGAGCGGCCACCGAGATGCTCGGGGGCTCCCCGTCGCAGGTGGGGCACGCCGTGGCCCTCGCGCAGCAGGGCACCCTGGGTCTGGTCTGTGACCCGTTAGGCGGGCTGGTGGAGCTGCCCTGCGTCTTTCGCAACGCCACCGGCGCCGCCATCGCGCTGGCCGCCATCGAGATGGCGCTGGCGGGCGTGACCTTCGCCATTCCGGCCGATGAAGTCATCGACGTCATGGGCGAGATCGGCCGCAACATGGATGTGCGCTACCGAGAGACGGCCGGGGGCGGGCTCGCCGCGTCGCCCACGGGGCGCCGCCTCGCGCGCGCGCGCCTGGTGCAGATCAAGCGCTCGCCCGACTGACGGGAGGCGCGGCGCCATTGTGGTGCCCGAAAGCGGCGTGGTATCTTCATCCGCGACGGGCGGTAACCGCTGCGTCGCCGTCTCACGTTGCAGCCGGCGCTGGCAACCGCCCGGCGAAACCGATAGCCTGCCCGCGCCGTACGACCCTCAGGATCCAGCCTCAAGGGAGCTCATGGTCAGTCGCGAAGACATCGAATCGTTCCTCGACCGCCTCTCGGCGGACGGAGCGTCGTACGACGAAGTGGAACCGGGCTTGTGGCGCGTGCGCCCGAGCGGGATGCTCGACGTGGACGTGGTGGTGCATCACAACCCGCCGGTGGTGCTGTTGCGCCTCAAGGTGATGAATGTCCCGCAGGATGACTCGGCGAATGCCCGCCTGAATCGCCGCCTGCTGGAACTGAATGCCAGCGACCTCGTACACGGGTCGTATGGCATCAGCAATGGCTCCATCGTGCTCACCGAGGCCCTCGAACTGGCCCATCTGGACTATGACGAGTTCCAGTCGAGCTACGAGAGCATGACGCTGGCGCTCTCCACGCATATGCGGGAATTGGCGTCGTTTCGCGAGGAGACGTAAGCATGGGACTCTTCGATCGGCTCGCCTCACTCATCAAGTCGAATATCAATGATCTGATCTCCTCGGCGGAAAACCCCGAGAAGATGCTCAACCAGATCATCACGGACATGCGCGACCAGCTGGTGAAAGCCAAGCAGCAGGTCGCGGCCGCCATTGCCGACGAGAAGCGGCTCCACGACCAGTTCGAGACGGAATATCGGCAGTCGCAGGATTGGGAACAGAAGGCAATGCTGGCCATCAATGAAGGACGGGACGACCTGGCCAAGCAGGCGCTGCTCCGGCAGAGCGAGCACTACACGCACGCGCAGCAGCTGGAGCAGACGTGGCAGACGCATCAGGCCGAGACCGAGAAGCTCAAGGCCGCGCTGCGCGACCTGAACGACAAGATCGAGGAGGCGAAGCGCAAGAAGAACCTGCTGCTCGCGCGCCAGCGCCGGGCGCAGGCACAGAAGCGCATTTCCGAGACGATGTCGGGCCTCTCCGAAAAGTCGGCGTTCGAGGCGTTCGCCCGGATGGAGGAGAAGATCGACCAGAACGAGCGCCTCATCAAAGCCTCGTCGGAAATCGACGAGGAGTTCTCCGGCGACCGCCTGCAACACGACTTCAAGCTGCTCGAGCGCTCGTCTGGCTCGGTGGGCGCGGATGCGCAGTTGCTCGCGCTCAAGCGGAAGATGGGGCTGCTGCCCAGCGGATCCCCCGCTGAAAAGCGGCAGCTGGGGGCGGGCGCGACGGAGGACGAGACCGTGCAGGCGGACATCGAAGATATTCCTGACGAGAAAGATTCCGGGTGACCAGCGCCATCGTTCCGCGGTTCAAGGTCGCGCCCGCCCTGGCATCGGCGGTCGCGACCGTTTTGTTGCTGATGCTGTTCTACAAGGCCGCGGACATCTTCCTGCTGCTGTTCGTCGCCATCCTCCTGTCGCTCTTCCTCGGGGCGTTGCGCGACTGGCTCGTGCGGCGGAGCGGGATGCCGCGCAGTGTGGCGTTCACGCTCGCGATCCTCGCCACGTTAGGCGCGATCGTGGGGCTGTTCACGCTGCTCGTGCCGCCCGTGGTCGAACAGACGCAGCAGCTCATCGGCAACCTGCCGAAGTTCATGAGTGCCTGGCAGGGGTGGCTGGAAAGTGTGCTCGCTCGCTATCCCCGGCTGGCCGATGTGTGGGCCGCGGAATCGGGCAAGATGGTCGGCGGCATCGTGAGCCAGGCGGAGGGGGCCGTCTCCGAGATCCTGCCGCAGGTCGTAGGACTGGGGCACATGGTGGTGAACGTCGTGTCCGTGCTCATCATGGGCATCTTCCTCGCGCTGCACCCCGGCACCTATCGCGAGTGGCTCATCGCCCTCTTCCCGCCGCTGCGCCGCGACATGGTGCGCGACGTGCTGCGCGACATGGCCAACACGCTGCGCGCGTGGCTGGTGGGCCAGTTGCTGGCCATGGCGATCCTCGCCGTCCTCACCGCCATCGGGTTGTACCTGCTCAAGGTGCCCTACTGGCTGACCTTCGGCGTGTTTACCGGGGCGGTGGCGATCATCCCGTTCTTTGGCACCATCGTCTCCTCCCTGCTGCCGGCGCTCTTTGTGCTGGGCGGTAATGGCGTGTTCGGGCTGTCGCCCGAGATGCACGCCATCCTGGTGGTCGTGCTTGGCTTCCTCATCCACATCATCGAAGCCAACCTGGTGATTCCGATCATCACGGAGAAGCAGGTGGAGATTCCCCCGGTGCTCACCATGATGTCGGTGCTGGTGGTGGGACGGCTGCTGGGCATCGCCGGGCTGCCCGTTGCGGTGCCGCTGCTCGCGGTGCTGATCGTCATCGTGCGGCGCGTGCTGGTGAACCGCATCTACGAGGGGCACGCGTTCCAGCGTCCGGGCGCGGGACGTGACCGGGTGCTGGTCCTTCGCGTGCCGTCACCCGAGGGCGGCGTCCTGGTGACGGCGGAACCTCCGCTGGACGTGTTGCGCTTGTCGCAGGCGGCGCCCATCGCGTAGCCCGCGGCGGGCCCCCGCGACTTCCTTCGCTCGCACGAGGCTCGCATGATCTTCGAACCGGAGTTCGAGACGCTCGCCCCGGATGCGATGCGCGCACTGCAGGGGCAACGCCTGCGCGAGCTCGTCGGCTACCTGTCCGCACGCGTGCCCTGGTACCGCGACCGCTTCGCAGGCGCCGGGATCACACCGCGGGACATCGCCTCCATCGACGACATCATCCGGCTGCCGATCACCCGCAAGAGCGACCTGCGCGATCACTATCCGTTCGGGCTGCTCGCCGTGCCGCGACCGGAGCTGCGCCGGGTGCACGTCTCGTCGGGCACCACCGGCAAGGCCACGGTGGTGGCCTACACGGCGCGTGACCTCGATCTCTTCTCCCGGGTCTGCGCGCGCGCGCTGGCCATGGCCGGCGCCGAGCCGGGCATGCTGCTCCACAACGCCTATGGCTACGGGCTATTCACCGGAGGGCTCGGCATTCACTACGGCGGGGAGCGCCTGGGGATGGCCGTGGTGCCGGTGAGTGGCGGCATGACCGAGCGGCAGCTCACGCTCATCACCGATTTTGCGCCCGATGTCATTACCTGTACCCCGAGCTACGCGCTCACGCTGGCCACCGAGTTCCGTGCCCGTGGCGTGGCGCCGGACGACATTTCGTTGCGGCTGGCGGTGTTGGGCGCGGAGCCGTGGACCGACGGGATGCGCCGCCGGATCGACGAGTCGTTAGGTGTGCGCAGCACCAACATCTACGGGCTCTCGGAGATCATCGGGCCCGGCGTGTCCAACGAGTGCGTCGAGGCGCGCGACGGCTCGCACGTGATGGAGGACCACTTCTATCCCGAGGTGCTCGATCCCGACACCGCGCTGCCCGTGCCCGACGGCGAGGAGGGCGTGCTCGTGATGACCACGCTCACGAAGGAGGCGCTGCCGCTCGTTCGCTACTGGACCGGCGACATCACGAGTCTCACGCGGACGCCCTGCGCGTGCGGCCGCACCCTCGTGCGCATGCGGCTCATCAAGGGGCGCACCGACGACATGCTCATCATCCGCGGCGTGAACGTTTATCCGAGCCAGGTGGAGGCGGTGCTGGCGCAGGTGGGCGAGCTCGCGCCGCACTACGGGCTCGTGGTCGCGCGCGAGGGCACGCTGGACAGCATCCACGTGAACGCGGAGGTCACGGAGCGCTTCCACGGCGAGAGCGGCGGCCTACCCGCGCCCGATGGATCGGACAAGGGCGGGGAAGCGGCGCAGGCGCTGCGCAACCGCGTCGAACGCCTGCTGCGGGAGACCATCGGCGTTTCCATGCGGGTGCGGCTCGTGCCACCGGGCAGCGCTCCACGCTCGGAGGGCGGGAAGCTCAACCGCGTGACCGACCGCAGGTAGTCGTGGCCGTCGCAGTTCCCTCGGCGAGCGCGACTTCCTACCTTGCTCCTCCGCATCCCCACGACGACCACACCTCCGCATGGCCGAATTCCGACTCTACAACACCCTCTCTCGATCGGTCGAGCCCTTCGCGCCGGCAGGGGGCGACACGGTCCGGTTCTATTCGTGCGGACCGACGGTGTACGACCCCGCCCACATCGGGAATTTTCGCACCTTCCTGTTCAATGACCTGCTGCGGCGCACGTTGCAGCTGCAGGGGTGGAAGGTGGTGCAGGTGCAGAACCTCACCGACGTGGACGACAAGATCATCGCGCGCGCCAGGGACACGGGGCGGACGATTAGCGAGGTCACCGAGCCCATTACGGAGATCTTCCACAAGGACCGGCGATACCTGCGCATCCAGGATGCCGAGGAGTATCCGAAGGCCACCACGCACATCCCCGAGATGATCGCGCTGGTGCAGACGCTGCTCGAGAAGGAGGTGGCGTACAAGGCGGAGGACGGTTCGATCTACTTCGCGATCGACCGCTTCGAGGGCTACGGCAAGCTCTCGCGGCTCGACACCCGGGAGCTGCGCACCGGCGCCCGCGTGGCACAGGACGACTATACGAAGGAGAATGCCCAGGACTTCGCGCTGTGGAAGGCGGCCAAGCCCGAGGACGAGGCCACCGGAGCCGCCTGGGACGCCCCCTTCGGCCGAGGGCGGCCCGGGTGGCACCTCGAATGCTCGGCGATGGCGATGAAGTACCTGGGGGAGACGCTGGACATTCACTGCGGCGGCATCGACCTGATCTTTCCGCACCACGAGGACGAGATCGCGCAGTCGGAGGCGGCCACCGGCGCACCCTTCTCGCGCTTCTGGTGCCACGGCGAGTTCCTGCAGATCGACGGCACCAAGATGTCCAAGCGACTGGGGAACATCACGACCGTGAAGGACCTGCGAGAGCGTGGCGTGTCCGCGGCCGCCCTCCGGCACTTCATCTACTCCACTCATTATAGAAAGCAGATGAACCTGTCCGGCGTGGGCCTTGAGGCGTCGCTGGAAGCCGTCCGCCGGATCGGGGAGTTTGCCCATCGCCTGGAAACGGCGCGCGGCGGGACCCCGGAGCTGGCCGAGGCGGCGCGAGAGAGCGAGGTCGTCTTCCGGGCGGCGCTCGGCGACGACCTCAACGCGCCCGAGGCAGTGGGGGCGCTCTTCGGCTTCATCCAGCGTGCGAACGCCGAGCTGGACCGGAAGGGAAGCGATGCCGGCGCGCTGGACGAGGCGCGGCGGGTGTTGGGGGTGATGGACTCGGTGCTCGACCTGCAGCCGCGCGCGTCCCGGGTGGTGGTGGGTGCGGAGCGGGTGGAGCCCGATCCGTCCGAGCTCGGGGAGCTGGAACCGGAGGAGCGGGAGCAGATGGTGTGGGCCGTGGGCCGGCTCCGTGACCGTCTGGAGGCGCGCCGGATGCGGGATTTCGCCGCCTCGGACGCGATCCGGAGCGAGGTGGAGGAGGCGGGGTTCGTGGTGAAGGACACCCCGGCCGGAACGCAGCTGGAACGCTGGCGTTAGCATCCCGGCCCGTGGGGCGGGGGAGATCCCGGGCGGTATTTCAGGGGTCGAGGCGGTACGCCGGCGGCCCCACCCCTCGCCTTATGTCGTTCCGTTGACACGAGTTGCGAGGCTGGCTATCATGCGTGTCTCGCGAAAATAGGCTTGTGCTGACGTAGCTCAATTGGCAGAGCACCTGATTTGTAATCAGGCGGTTGCGAGTTCGATTCTCGCCGTCAGCTCTGCGGTGACGGCGGTGATGGGGACAGCGTGGCAGGTTTTCGTTCGTTAGGTGAGGTACCCAAGTGGCCAACGGGAGCAGACTGTAAATCTGCCGGCATTGCCTTCGAAGGTTCGAATCCTTCCCTCACCATATCGATCGCGCACTGGGTCGTTAGGCCTGAGGCGCGGGAAGTTTTGCGGGAGTAGCTCAGTTGGTAGAGCGCTAGCCTTCCAAGCTTGATGTCGCGGGTTCGAGTCCCGTCTCCCGCTCTGCGGATTCTGTGGGTTCTGTGGGTTCTGTGGGTGTTTAGGCAGGTGGTAGTGCTGGTGCTGGATCGTTCGGCTGCATGAGGTCGCACGCATAGCTCAGTCGGTAGAGCACATCCTTGGTAAGGATGAGGTCATCGGTTCGATCCCGATTGCGTGCTTGGAAGTCAGGCATGGCAAGGCAATCGCGTCTCGTCTTCTCGTCTTCTCGTCTTCTCGTCTTCTCGTCTTCTCGTCTTCTCGTCTACCCGAGTATCCCATGGCTCGCGACAAGATCATTCTCGCCTGCGGCGAGTGTAAGAATCGCAACTACTTCACCACGAAGAACAAGCGCACGCATCCCGAGCGCGTCGAGTGGAAGAAGTACTGCCCGCGCTGCAACAAGCATCTGACGCACAAGGAAACGAAGTAGCCGTGACTACCCAAGCCGTCACCGCGAGCCGGGTCCAGCGTCTCTCCACGTTCTATCGCGAAGTCGTGGCTGAGATGAAGAAGGTGACCTGGCCCGACCTGCCGCAGGTGCGCCAGCTCTCCATCGGCGTCATCGCGCTGTCGCTGTTCATCGGTGCGCTCATCGCGCTGATGGACCTCGTATTCCAGCAGGTGCTGGTGCGCTGGATCCCGTCGCTCTTCGGGGGATGAGCGTGGAGCATCGGGAACATCACTGGTACGCCATACAGACGACGGCCGGGCACGAGAACAAGGTCAAATCGCTCGTTCAGCGAAAGATCGAGCAGGACCCGCGTGCGGCCGAGGAGCGCTTTATCCGTCAGGTGCTCGTGCCCACGCAGGAAGTGGTGGAAATCAAGAACGGCAAGAAGGTCACGGTGGAGCGGAAGCTTTACCCAGGCTACGTGCTCGTCGAAATGGTGTGGAACCAGGAGACGTCGCACATCATCAACGGGATTCAGGGCGTCATCAAGTTCGTGCAGCACGGCCTCGGCGGTCCGACAAAGGAACCGATGGCGCTGCGGCAGGACGAAGTGAATCGCCTGCTGGGCGTCGCCGACGACCTGGAGGCTTCCACCGTACGCGACGAGATTCCGTTCATGGTCGGCCAGGCGGTGGCAATCACCGAGGGTCCGTTCACGGACTTCAACGGAACGGTCGAAGAAGTCATGCCCGACAAGGGCAAGGTCCGCGTCACGGTGAGCCTCTTCGGGCGCCCGACGTCGGTTGAACTCGATTACCTGCAGCTCAAGGCGTATTGATTCGCGCTCTCAGCTAGAACCACTTCAAGACCTGTGGGGATTGACGCGAGCGCGAGGGAACTGCGGCGCACGCGATTCGAGATGATCCACGGGCAGATGCGTCAGAGCACGGGCAACTGTCCCTCGACGATCCATCGCAGTCACCGGCCCTTGCGCGGGGCGGCCGCTTTGCGGCGAGTAGCGCACCGTCGGCAACCACAACGACGCTAATCATACGGTGGAAGTCTGATCACGGAGCGCGCTGCTTTGAGGTCCGTGGACGGAAGTCGCCTTGCCACTCGTTGGCCGGGAGTCCCCGTTCGTCGCCCCGGTCGCCACGCTCTGCAACAGATCAAACGCAGAGGAGACTAATGGCAAAGAAGGTCAGTGGGTTCGTCAAGCTCCAGATCCCAGCGGGGCGCGCGAATCCGGCTCCCCCGGTAGGGACGGCGCTCGGCCCCCAGGGGATCAACATCATGATGTTCTGCAAAGAGTTCAATGCTCGGACGCAGGACCGCGATGGCTTGATCCTCCCGGTCGAGGTCACGATCTACTCGGACAAGTCCTTCACCTTCATCCTCAAGACGCCGCCTGCGGCCATCTTGATCAAGAAGGAGCTCGGACTGGAGAAGGGGTCGGGTCAGCCAAATCGCGTCAAGGTGGGTTCGCTCACCTCGGCGCAGGTGAAGAAGATTGCCGAAGCAAAGATGCCGGACCTGAACTGTGATTCCATCGAGTCGGCCATGTCCATGGTGGCAGGCGCCGCGCGTTCGATGGGTGTCGAGGTGAAGGACTGATGCGCACTCACGGCAAGAAGTTCACGAACGCCGCCAAGACTCGGGAGTTTGCCCTCGCCTACCAGGCGAAGGCCGCGCTGGAGCTCGTCAAGTCGGCCGCGTTCGCCAAGTTCGATGAGACGGTCGAAGTCGCCGTCAAGCTCGGCGTTGACCCGCGTCACGCCGACCAGATCGTGCGCGGCACGGTGGTGCTGCCAGCCGGCACGGGTAAGTCGGTGCGCGTCCTCGTCATCGCCGTCGGTGAGAAGGCGCGTGAGGCCGAGGAAGCCGGCGCAGACTTTGTCGGCAGCGAGTATCTCGCGAAAATCAAGGAAGGCTGGCTCGATTTCGACGTCATGATCGCGACGCCGGACCAGATGGGACAGGTAGGTCAGCTCGGCCGAGTGCTCGGCCCCCGCGGACTCATGCCCAATCCGAAGGCCGGCACCGTGACGATGAACGTCGGTCAGGCCACACGCGAGTCGAAGGCAGGCAAGATCGAGTTCCGCGTTGATAAGGGCGGAAACGTTCACGCCGCGATCGGTAAGGTGTCGTTTGGAATCGAGGCACTCGAGACGAACTTCACGGCGTTCATGGATCAGATCGTCCGCTCGAAGCCCGCTGCGGCCAAGGGCGTGTACGTGAGGAACGTCTCAGTCTCGAGCACCATGGGCCCGGGCGTGCGCGTCGACATCACTCCGTACCGGAGTTAACGAGCGATGAAGAGATCCGACAAGGAGCAGCTCGTAACCGAGCTCACGGACAAGATCAGAGGCGCCAACGCGCTCTACTTCACCGACTTCACGGGACTGAACGTGAAGCGGATGACGGAGCTGCGCCGTCGTTTCCGCAAGGCGGGCGTCGAATACGTCGTCATCAAGAACAGCCTCGCGCTGCGGGCCGTGAACGACAGCGGCCTAACGGGAACCCGCCTGCGGGGACCCACCGGGGTCGTCGTGGCGAAGGATCCGATCATTGCCGCCAAGGTGCTGGTCGACTTCGCGAAGGAGAACGACCAGAAGCCGTCCATGAAGGGCGGCCTCTACGAAGGCAACGCGATTGACGAGACGACGCTCAAGAAGCTGGCGACGCTCCCGACGCGCGAGGAAGCGCTCGGACAGTTTGTCAGCGCGCTGAACAGTGTGCTGATGATGTTCGCGCTCGCCCTCGAGGCGCGGAAGACGCAGCTCGACGAACAGGAAGAGACGCCCAGCGCTGCGCCGGCCGAAACGCCGGCACCAGTGACGGCTGACGCACCGGCCGCTGCACCTGCCGCTGCACCTGCCGAAGCACCTGCCGCTGCACCTGCCGAAGCACCTGGCGCTGCACCTGGCGCTGCACCTGGCGCTGCACCTGCCGAAGCACCGACCGCTGCACCTGCCGAAGCACCGGCCGAAACACCTGCTGAGACGGCGGCCGAAACGCCGACCGATACCCCGACGGATAACGCGTAACCCCCAGGCGAGACGGAGGCCGCGACGCGGAACACGAGCGCAAGCCCGACACCGCCAACCGGTTCGCCGCACCGCCATGGAATTGTGATTCAACAATCCCAGGACCGCCTGGGCTCGACCAAGGAGAATACTGCAATGCCTACGACTCTGAGCAAGGACGAGATCCTCGACGCGATCGGCAACATGTCGGTCATCGAACTCGCCGACCTCATCGACACGTTCAAGACGAAGTTCAACGTCACCATCTCCGCCGTTGCGGCGGGCGGTGGCGCTGGCGGCGCGGCCGCCGCCCCGGTGGTGGAGGAGCAGACGGAATTCTCCGTCATCCTCAAGGCGGCTGGCGCCAAGAAGATCCAGGTCATCAAGGTGGTGCGTGAAATCACCGGCCTCGGACTGAAGGAAGCGAAGGACCTCGTTGACGGCGCGCCGAAGGAAGTGAAGGGCGGCGCGACGAAGGACGAAGCGGCCCAGCTGAAGGCCAAGCTGGAAGCCGAAGGTGCTGAGGTGGAAGTGAAGTAGGACGCACGGGCAGACGGGACGGGAGTTCGCGCGGCCTTCGGTCGCGCACTCCCACCTCCCAGTGTCCGCTTGCGTCTTGCTCCTCACTTCTCCCAGCGCCGTTGTGACTGATCAGATCCGATACACAAATCGCCGTTCTATCCTTCGCCTCTGCCCCGCGCGCACCATTTCTGGTGCGGTCGGGGACGAGGCAGTTTTCGCCTGTGCGCGGGTGAAAGATGCCTGAATTGATGAAGCAGATCACATTTGGTAAGCTCGACGAAGGGATGGGCATGCCCCATCTCCTCGACATCCAGACGCGCGCCTTCGAGGCGCTCTTGCAGCTGGATGCCGCCTCGCACGACCGCGAGGACATAGGCCTCGAGCGGGTCTTCAAGGATCTCTTCCCCATCGCCGACGTCCACGAGAACTTCTCGCTGGAATTCGTTCGATACAACCTCGGCGAGCCGAAGTATTCCGTGGAGGAATGCATCGAGCGCGACATGACCTACTCGGCGCCGCTCAAGGCGACGCTGCGCCTGGTCATCAACGAGGATGTCAACGGCGTCAAGCGCCCGCGCAACATCATCGAGAAGGAAGTCTATCTCGGCGAGTTGCCGCTCCTCACCGCCCTCGGCACCTTCGTCATCAACGGTGCGGAACGCGTCATCGTGAGCCAGCTGCATCGCTCGCCCGGCGTGGTCTTCGAGGAGTCGACCCATCCCAACGGACAGCGCCTCATCTCGTCGCGCATCATTCCGTTCCGCGGCTCATGGGTCGAGTTCACGGTCGATATCCATGACGTCATCTACGTCCATATCGACAAGAAGAAGAAGTTCCCCGCCACCGCGCTGCTGCGCGCTTTTGGCTACGGCGCCAATTCGGACATCCTCCGCCTCTTCTTCGCCGTCCGCGACCTGGACCTGACGAAGAAGCGCGAGGGACGCGCCGAGACGCGCGAAGTGCTCGGCGCCATCCTGGCCGAGGACGTCACCCTCACCGGCGAGGCCGTCGATCCCGACGCCCCGAAGGCGAAGACCAAGAAGGCCCGCGCCCTCGCCGAGCGCGCCGCGGCCGACCTCCTGGTCCGCGAAGGGGACGAGCTCACCGAGGAAGTGTTCAACCGCCTCACCCGTCAGGGCATCAAGACCGTCAAGGTCTTCTGCTCGTACATGACGGTGGACCTGCGTGACGAAGTGGACGCCATCGAGCGCGGCGAACGCCCGCACCCGCGCGTGCTGTCGCGCGACGTGGTCGATCCCTCGACGGGTGAAGTCGTTGCCGACGCCGGGTCCGCGCTCAAGGAGGCGCTCATCAAGCGCATCCGCAAGGCGGACATCGTGAAGGTCCAGGTGTTTGTGGCCTCCGGTCGCGCCGAGTCGGCGCTGATCAAGAACACGATCGCCAAGGATCCCACCGATCCCAAGCACATCACCCCCGAGGAGCGCAAGAAGCAGCAGTGGGGCAACGATCCCGACGCGGGTGAGGGCAAGGCGCTCAACTCGATTTACACGCTGCTCCGGCCCGGCGATGCGCCGAACAAGGAGACCGCGAAGCAGGCGCTCGACCGCCTCTTCTTCTCGCCCAAGCGCTACGACCTCGGGCGCGTGGGACGCTACAAGATCAACCAGCGTCTCGGGCTCAAGGAGAAGCCGAGCACCACGGTGCTCACCAAGGATGACTTCGTCGCCATCATTCGCTACCTCGTGGAACTACACGAAGGCCGCGGGCACGTGGATGACATCGATCACCTGGGGAACCGCCGCATCCGGTCGGTGGGCGAGCTGATCGCCAACCAGTTCTCGGTCGGTCTCTCCCGCATGGCGCGCCTGGTGAAGGAGCGCATGTCGATCAACACCGATCCCGAGAAGATCTCGCTCGATGACCTCGTCAACGCGCGCACGGTGTCCGCGGTGATCCAGGCGTTCTTCGGGTCGTCGCAGCTGTCGCAGTTCATGGACCAGACGAACCCGCTGGCCGAGCTCACGCACAAGCGCCGCCTGTCGGCGTTAGGCCCCGGCGGACTGACGCGCGAGCGCGCCGGCTTCGAAGTGCGAGACGTGCACTACTCGCAGTACGGCCGCATGTGTCCCATCGAGACGCCGGAAGGTCCGAACATCGGACTCATCACCTCGCTCGCCTGCTTCGCGCGGGTGAACGACCTCGGCTTCGTGGAGACGCCGTACCGCACCGTGAAGAACGGCAAGGTGACGAACGAACTGGCCTGGCTTGATGCGAACCGGGAAGAGGAGACGGTTACCGCACAGGCGAACGCCAAGCTCAACGAGGACGGCACCTTCGTCAACGACCTGGTGCTGTGCCGCCAGCGCGGTGACGTGCCGATGGTTTCGCCCGACCGTATCGACTTCATGGATGTCGCGCCGGAGCAGCTGGTTTCCATCGCCGCGGCCATCATCCCGTTCCTCGAGCATGACGACGCGAACCGCGCCCTCATGGGCTCGAACATGCAGCGCCAGGCGGTGCCCTTGCTCAATCCGCAGACGCCGCTGGTGGGCACGGGTCTCGAGTCCAAGGTGGCCCGCGATTCGGGCGCCGTGGTCATCGCCCTGCGCGCCGGCGTGGTCACGCGCGTCACGGCTGACGAGATCATCGTTGACGCCGGTCCGGCCGAGCGCTCGCGCGCGGCCGACGACAAGCCGCTGGCGCGACTGACACAGCAGGATCGCTACAAGGTCAAGAAGTATCTCCGGACCAACCAGGACACCGCGATCAACCAGCGTCCCATCGTCAAGCTCGGCCAGAAGGTCAAGGCGGGCGAGGTGATGGCCGATGGTGCGGCGACCGAGCATGGCCAGCTGGCGCTCGGCTCGAACGTGCTGGTGGCGTTCATGCCGTGGTACGGGCACAACTTCGAAGACGCCATTGTGCTCTCCGAGCGGCTGGTGAAGGACGACGTGTACTCGTCGATCCACATCCAGGAGCTCGAACTCCATGTGCGCGACACCAAGCGCGGGCAGGAGGAGATCACGCGCGAAATTCCGAACGTGGCCGAGGAGTCGCTGGTCGATCTCGACGAGCGCGGCATTGTGCGCATCGGCGCGCACGTGAAGCCGGGCGACATTCTCGTCGGCAAGATCACGCCGAAGGGTGAGACGGAGCTCTCGCCGGAAGAGAAGCTGCTCACCGCGATCTTCGGTGAGAAGGCGAAGGACGTGAAGGATTCGTCGCTCAAGGTGTCGCCGGGAATGGAAGGCGTCGTGATCGACGTCAAGATCTTCTCGCGTACCGAGGACCAGGTGGTCGAGAAGGATCGCGGTGAGCGCATCGGCGAGGTGCGCCGCCTCGAGGGCGAGGAGAAGGTTCGCGTCAACGAAGTCCGCGACGAGGAGCTCAAGGAGCTGCTCGAC
>JBDSVW010000123.1:0-10112 GCA_039927015.1 Gemmatimonadaceae bacterium | reverse complement strand
CCTCGGCCTCGGCGGCCATTTCGGGGTCGTCAACAGAGACGAGCTCGCGCACCTGCACGAGCTCGTCTTCGGACTTCTCGAGGCGGGTGGCCACTTGCACCACCGCCGACAGTCTCTGGTGCTCCCTGCCTAACGACGCCAGCTTCCGCGCGTCCTTGGCCGTGGCTGGATCGGAGAGTTCCCGTTCGACTTCGGCGGCGCGCGCAACGGCGTCCGCGAGACGGTCGCGGAGACTCAGGCCGACTTTCCGTACTTCTGGCGGAAGCGCTCAACGCGTCCCGCGGTGTCGACGAGCTTCTGCTTCCCGGTGAAGAACGGGTGGCAATTGGAGCAAATATCGAGATGGAGCTCGCTCACGGTGGAGCGCGTCTGCCAGGAATTTCCGCAGGCGCACTTCACGGTCGCGGTCGCGTACTCCGGATGGATGTCAGCTTTCACGTCGGCCTCTGAAGGAACTGGTGAAGAGCAGGGAAATATATCTGGGCTCGGCTGTAAAATACAAGGCGACAAGGGGTTGCCGATGGGCCCGCGTGCCGGCCCCCTGTGGAACCCTGCTCCGCCCCCCGATTTACCCTCTGCGGAGGCTCCCAGCGGCCTCGAGGGTACGTGGGCAGGGGCCGGGTGTGATGCAGGCCACAGAACTCCGGTGTTTTCGAGGCACATTACGAGGATCACGCTCCCTTCCCCGTGCCGTGCCAACGCTACGCGGCGGGAATGACCGCAATCGCCGGAACCCGCATGTACGGGCGGGGTGTGACCGTGCTTGGCAGTCGGGCGTCTACGGTATGGCTCGCCCTCGTTTTCACGCTGCATCCGGTGGTTTGCATGGCGCTTCCTCTCGCGATTGACCCGACTCCCGCTCGACAGGCCCTTCGAATGGATATCAGCAACTTCCTGCGCTCCATTCCCATATTCTCGAAGCTCGACGACAGCGAGCTGCAGCGTTTCGGCGAGCTTACGCGCGAGAAGAACTACCCCAAAGGCAGCGTGATCGTCTTCGAGGACGATCCCGGCGATTCCCTCTTCATCGTGCGCGACGGACGCGTGAAGGTGGTGTTGATCGGCGAGGACGGCCGCGAGGTGATCCTAGGCGTGCTGGGCGTGAGCGAGCACTTCGGTGAGCTCGCGCTCATCGACGACCAGCCCCGCTCGGCGCACGTTATTGCCATGGAGGACACGAATCTTCTCGTCCTCCGTCGCGACGATTTCCGTCGCCGCGTGGAGGCCAATCCGGCGTTGGCGTGGTCGCTGCTGGTGGAACTCGCCCATCGCCTGCGCCGTGCGGACGCCAAGATTCATGGACTCGCGCTGCTGGACGTGCCGGGACGCATCTCCCGTCTCCTGCTGGACTTCGCGGACGAGAGCCGCGGCGACACCATCGAGAAGCCGCTCACGCACCAGACCATCGCGCACATGATCGGTGCAAGCCGGGAGACGGTGTCGCGCACGATCCGCGATTTCCAGATCCAGGGACTCATTCGGGTCGAACGCCGCCGAATCTCGGTGGCGAATCGTCCCGCGCTCAAGCAGCTCGCGCAGGCGCGCGTCTGACACCTCGGCCGCTGCCGCGCGGCCGCACCGTCGGCGTGCGGCCGTCCATTCGCCGTCCTCGAGCCATCAGGCAGTCGTAATGCGCGTTCGTTTCTGGGGGACCCGCGGGTCGTGTCCCTCACCCGGCCCCGGCACGCTTCGCTACGGCGGGAACACGACCTGCGTCGAGGTACGCACGGACGACGACCAGCTCGTGATCCTCGATGCGGGCACCGGCATTCGGGAGTTGGGCCGGTCCCTTATTGCCGCGTCCGAAGGCCGCCCCATTCAGGGGGACGTGTTCTTCAGCCACGCGCACTGGGACCATATCCAGGGACTTCCCTTCTTCACGCCGGCCTTCCAGGCGGGCAATCACTTCACGCTCTGGGGCTCGCCCTCGCTTGAGCGGTCGCTGGACGTCGTGTTGCGCCAGCAGATGAGCCCCGTGGTCTTTCCGGTGGCGTTCGACCAGCTGAAGGCGCGCATGGAGGTGAACGAGCTGGCCGACCACCGGCACACGGGGCGCGGCTACGAGATGCGCGCCATCAACGTCCGCCATCCGGGAAGCGCACTGGGCTTCCGCATTGCAGCGGGCGGCGACGAGGCTCGATCGCTCGTCTTCATCCCTGACAATGAGCTCGATCGCGATGGCGACCATGCCGACGCGGCGTCGAGCCGCCAGAGCCTGGTCGACTTCGCGCGCGGCGCGCGTATCCTGATCCACGACGCGATGTACACCGGCACCGAGTACATGCAACATCGCGGGTGGGGGCACTCCTCGTATCGCGATGCGGTGGACTTCGCCATCGCTGCCGAAGTGGAGACACTGGTGCTCTTCCACCACGAGCCCGACCGGAGCGACGCCTCCCTCGACGAGATGCTGGGACTGTGCCACGCGATGGTGAGCGAGCGCGGGGGCTCGGTGCGCGTGATCGCCGCGCACGAAGGCATGGAGCTGGCGCTTTGAGCGTTGGCTCGCCCTAGCGCCGAAAGAGGTACGCCAGCTTGAGGAAGAATCCGTCCGCGCGGCGACGGAGGGTGGTGTCGGATTCGCTGCCCGAGGAGTTCCAGCCGTCGCCGTAACCGAAGAAGGCTGTGGTGCCGGGCGATGGCTCATACTGCACCAGCCAATCGGTGCGAATCGAGCGCAGGTCGCGCGCCGCCACTGGGCGGCCCGCCGCGTCGAAGAGTGGCAGGTGGGACACTGGCTGCCGCAGCGCTGCAAGACGATCGGCCCGGTACTGCGACACGACGCGGAAGAAGAGCGCCCTCGTCGGCTGCAGCTCCGCCTTGAGGCGCGGAATCGTGACGCGTGCGAAGCGCGAGCCATCGTCGGCGCGACGGATACGCGAGTCGGTGAGCGTGAGCTCGAGGCGCGTTCCCGGCGTGGGGCGCAGGCTGAGCGCGGCACTGACACGCAGCTCACGTCCCTCGGTTGCCTCCACGAAGATGGGCACTGCGCCGCGCTGCAGGCTCGCCGATGCGTTGAAGCGCTCGAACACCTGCGTCGAGGCGGTCACGGTGCCCGACCACAAGTTCGAGAGACGGGCGTTCGGGGCCCATGGAACCAGCTCGCCTTCGATTGTCGTCGCCTGCAGGCCCGTCGCCACGCTGGGGTCGATCGCGAAGAACTGGCGCCGAACGGTCGAGTTCACCGTCCAGCCGCCGCGAAAGGTGACGAAGGCGGTGCCCTCTTCCCTCCCCTCCAGCTCACCCGCGCGTGACAGCTCGCCGTACTTCCAGAGCCGCGTGGGGCCCGCGAACATGGTGATGTTCTGCACGGCCGATCCCGTTTTCCCTAACCATGCGAAGCGATTGAAGCCGTGGGCCGACACGTAGCCGGTGCGCGGGACGAACCCCGCGTCCGACTGGAAGCGTTCGCCGATGCCATTGAGCTGGTAGTTGAAGCCCCACAGACGGCCCGTGCGGTCGGCCTCCGCCTTCCAGATCGGAGCGCTCCTCATCTGCGTGCCCGCGAACGACGTCAGCGACTGACCGAACTGCGTCTCGACGTAGTACATGTCGCGGAACACGTAGCGGTTGTCGGCGGCGATGACGGTATTGGAGAGGTTGCCCTGGCGCCGGTCGGTGAGCGTGAGCGCCGCCACCGAACTGCCGCCGTAATCGGTGCGGAATCGCGCGACGTTGAATAATGCGTTCTCTCCGGGCGAATCGTCGAGCGCCGAGAGATAGGCCACGCCGAAGCGTCCCAGCTTGCCAGTCAGCTTGCCGCCCGCGATGGGATTCGCGATGCGCCGCGAGTAGACGAGCTGCCCGGGGGTGGCGAAGAGTTCGATGCCCTCGAGGAAGAAGGGACGCCGTTCCGGGAGGAAGAGGGTGAAGCGTTCGTTCACCGTCACCAGTCCGGCATCGGACTCCACCTGCGAGAAGTCCGGATTGACCGTGGCATCGATGGCAAACGAGGGAAAGCCGAGCCGCACGTTCACGCCGGCGTCGAAGGTGCCGTTGTCGCGGGTGAACGTCCCGGTGACGGGATCGCGCGATCCAACGATGGCCTCGGTGATGAACGGCTGGATGTCGGTCACCACGCCGCGGTCGATGTCCTCAATGCCCACCAATTCACCAGACTGCGCCAATAGCGAGGCCGACCCGCGCCGCGCATCGGTCCAGGTGTCCTGCGCCGAGCGGCCGGGGATGTCGCGCACCACCTGCAGTCCCCAGCGCTGCTCTCCCGTTGGAAACCGCAGGCTCTTGAAGGGGATGCGCATCTCGATGACGAAGCCCGTGCTGGTGCGTCGGCCCGCGGTCTCGAACTGGAAGTCCGGGTTGAGATCGACGCTGCCGCCAAAGATGTTGCCGGCGCTGACCGCGCCCTCCGTCCGGACGCCATCCACCTGCACGCCTAACGCATTGGCTCCGAGGAAGAAGGCGCGGCGCCGGTCGTTGAAGGTGTCGAGGTAAATGGTCACGCGGTCGTCATTGGCGATGTTGTCTCGCTTGGACAGCGTCGCCCGCACGGATCCGGGGTCATGTGCCGTGGCGATGATGCCGACGTACAGCGCCTTGCTGGTGTAGAACAGCCGCACCTCGGTGTTCTCGGCGGCGGGCCGCTCGTCCACCGGGAGGTACTGCGAGAAGCCCGCCAGGCGCACGGCAGTGGCCCACGCCGGCTCGGAGAGCTGCGCGTCCACCGCCACGGAGTCGGGTGCCCGGGGCACGCGCACGGTGGGCGCGCCACGTCCCGGCACCGTGACCCCCTCCTGCGCGTGCGACGACGATGCCGCCGACACGGCGAGAGCCGCGAGCATTGTGAGCGCGGTGCGTACCGCGATGCTGCGGCGCACGGTCCTCGGGCGCATGGTCATCCCCACCCGCCTCCGCCCGGAGTCAGCACGCTCACCACGTCGCCCGGCACGAGCTCCAGGCGGCACTTGGCGGGAATCGGTGTGCCATTGAGCAGGTTCTGCCCCAGCGCGCCGTCGCCCCCCCCGGCCGCGCCGCGTGGGGCGTGCCGACGCCGTTCCGTCACCAGCGTGACGCTGCATGGCTCCAGCACCCGATACCGCCTGACGATACCGTCGCCCCCCGCATGGGCGCCGCGCCCGCCGGAACCACGGCGCACCGCGTACTCGTCGATGCGCAGGGGATAGCTCTGCTCGAGCGACTCGATGGGCGTGTTGCGCGTGTTGCTCATGCCCACGTGCACGGCGCTGGGCCCCGGCCCGCGAGCGCTGGCACCCTGGCCGCCACCGAGCGTCTCGTAGAACGTCCAGCCGCGTCCGCCGAAGGTGATGTTGTTCATCGTCCCCTGCCCCTGCGCCGGCACGGCCACTCCCGCGTCGGCCAGTGCCGAAAAGAGCGTGTCGGTCACCCGTTGCGACATCTCCACGTTACCCGCCGCCACCGCCGCCGGCCAGCGTGCATTGATCGCCGAGCCCTCGGGCACGATGAACTCGATGGCGCGGGCAATGCCATCGTTGGTCGGCACGTCGTCGTCGAGCAGGGTGCGCAGCACGAAGACCGACGCAGCTCGCGTGACGGCGAAGGGCGCGTTCACGTTGCCCGCGACCATCGGCGAGGTACCGGTGAAGTCGAGCCGAAGCGTGTCTCCGCGCGTTTCCAGCGTCACGACGACGGCGACGTCATCGTCGCTCACCCCGTCCCCTTCCAGGGCATCACGGGCGGAGCCACGGACGGCACCCAGGAGCGCGATGCGGGCGCGGGTACGGCGCTCCGTGTAGTCCAGCAGCGCATCGCTTGAGGACTCCACCACCGCGCCCGTCTCCCGCCCGCGGAGCGCGAGCCAGCCGTCGCGACCGGCCGCGCATGCCGCACGCTGCGCCCGCAGGTCGCCGAAGCGCTCGTCAGGTGTGCGCACGTTCGCCAGCAGCAACGCCAGCAGCTCCTCGTTCCAGTCGTCGAAGCGGGCAATGCGCACCGGAGGCACGATAATGCCTTCCTGCACCAGCTCGGTGGCGCCGCGCGGCATGCTGCCGGGCGACATGCCGCCCACGTCGGCATGATGGGCGCGCACCGCGGCGTAACCGACGATGCGGCCAGCCTCGCCAATCGCCTCCACCATTGTGAGGTCGGGGAGGTGGGAACCGCCGCGATATGGATCGTTGAGCAGGAACACGTCGCCGGGCACGGGATTGCGTTCGCGCACGGCGCGTACCGCCTCGGGCATCGCGCCAAGGTGCACGGGAATATGCGCTGCCTGCGCAATCATCCGTCCCTCGCCATCGAACAGCGCCGACGACGCATCGCGCCGCTCCCGGATATTCGGCGACAGCGCGCCGCGTTCCAGTACCGTACCCATCTCCTCCGCGATCATCGCGACCGCGTTCGAAAAAACGGTGAGGGCCAGGGGATCGAACGTGCTCATGGATTCTTCTCCACGAGCCATCCGCCCATCGGCAGGGTACGCGCGGTCCAACCTTCGGCGACCAGCAGCGTGGCATCCGCCAGTGCAATCACGGCGCGGCCATGCACCACCGCGTCGAGCACTCCGCCGGTATCCACGCCACGTCCTTCATCCCACGCGTTCGATCCACGACGCTCCAGCGTGAGCTGCGGTGCCGCCTCCGACCGGCTGCAACGCACGCTCACGATCTCGACGGACTGGGCGAGCGAGAATCCGTAGCGCACGATGTGCGCCTCCGAGAACCGGCGGCCGATGTCGGCGCCGTCATCACCGGGCGAGAAGGGAATCTCGAGTTCGTGTCCCTGGCCGCGATAGCGGGAACGGGCAATCCACTCGGGCGTGCCGCGCGTTCCCGCCCTGCTGGCCACCTCGGAGGCGAGGATGGTGATGTCCTCGCGAAGGAGCGCCGAGCACTCCCGCATGACACTGGCGAGCGCCATCCGGCGTTCGGGGGCCACCGCCAGCCCCAACGCCGACAGCACGCCCGCGTGGGGTGGCACGAGCACGGCGGTCATGCCGAGCTGCTCGGCCAGCGCGCAGGCGTGCAACGGGCCCCCGCCTCCGAATGCCACGAGCACGCAGCCGCGCGGGTCGATGCCCCGCTCGACACTGACCCGGCGCAGGGCGCGCGCCATCTCGGCGCTCGCCGCGGCGATCATGGCCTCCGCCGTCCGCTCAACCGACGCCCCAACGGCGTGCGCAAGCCGCGCCACGGCCGCGCGCGCACCGTCGGCGTCGAGTTGGACGTCGCTCCCCATTCGCTCGGCGCTGATATTGCCGAGGCACACGTGCGCGTCGGTGACGGTGGCCTGCTGACCTCCGCGCCCGAAGGCGACGGGCCCCGGCACCGCGCCCGCGCTATGCGGTCCCACGCGCAGCGCGCCGCCATCGTCCACCCAGCCTAACGATCCGCCGCCCGCCGAGACCGTCTCCACCAACACGCGCGGCAGGGCGATCGGAACGCCCGCCACCGAGCCCCCGGCTTCCACCAGCGGCTGTCCGTCGAGAATGAGCCCCACGTCGGCGCTGGTGCCGCCGATGTCGATGGAGAGCGCGCGATCGTAGCCGGCGAGCCGCGCCACCAGGGCGGCACCTGCCACGCCTCCCGCAGGCCCCGAGAGAGCCAGGGATGCGGCCTGGCGCGCCGCGTCCACCGCGTCACGCATTACGCCGTTTGACGAGACCACGCCGGGCGCCGGCATGCCGAGGGCTCCGACACGCGCACGCAGGTTGTCGAGGTAGCGGCGCACCCCCGGACGCGCGTACGCCTCGCATACCGTCGTCGCGGTGCGCTCGTATTCGCGAATCTCCGGCAGCACCTCCGACGACAACACGACATCCGTTGCCGGGAGTCGCGCGCGCAGCGCCTCGGCCACCGCGCGCTCATGCGTACCGTCGAGGTACGCATGCAGCAATGCGACCGCCACGATATCCGGCTTTCGCGCCGCGACCTCGTCCACCACGCGCAGGATTTCTTCCGTCGTGAGCGCCGCCGTGATCCCCTCGGGGGCGATGCGCCCGGGCACCGGCACGATGGCGCCGGCATCCACCAGGGGCGCGGGATGGTGGACCGACAGGTCGTAGAGCGAGGCGCGCTCCTGCCGGCGCAATTCGAGCAGGTCGCTGGCGCCCGCGGTGGCACACAGCACCACCGACGCGCCCTTGCGCTCGAGCAGCATGTTCGTGACCACGGTGGTGCCATGGACGATGCGCGCGACGTCGAGGGCGGGAGGCGCCAGCGTGCGCAGCGCCTCCTCCACGCCGAGACTCTGGTCGCTGGGGGTGCTGAGCACCTTGCCGCTGCTCACGGTGCCGTCCACGAGCGACACCGACACGAGATCGGTGAAGGTCCCACCGACGTCGATCCCGATGGAGTAGCCCATCTCGCGCGCGTCACGCGGGACGCGCCGCCGCCTGCTGGGCGAGGTGCACGACGCGCAGGACCAGCAGGTACGCACCGATATTCATCGGCACGAAAAAGGCGGCGATGGAACCGCTCGGCTGCCCCCACGGGGTGAGCGCCAGCAGCCCTCCCACCAGCGTGAGCACGAGACACGTCCGAACGAAGAGCAGCAGCACGTTGCGCATGCCACGGGCCAGGCGGGCCAGCGGCACCATGATTGCGACCACGAGCCAGAGTGGATTGGCGAGAAAGAGATTCTGGTTGGCGTAGGCGGCGGTGTGCTGCGTCACCGTCCAGAGCAGGAAGAGCAACAATCCGAAGATGCCAATTCCGAGGCTCCACAGGACGGAGACGGCCGTGGACGGACCAGGGCCTCCCACGCGATAGCCGAGCGCCACGAGGGCGGCCGCCACCAGCACGCCCACGAGCAGGAACGCAACGACGTGGGTCGTGGGTTCCATCCGTTCCGGGGGCCGCGTGGACTCGAAGCGCTTGTGTTCGGACAGCACGAGTGGTGCCTCCTCGCCGCTCGCGTCCCGCACGCGAATGGCGCGCAGCCGACGCTGCAGCTCCATGGGAATGAACATCGCCTCCCACGCCGTGATACGGCGGTCCGTCCGGCGTCCCAGCCCGAAGTCGATGCCGGTGTGGGCCCAGAACATGCCTTCCGTGAGCCGCAACGAGTGCTCGCGGAAGGTCATGTTCGTGAGCTGCGTCGCCGCCACGTCGTGCAGCGCGCCACCAATCACGCGGTTGATCACGTCGCGCACGCGCGTGGAGCAGTTGTCGAGATAGTAATCATACCGATAGAACTTGTTCTCGTCCCGCTGGTTCCACTCCACGAACGCCTTCACTTCCAGCCGCTGCGCCGGGGTGAGGTTCAGCTCCTGCACGGTGACGGAGCGGTTCATCTGCTCGTACGCCTTGAGGGTCTGCGCCGCGTCGTAGGGAGCCATCCAGTAGTGCATCTCGCCCCGCAGGAAGCGGGGCAGGAAGTCCTCCTGCTCAAACGAGAAGGTGCCCCAGTTGTAGACGATGTCGGTGCCGGCCGACAGATCGCGGATGCCTATCGCATTGTGCCCGAAGCGCTCCCACACCAGGTCGCCCTGTCCCATGGTCATCAGGTAGACCTGCAACTCGCTGCCCGGCTCCGCCGTAGCCGCGGCCGGGAGGGTCGATGGGAGCTGGGACACACGCTCGGCGCGGGCGGTGCTGCCGGCGGCGAGCAGGGCGAACGCGGCAGCGGACGCGATGCGCAGGGCGCGGGTCACAGCCGCACTTCCTTTCCTTCCTCTGAGGATTTGTAGGCCGCCTCGACGATGCGATGCACCGTGACCTGGTCTGCCGGGGGCTCATACTCCACTTCCTCACGCACGACCGACACGAAGTGATTCAGCTCGGCGCGATACGACTGCGTGAAGGCACTCTCACGCGCCGCCGCGCCGGTCGGGGAGACGTCGACCGGGCGCCCGTTGAGCTCCTTCACGACGCGGAGCGGGGCGAGTCGGGAACTGCCGCGTTCGTGCAGCGTCTCGAACCACCAGCGTTCCTCGGGCCCGACATACGCCCAGGAGATGTCGAAGGTGAAGGACACGCCGTTGGCGCATTCCAGCGCCACGAAGCCCGACTCTTCCACCACGTTGCCCGTCCGCGGCCGGTTGACGTGCGCCCAGACGCGCTCCGGCGCCGGGAAGTCAGACAGCCACATGGCCAGGTCGATAAGGGGGAAGCCCTGCTCGAAGAGGGCGCCGCCGCCCGATTCCAGCCGGCGCAGCCGCCAGCCCTCGATAGTTC
>JBDSVW010000122.1:0-9369 GCA_039927015.1 Gemmatimonadaceae bacterium | reverse complement strand
GACCGACAGTCTCGGTGTTGGGCAAGTTGAGTGCGCCAGTTGGTGTCGCGCCGCGACAGTGAGCCGCGATGACATGTATCGCCCGGCATGTCCATATAGCATTGTTCTCCGCTTCCACCCGGAGTTTAGATGATTTTGATTGTCGGCGGCACAGGTAAGTTGGGAAGTCACCTCACCCATCGCCTGCTCGAAAATGGAGCTCGGGTTCGCGTCATGACGCGCGAACCATCACGCGCACATTCCCTGTCGAACGCGGGTGCGGAAATTGTGAAGGGTGACTTGCTTGACGAGGTTTCGGTGAAACATGCGATGAACCGAGTCCGCACCGTGATATCGTCGGCGCACTCCATCCTCGGCAGCGGCAAGAATCGGAGTGCAGCAGTCGATGGCATTGGTCAGCGGACTCTCATCGCAGCGTCCGAAGCTGCGGGAGTTGAACATTTTCTTTTCGTGTCTGCGAGTGGCGCATCTTCGGCGAATCCAATTGACTTTGGCCGGACCAAGGCGGAGATCGAACAGGTGCTTGCCGCGAGCACGCTTCATCACACCATCGTGCGCCCAACGGCGTTCATGGAAGTACACACCTATGAGCTGATTGGAAAGCAGGTCGTCAACGGGAAGCCTGTCGTAATCTTCGGGAAGGGAGAGAATCCGAGAAGTTACGTGGCGGAGCAGGATGTAGCGGCGCTAATCGTTCGCGTGCTCGACGACAAGGCGTTGCAAGCACAGATTATCGAGATGGGCGGACCGGAGAACTTGAGCACGATGCAGGTCATCGCGGTCTACGAAAAGATCGCCGGAAGGCAAGCGCGTGTCGTGCATCTTCCGCTCGCTATTCCACGTCTGATGTCACCAGTCGTGCGTACACTACACGACGGCATCGGCCGCGTGCTCGAATCTATCGTTTACGTCGAGACAACGACGCAGACGTTTGATGCGAATCCATTTCTCGCCCGTTTCCCAGTGCCGCTCACGCGCCTGGAAGACTGGGCACGCGAGCACGTGGCTCGCCAAAGTCTGGTAATCCCCCAGACCCGATCAGGGCGGGCAACGTAACACGTGTCGTTGCGCCGCTAATCAATACTTCCAGCTCGGCAGACGCGCGCAGTCCATCGAAGTTTCTGTCCCACTGCAACTGATGGCGATCCGCCCAGCCGTTGCCTGCCGCCGTAGCCAGTGCCTCGAATGCAAGCCTGCGCTCATCTCTGCAGGCATACGTCGAGGCTATCTCAAAGCCATAGTCGGCAGGTGTGCAGCCCGTAATTGCAAGCCAACGGAAACGGTGTTTGCGCTCGATCATGTCACGGGCCTCCTCGAGAAGACTATTCGACATAGCACGATCGTTTCTGCGAAGTGCCGTGCGCGATAAGCCAAGTTGCGCGGCCACCCAGTGTGCCCCGATTGCAACGCGACGTTCGTTCCGTTCGGCAAGTGCAACAACGCGTTCATAGTCGCGTTCTGCCTCGGAGTACTCCCGCTCGCGCTCTGCGACTCTCGCTCGTAGAAACAGCGCCCACGCTGTCATCGTCTCCGAATAGACGTGGTCGATTGCCGGGTACTGACTGATGGCAAGATCCAGGAGTGCGCGAGCTGCCTCCGTCTGCCCAAGATGCGCGTGCAACTTCGCGCGTTGCACAAACGGCCCGAGAAAAATGAAACCGGTTCCGTTGCGTTCGTAGACCACGGCTTCGTCTGTAAGCTGTACTGCTCTTACATAATCGCCGCGTAGCAGATACAGCTGGCCGAGTACGAGCTGCGCTGAGTGTAGCGCAGGGTTGATGGCGCGGGAGCGCAACAACGGATGTACCGCGCGGGCCATGTCGGGAAGGTGGCCGGAGCCAACGGCGCGCGACGCGAGGCAGATGCCGAGCAGATACCACGGCAAGTGCGCGCCTGGATCCAGCTCAATTGACTTGAGCGCGGCGTCGATCGCCTCCTGAAAACGTCGCTGATGCAGGTACATGTACGCGAGAAACAGGTGCGGCTCGCCCAGGCCGGGATCCAGCTGAATCGCGCGCTCCAATGCCTGGACGCCTTCCTCGAGCACTGCCGGATCGCCCGTCGCGATGTACCTGGGCATGAGCAGTCCACCGAGTCCGGCCCACGCGAGTGCGTAATGCGCATCGAGTGCGATGGCCCCACGGAAGAATGCGGCTGCGGATTCGGTACTCTCTTTGCCGAATTGCAGCGTCGCACGCTTTCCCTTCGCGTACAGCTCGTACGCGGTAAGGCTGGCAGTTTCCGGCTGCGCAATATGCGCCGCTTCGAGCGTCGTCAGCTCGATGCGCAGCAGATCGGCGAATTGTCTGACGACGCGGTCCTGTAGGTCGAAGATGTCGGCCACCATGCCATCGAGCTTGTCGACACCATGCGTTTCTCCTGACTCGACATCGGTGAACTGCGGCGTGATGCGAACACGGTTACCGGATGTCTGGAAGGCGCCCCAGACCACCCACCGCGCACCACTCGCCCGCCCCATGCTGCACGCAGTGTCCTCCGCGATGAGTCCTGAGGCGCGTGCTTGTGCAACACGATGTCGAGTTGGCCCGTCCCGCCCCACCACGCGAATCCCGCGCACCTTTCTCAGGTCCACACTGAGTGTCTCTGCAATCCCTCCGCACAACCACTCCACATCCTGCGACTGCGAAAGGTTATTGAAATCCACGACAAAGACGGCGTGTTCCTGTGTGGCGGCGGCATGCCCTGCATGTGTCGGACGAGGAGCGCCGATGGGATCGCCCACCGACGCTTCGAGTATTGCGGCGAACGCCCTCGCTGTCGGAAATCGTTCACGTGAGTCCTTCGAAAGCATCCGGCCTACCGCTTGTACGACGTCGTGCGAGAGCGTGTCGTGCTTGCCTACAAGCAACGGAGGTGCCTTCGTGAGATGCTGCGCCAGCGTCGCCATCGCGGTGGCGCCTGTAAACGGCGGTGCGCCCGAAAGGAGTTCGTGCGTTACGCATCCCAGTGCGTAGAGATCCGTCTTTCCGTCAATCGTGCCATCGCCGCCGGCCTGCTCGGGACTCATGTATGCCGGGGTGCCGACCAGTATGCCCATCGACGTCAGGGTGTCGGGCCCAACGTCATGCGCGCGAGCAACGCCGAAGTCAGCAAGCAACGCGTTGTCGGCAACGAGCAGGATGTTGGCCGGCTTGATGTCGCGATGGATCACACCACGCCCGTGTGCGTAGTCCAGTGCGCCGCCGACCTGCCGGACGATGCTTGCCGTGAGTGCGAGCGTCAGTGCGCCGTCGCGGTCCAGCCGATCGCGCAACGATTCCCCATCGATGAATGGCATGACGAAGAACAGCGACCCATCCACTTCGCCCGAATCGAACAACGGCAGGATATGAGGGTGCTGCAGCCGCGCAACCGTGCGAATCTCGCGCGCAAAGCGCTCCATTCCAATGGAAACCGACAACTCCGGATGCAGCACCTTTATCGCCACCGGTCGATCGTGCCGAACATCATCGGCGAGATAGACGGTAGCCATTCCACCCCGGCCGAGTTCCCGGCGGATCACATAGCGATCGGCAAGTCCAGAAAGGGGAAGGACGTCAGTCACTGCCGCAGCTTGGCCACACACCGTGGCCGGGTGTTGTCGCGTGGGGGGTCAAGCGATCGACGGCCAGACATTGGCAAAGGGACGGTGGGAATCTGCTACAACGTGGGGGCGGCGGCCAGTATCGGTAGGAGCGCACCGGTAGCACGCCGCGGTATTGTAGGCGTCATGGTACGCGTTGCGGGAAGATCGGACGCATGCAGTCCCAGAGTCAGTCGGGAAGCAATCGCCGAAATGGTCTAGTGGTGGAAAGCGAGACAGGAGAGATCGGTAGGCGCCTGAGAGCCCTCTGCTTCGCCGAGTACGACAACAATGGCGTGGATGCGCGGCTCCAGCTGGAGCGCAGCATCACCCTGAGCGCGCCGTACCGCCGCAAGCGCCGACGGCGTGCTCAGGACGGCCGGCCCCTGCGTCGGTACGTGCGGCGGTGGAAGGTGGAACGGCTCTTCGTGTGATGGCAGAACGGCCGACGGTGCGTGACTCGCCATGAGGGCACGCGCGCAACGTCCTCGGGTGCGTACAGTTAGGCTGCATCGGGGGGGGCCGGGAATCTCTGCCACCCCCTCTTGGGACGGCGGCGATCGGGTAGCGCTCCCTCCACGTGGTGCGACTTCAGGTCGTTAGGGCGCCCCTCACCGTAAGTCCTTCAAACGAGGGCTTGCGCGGCACACCGCTGGGACATAGGTAGTGTCGTGCCATCGGCGGCCCAGGCGGTCCGTCGGTCGAGTGGCTAGCGACAAATGGTGACGGTGTGCGCATCTGGTGCTGGAGCACGGCCACGGCCGGACTTTGCATCGCGGTGTCAGGAGCATCGGTCGTGGCGCAAGCGCGCAATCCGGCCGACGGGGGCCTCACGAGCTCACTCGGGCAACCGGGGCAGTGGCTGTGGACCCTTGGAGTATCGACGGGCATAGGCCACCGCAGGGGCGAGGGCTCCGGTCTCGCCGAAGCGCGAGCCGGCGTGTACCGCGAGATGCTGAACCCCGTCCTCGGCGTGGGCGGCGCCCAGGTCGAGGCGTACAGCGGTGCGTACGACACGCAGCCGAACAACGGCCTGCGCCTCCGGTTCGTCTCTCCCATCTCGGGCATCGCGATCGGAGCGGACTACAACGTCAGTAGCGAGCAACTGCGTCCCATCCTCACGTACGTGCACCCCGTAAAGCGCGGCGGATTGTTCGGCGACGGGAGCGTGGTCCGACTGGACGTCGTCACCGGGCGCGACCACTCGTGGATGATCGGGGTCGAGAAGCCCGTGTTCCGTCGCATTCCCCTGGGCTCCACGCGACCGACGAGAGACCGCGTACGACTCCAGGCGCTCCTCCCGCCGGAGGCACCCATCCCCGCGTCGCCGGCGGAGCTTCGAACGACCCTCGCCGTCGCGCGCGACGCGGCGCTGGCCGTCGGGCGCCTCACCGTGCCGTGGCTGGACCATACGGGTGCGGGGGGAGCGGAGAGCGACGCGGCGGTGATGGCCCGGCTCGATACGCTCAAGCGATTCATCGCCGGCGGCGAAGGGGGCGCGTCACGCACGCTCGACGGGGAGACGCGGCGTCTGCACGCCGCGATCGACCGCGCCTTCACGCTTGCCGTCTCCCCCGCCGATTCCGTGCGCGCCGGCACCTCGGCGCTGGGGCGCGCGGCCGGCGACCGTGCGCGGGGGATCATGCTGCGCGAGGTGCTGCTCCCGTACGACCGCCTGCTCGGGCAGCTCAAGGCGGACGACACGTCGCGGCAGTTTGCCGTGCTGGCGCGGGGCAACTTCCTGCGCTGGATCCTGGTGGAGGCCAGGGTCGGGCGCCCGGCGGCGGAGGCGGCGCTTGCCGTCTTCACCGAATACCTGGAGATGGCCGAGTCGGTGCGCGCCGCCGCGCGCAGCGAGTGGGGGGACCCGCGCTTCGTCTGGATTCCGCTGCAGCTGGCGCTCCACCCTGAGCAGCACGACACGCAGGCGGAGCTGGATGACCTGGTCGCGCTGGCCACCGGCGAGGAGTTCACCGACGGCAACTCCGCGTCGTACCTCATCAACGAGCAGTTCCAGTACCAGCTGAGCCGCACCATCCGCGAGGCGAAGGAGTATCACGTGCTCCTGACGCACGACTTCCGCGGCTACGACTCGCAGGGCAACCCCGACGAGATGAGCTTCCGCCACGTGCTGCGATCGTATCTCGCGACGCTCACTGCGCGCGTGCGGGCGTACGACAGCACCGGGACCTTTCCCGTCCACATCATCCTGCTCGACGAGTGGCTCTACCACGTGAACAAGGCGCGCCTGTGGATGGACCTGCTCGAGGACCCCACGCGGCACCGGGTGCGCCTGCCGCCGGGTTTTGAGGCGTGGGAGGATTGGTTAGGCATGGGGCAGGACTCGCTGCGGGCCGCGATCGCCGCCTCGACCCTGCTTGCCGTCCAACGCCGGCAGTACGGTGAGGCCTGGCTGCGCAATCTCGTCAAGGTGCACGTCAGCATCACCAACTCGGCCGACCCGTCCTTCTGGAGCTGGCGCGTGGCGACGAATTTCCCGATGCCCGACGCGTGGATGCGCGACCACCGCAAGATCGTCTTCTACGACCTGTCGGAGGACGACCCGTACCGCGGCGAGGCGATCTTCACCGGCGCGGGGATCGGCGAGCAATACGCCAACCTCGCCTGGGAGGACCGCTCCCTCCTCGTGCGCGGGCCGGCGGTGCTCGGACTCAAGGCGGTGGCGCGTGACGTCCTGCTCAAGCAGGGTATCGCGCGCGAACGCATTCCGTACGTGCTGCAGCCGCGTCCGCGCGCCGCCGACTACGACGAACGCGTGCGGGCCTTCGCCAGCCGCAACGCCCGCCCCCTGCGCGCGATGCAGCTGCAGAACGGCACCGGCTTCGACGCAAAGGGGGTCAACGTCGCCAAGGCGGTGCTCTACACGCTCATGCCGCCCGGTTCGGTCATCAAGATCCCCGACTCGTTGTGGAACGGCACGTTCTGGGGATCGGCGCTCGTCGGCTGCGCGCTTCGCGGGGTGCGCGTGCTCGTCATCGCGCCGGCGCTCAGCAGCGCCCCGGCCTCGGCCTTCGGCTCGATGATCCGCAGCCGGGAGCTGCTCTGGCGCCTCCTCGCCGCCGCCCGCACCCTCGCCCCCGAGATCGAGGCGCACGGCGGACTGCTGAAGGTCGGACTCTTCGCCTCCGACCTGCGCGTCACCGACATCGCGGGCAAGGCGCGAGCCGTGCGGCAGACACTGGAGCAGCACACGTGGCTGCACGACCTCTTCGCCTTCCCGCCCGAAGTCATGCCGGGGCTCGAACGGATCGCGGCCGACCTCAGCGCCCTCGACGCATCGTCGGGCGCGAAGTCCGACTTCGAGTCGGCCGACCGCTCGTACCTCCACCTCAAGGCCAACTTCTTCGCGTCGCGCGAAGCGTGGAGCGTGATGGCGCGCGCCGACTGGGTGCCAATGGCCTGGGAGTTCGCCCAGCTGCGCGTAGCGCAGATGCAGCGCCGCTCGGCCGCCATCGCCTCCTTCGAGGAATACCCCGACGCGCTCCGCGACGTGGGAGGGGAGGAACTGCGACGCTGGCACGCCGAGCTCCCTGCGAGCGAACGGGAGCGAGTCGTCTTCTTCACCATCCTCGGCTCCGCCAACCAGAATGACCGAAGCCTGACGCTCGACGGCGAGGACGCCTTGGTCATCTCGCGATGGCCGAGCATCATCGCCTACCTCGACCTCATCTCCCTGATAGGGCAGAGCCAGTGGATTGACGACCCGGCGCAGCTCGAGGCGTTCCTGCCGCGTCACTCGTCGTTCAAGACGCGGCTCGCGCACTGGTTCAAGCTGGCGTTCTGAGGGTGTGGCGGCGCTGACCCGTCACGGAACGACCGCGCGCTTCACGCCGCCGCTCCTGAGGTAATCCACCGCCAAGTTCGCCATCGCGCGCACCCCCGTGGGGAGCGCCGCCTCGTCGGCGAAGCAGAGTGGCGAGTGGTTCGCCGGCTGTGTCTTGCGGCTGCCATTCCTCGTGAGAGCGCAAGCCTGCTCAATCTGGGAGCACTACGCCAGCCCGCGCCGACGAGGAGGTGACGGTTCCGCCGTTTCGCCCCACCGAACGTTGCTGCCTCGCCGAATGCGAGGCGGAATGGCGCTCGCCACAGCGCCGAAAGCAACCGAACGCATGTGAGTGGCACTGGCGCTACGCAGTTTATCCCCCACATATCCAATGCCCTCCCCGCATACCAGCAAACCCAACCCATGCCGGCGCCCCCGCACTCGTCCGCTTTCCCCACCCTCACCTACCGCGCCGGCCTCGCCATCCTTCGCGGCGTCGCCCCCGCCGACGCCCCCCCATGGCTCCACCCCGACCCCCGACTCGACGCGCTGGTGGCCGTCGGCGCCCGCTACCCCGAACTCCGCGCATGGGCCGCCGAGCACCACATCGCCGAATCCTCGGCCAACGCCACCACCTTCGACGCCCCGCTCCTCGACCCGCGCGTCCCGCGCCCCGCGCAGGCCGAAGCCGTCGCCCGATGGCTCGCCGCCGACCGGCGCGGCACGGTGGTGCTCCCCACCGGAGCGGGGAAGACGCTGGTCGCCCTGCTCGCCATCCACCAGACGGGACTCAACGCCTGCATCCTCGTCCCCACCCGGGCCCTCGTCGCACAGTGGTTCACGCAGCTCGCCGATGCCTTCGGCGCCGAGCACGTCGGTGCGTTCTATGGTGACGAAAAGGAGGTCAGGGCGCTAACGGTCACGACGTACCACTCGGCCTTCACGCTCCTCGAGCGTCATGGAGAACGCTTTTCGCTCCTGGTCTGCGACGAGGTCCATCACCTGGGCGATACCGCCACGGGAGAGGCGCGCACGTGGCTGGACGCCTTGCTCATCGCGCCGGCAGCGGCGCGTTTGGGGCTGACGGCGACCTATCCCGATGGGCAGGACACATCGCTCGTCCGTGCGCTCGGTCCGATGATCTACCGGCGCACGATCGGCGAGATGACCGACGCCGAACTGGCGCGCTTCGTGGTGGAGTGTGTCTACGTCGACCTCACCCCCGCCGAGCGAGCCCGATACGACGCCGCATCGACGCAGTTCGATGGCTACGCCGAGCGGTCGGGATGGCGGGAGAAGGGGGCGACGCCGGACGACGCGTGGAAGCGGTTCGCCGCCAGCGCGCGTCGCATTCCCGAGGCGCGGCGGGCGCTGTTCGCGTTTCGTGAGCGTGAGCGGGTAGTGCGGCTGGCGGAGCGGAAGTTCGAGGTGACGGAGCGCGTGCTTCGCATGTTCCCGCACGAACAGGCGGTCCTCTTCTGCGGTGGGACGGACGTGGCGATGGAGGTCTCGCGACGGCTGGCGATTCCGCTGATCGGCGCGGCGACCCCCGCATCGGAGCGGCACGCGATCCTCGCGGCGATGCGCGAGGGGACGCTCCGTGCCGTCGCCTCGGTCAGGGTGCTCGACGAGGGGTGGGACGTTCCGGGGGCGAAGCTGGGGATCGTGCTCGGCGACTCGACGCGCGGCGGGAAGCGCCAGCACACGCAGCGACTGGGCCGCCTGCTCCGCCGCCAGGGCGACCAGGTGGCGACCTTGTACGAGATCGTCGCGGCGGGCACCTGGGAGTTCTTCGCCTCCAAGCGACGCGGGGCGGCGGTGCGGAGAGTGTCAGAGGGACAATTGGGATTGGGGCTCTAGATTGCGGCACTGCGATCGATGCTGACGCGGGCCCAGGTTGACCCATTCGTTCGTCGTCGCTGCGACGAAGTCTTCCTTGACTACCTCGCCGACGGGCGCGGTCGTATCGTCCCGTTCCTCGATCGACTCTTGCGGCTGACGA
>JBDSVW010000121.1:0-22784 GCA_039927015.1 Gemmatimonadaceae bacterium | reverse complement strand
CGGCGCGATCGAACGCCGAGTTTACCTGCTGCAGAAAGCCTGACATGGGCTTCAGAAGTCCGGGTAAGGGAGGTGCGAAAATCTAGGAAGGGGGCGCGGTCGATGCGACTACTGCGCGTGTTTCCGGGGGAGGTCGCGCAGTCCTGCCTATGAAACGGCGCAGGTCGAAGCAGGCGAGGTCCCGCGGCGCCGCCTAGAGCTGGGAGCGCAGAAGCGCCGACACGCGCTCTTGCAACTTCTCCTTCAGCGGGCGCTTCCGCCACGCCTCCAGGGTCACACGGCGGGCGTTCGCCAGATCGTCCTCGAACGTGCGCACCTGCCCCGCGGCGAACTCAGCATCCAAAACGTTCAGGTTCGCCTCGGCGTTCAGGCGGAAGGAACGACTGTCGAAGTTGGTCGAGCCCACCGACGACCACAGGTTGTCCACGACCATCACCTTGCAGTGGAACATCGTGGGCTGGTACTCGTAGATCTCCGCTCCGGCTTCCAGGATGTCGCCCCAGCGCGCACGCGAGGCGCCGCGCACGATGTCGCTGTCGGTGTGCTCCCCGGGGGTCAGGATGCGCACGCGCACGCCGCGGCGCAGCGCCGCGACCAGCATCTCGAGCGAGAGGTCGTCCGGGATGAAATACGCGTTGGCGATGTCGATCGCATGGCCCGCGCTGGCGATCGAAAGCAGGTACATCAGCCGCACGCTTTCCGCACCCTCGTCGCGCGAACTGTGAAAGACCTGCGCCAGCGATTCCCCGGCGGGCTGACAGGTGGGGAAGTACTCGGGCCCGTGCAGGACATCTCCCGCGGTCTTGATCCAGTTGTCCATGAATGCGGCCTGCATCTGGGCCACCGAGGGCCCCTCCAGCCGGAAGTGCGTGTCGCGCCAGTGCTCCGGGTCCTGCGCATTGCCTAACCACTTGTCCGCGATGCCCACACCTCCCGTGAAGCCGACGCAGCCGTCCACCACCAGCAGCTTCCGGTGCGTGCGATTGTTCAGGCGCGACAGCGTGTACCAGCGCACCGGATGAAACTGCCTTATCTCGACGCCCGCCTGCTTCATCTCATCGAGCTGTTCCTCCTTCATCTTGATGCTTCCCACCGCGTCGATGAGGAGGTGCACCGCGATGCCGGCCCGCGCACGTTCCGAGAGGGCGTCTGAGAACTCCTGACCGACATCGCCCGACCAGTAGATGTAGGTCTCGAACGTAATGCTCTGTCGCGCCGCCCTGATGGCCGAAAGCATGGCGGGAAAGATCGCGTCGCCATTGAGCAGCTCGGTGACCTGGTTGCCGGGCAGCAGCGCGGGACCGAGCAGGTGGCCCATCGACCGGGCAAACTGCGGGTCAGCGATGGCGTACAGTGACTCGATTTTCTCGACGATCTTCTTCTCTCCCGAGACGAAGTTCATCGCGATGATGGTGACCAGGACTGCGGCGATGGCCACAAGCAGCAACTTCATGCGGCCTGCGTCCGTTCGATCACGCGCCATTCCATCTCTTCATCCGTCGACATGGTATTGCGTTTCCCTGCGGGATACCCGCGCTCTCGTTACACGACGAACCCGTTATTCCCGACGGGGGGCGCCATGTTCCGTTTGATCGAGACTGGCGAGGCGAGCAGGGACACTGCGCGCCCGAAAGCCAATCTTCAGATGGAGCCGCGCCGCACGCCGAGCGACACGATGCGGTCGAGCAACGACTCGTAGTCGAGTCCTACCTCGGCTGCCGCTGAGGCGAACTCCTCGCTCTTGGCGATCTCAGGGTTCGGGTTGGCCTCGATGAAGAAGGGCACCCCGTCCGCGCGCAGGCGGTAGTCGATGCGCGCGTAGCCATCGAGCGAGAGCGTGCGGTAGACACGCCGCGCATTGCTCATGATGCGCTGCATGGTGGCATCGTCCAGCGCCGCCGGTCCCTGGAAGATGCCGTGGCGCTCCTGATACACGAGGTCGTGCTTCACGCGCGACGTGGCGATGGGCAGGTTGCGCGTATCACGGTTCTCGAAGAACAGCTCCCAGGGCGGCAGCACCTTCAGCCGCTGGTTGCCGATGATGCCCACGTAGATCTCGCGGCCGTCGATGTACTCCTCGACGATCACGTCGCTCTGGAGGCTTTCGTGGATGAATTGCACGCGCGCGTCCAGTTCCTTGTCGTCCCACACCACCGAGGCCTGCGCGATGCCTTCGGAGCCTTCCTGCGTGAGGCCCTTCACGATGAGTGGAAAGGTCAGCTTGCGGCCGCGGCGCGAGCGGCGTCCCCGCTTCACCACCTCGAACTTGGGGGCCGCGATGCGGTGGTAGGCGAGGATCTGCTTGGAGAGCGCCTTGTCCCGTGCCAGCACTAGGCCACGCGGGTTGCAGCCGGTATATGGCACGCGCAACAGCTCCAGGTAGCTCACCACATGATGGTCAAACTCGCGCAGGCCGAAGAAGACTTCCAGCAGGTTGATCACCACGTGCGGCTTCCACTCGGTCACCGCCTTGCGCAGCGGCAGCAGCTCGTCATGCAGCCCGATCGGGCGCACCTCGTGCCCCATCCCGCGCAGCGTGCCCAGCACGTCGATCTCCGTCTTCCACTCGTACAGCTCGCGCTCCGTCATCCCCTCGGTCGATTCCGGGGGGATGAGCTCGGGCTGCATCATCACGAGAATGCGGAGCTTGCGACGGCGGCGGATGCTCATAGCGCGATGGAAACCCTGCGGCTGTAGAGAAAGTGTACCGTGTTCACCGCCAGCATTCCGGCGAAGTCGAGAAGTACCCGGCGTTGCGGTCCAGCTACCCGCAGTTTGAGCTCGCGACAGCGCCCGATCATTTCCCGCAGAAGCTGGTCGAGCGTAAACTCGTACTCGCCCGTCCAGCGCGCCACGGTGTGGCGAATTTCCGTTCGATGGGTCTGGATGAACTGCGAGGCGAGCGGGCGCCGCGCATGGCGCGGGGCGTCGGAGAACACGCGCAGCAGCTCGCGATCGTAGGTACTCGGATACCGGATGGAGTACGACGCCCGCTTGGCGGCGTAGTACTCCCGCAGGGTCGTGTTGATCGCCGACACCGGCTCGTAGCGGTCGCGCCGCAGCACCGGCGGCCGCGTGCGCCGCAACTCGGCCATCAACTCGTCCACGTACTCCAGCTTCTCGAGGGCGGGCCAGCCCTCATAGCGGCGCTGCCAGGTGGAGCGCGGCCTCATCCACACCGCGAAGGTCTCCGCAAAGTCCTCGTCCGGGTGCGCCTGCGCGTAATACAGTCGCAGGTGCTGCACGTAGCGTCGCGAGGCCGGGTTGGGCCGGTAGCTCTCGGGGTACGGCGTAGACGACTTGCCGAACAGCTCCTGCCAGCGCTTGCGGCGTTGCAACCGATAGGCGTGCTGGAGGGCATGCCCGGACTCATGGCGCAGGATGCGCATGCACTCGTCGCGCGATCCCCCCTCGACCTCCAGCATCATGCTGCGCTCGAGTCGCATCAGGCGGGGATGCGCCAGGTAGAACGGCACGCCGATACCGGGAATCTTGTCCGGGGAGAACCACTCGCCCGACAGCCAGCAGTGCGGGCGGAGCTTGATCTCCCGCTTCTCCAGCTCTTCGTACAGTTCCTCGATGCACCCCTCGATCCACGTGCCCTCGATGCGCAGCCGCAAGCTGCGTATGCGTTGGTCGAGCAATTGCTCGCGTGGCATGTCCTCCCACGCGTGCTTCCGTCGCTTACGGGCGGTCATCCACACTCCCCCGAGGGTTCCCCACCTACCTTGCCACCTGTGTCGACGTGATGAATGCCGCCAGGTCGTGCTTGAGATGCGTCAGCAGCTTCGGATGGATGTACATCATATGCCCCCCTTCGTAGTACTTGAGCGTCACGCGATCGCTGTACGACGACTCCATGCCGAGATGATCGAATGTGTGCTCGGTGGCGGCGAAGGGCGTGGCGAAGTCGTAGTAGCCGTTGGCGACCATGACCTTGAGGAACGGGTTGCGTGCCATCGCCGAGCGGAGGTTCTCCACCATGTTAAGGTAGCGGTTGCTGTACGGCGAGTAATCCCAGGGTTGCACCTGTCCGCTGGTGAAGTACGGCAGGTCGGTCTCCCACTTCAGCTCGCGCCGCACGTAATCCATGAAGAGCGCGGTGTACGGACCGCCCAGGGCCTCGTTCGCGGGATCGTACTCCTGCGTCTCCCCCGCCGCATCCACGTCCCGCCCGGTGTACCGGCCGTCGAGGCGTCCGATCGTGAGCGCGCGGTCGCGCAGCAGTTCCTTTCGGAAGCGCTGGTCGCTCACGCGCAGGTTGGCGCGCGCGACGAAGTCCGCGCTCAGCCCGGAGTAGCGCGCCACCTGCTGCGCGATGGCGCTCCGCTCTGCGCCTTGCAGCCTCGTGCCCTTCACCAGCGCCGTGAAATACGGCCCGTACGCAAAGTCGCGCGAGCGCTGCACGGCCTCCTCGAGCGTCAGCGCCTGGAGATCGGGGGGCAGCTTGCGGTGGTACCAGGCAGAGGCCGTGAACGAGGGCAGGAAGTTGGCGTAGGGATAATCGTTGCCCGCGACATAACCCTTGGACTGGTAGTCGAGGATGGACGACACCAGCACGATGCCGTTGAGCTCCATGCCATGCCGGTTCTGGAGCTCCGCGGCGAGACCCGCCGATCGCATGGTGCCGTAGCTCTCGCCCAGCAGGTACTTCGGCGACGGCCAGCGCGTGAATTTCGTGGTGAAGAGCCGGATGAACTCGCCCACCGACTCCACGTCCTGCCGCACCCCGGTGAACTGCTTGACGTCCTCCCCCTCGGCGGCGCGTGAGTAGCCCGTCTGCACCGGGTCGATCATGACGATGTCTGTCACGTCCAGCGGCGAATCGACGTTGTCCACCAGCGTGTACGGGGGCGCCGGTTGGAAGCCGTCGGTGCCCATCTGCACGCGCTTGGGCCCCATGAGTCCCATGTGCAGCCAGATTGATGGGGAGCCGGGGCCACCGTTGTACGTGAACATGATAGGGCGCGTCTTGGGGTCCTGACCGTCGCGCCGGTAGTACGTGAAGAACATGTGCGCGCGCGGCCGGCCACTGGGATGTCGCAGCACCAGGCGACCGACCGTCGCCGTGTAGCGCACTTCCGCGCCGCCGATGCGGGCGGTGTGCAACGTCTCCACCGTGCGATCGGCGGTGTCGCCTGTCGCGGCCCGCTGCGGAGAGGCCGGCGCCTGCACGGTGGCAGGCGGAGCGGGGCGCTGCTGCGCCTCGGCGACCAGCGCACCGGCTGCGAGCAGGAAGGGTACGAATGCCTGACGAGTCATCTGCATGTCACGGGGGTGAGGGGGTCCCTGAGAGAACGCCCAGGCGCCGGACAGTGTTGTCCCGCACCCGCGTCCCGCTTGTCCGTCAGCTGCACGATCGGCAGGCGCCCGCGCCCGCCTAGCCCGCGCTCCGCGCCGATCGCAGCAGGATCTCCAGTTCATCCAGGTCGGCGGGCCTCACGAGATGGTGGTCGAAGCCTGCCGCCGCTGAGCGGCGCCGGTCTTTCTCCTGGCCCCCCCGGTGAGCGCGACCAGCAGGAGATCCGTGCCCCCAGGCAACTTGCGTATGCGGCGCGCCAGTTCGTAACCGTTCATGCGCGGCATGCCGATGTCGAGAAAGACGATGGTGGGGCGATGCAGCGGCACCGCGCGCAGCGCGGTCTCCCCGTCATGCGCGACGGTCACCCGCGCACCCAGCGCCTCGAGCAGCGCCCCCAGGCTGTCGGCCGAGTCCTTATTGTCGTCCACGACGAGAATGCGAGGTTGGCCCTCCATCCGGGAGAGCCGGTCTCCCGCGGCGATGGCGAGCGTATCGTCCGCATACGTGGCCTGCGGCAACCGCACGGTAAAGACGCTCCCTTTGTTGTGGCCTGCGGACACCGCGGTCACGCTGCCTCCGTGCATCTCAACGAGGCTGCGCACGAGCGTGAGTCCGATGCCCCGCCCGCCCGCCGCGCGCGCAGGAACCGTCTCGGCCTGGGTGAACATCTCGAACACGCGCGGCAGCAACGCGGGGGCGAGCCCGATGCCGGAATCGCGGACATGCACCTCAACGGTGTTGCCGTCTGCGGAGGCCACGATGGCGATGCGTCCCCCCGGGTCGGTGTACTTGGCCGCAAATGGCGGGGGGTGCGAATGGAGGGAGCTCGCCCAAGAGGCGCCTCACTGCTGCCCCGGAGAATATATCGATGGCCTGACGGAGCGCCCTCCGTCTTGGCCAATGTCGGGTGGAGCGTCATGCTCTTTTCCTGCACTGGGTATTCGTCCCCAGCGTTGCGTCGGCCAATCGATCCTTGGGCGTACTGCGCGTTTGGGGCAGCCTCCGCCGCCCGGGTGGCTGCGGAGGAGGAATCCTCAGCTCACATCCTTGCCCGGGCGGTGGAGAAGATCCGGCGTGCAGCTGCCGGAGCGTCATCGACGCCAGAGAAGACGATCTTCACGAGATCGTCGCCTGTCCGGATCATCAGGCTGGGTCCGACGGCGGCGGCCTGGTCGCCGATGCCGGCATAGGGGTTGGTGATCCCCGTGTCAGCCTGTCCCCGCATGCCCATGGCCTGCATGGCGGCCTCGCCGCCTCCCCAGTCCACCGAGAGTTCCACGTATGGCGAGACGCCCTCCGACGGCTGGTAAATGCACTCCGTGCTGCCGGTCGAGCGATCGTTAGGCTGCCCGACCACCGTGCTGCCCAGGATCTCCGACATCTCGCTGGACGTGACCATCGCGCAGGCCATAGGGCGCTCGGCCGCCGTCGTGTCGGACGCGAGGGCCGTCACCGCGGCGGAATCCTGTCCCGAGTCGGACGGCCGGGGGGCGCAGGCAAGACACGACAACGTGAACACCAGCAGGCCAGTGTTCCATGGCCGGCGATTGGCAAGCATCGGAGGTGTCCTGGTAGCGGAGTGGCGGGTGGAAGTTCACCCTGCGCGCGGCGCCGAGTCACGCCATGAGAAGCCGCCGGACCGGAGGCCCGTCGCTCCACACGCCGGCGTGGAATATGGAGGGTCGGATTCCCGTGCGACAGGAGCCGAGGAAGGCCCGACGGGCGGTCGGCACCCCAGGGTCTGTGACTCGGGGCGACTTAACGCGGAGTGCAGGGGTGCCGGCAACCCGACGTGGTGCCGCAGCGTCTCGGGGTTGCTGCTGCCGGATTGCAGGCGGCGACACGGTGTCACGCGGCACACGCGACGTCGAGGACATTCCGAGCCCGATTCGCCTTCGGCATTGCGCGCGCCCGGGAGAGGACGAGCTTTGGACAGGGCCCGCCTCCGGCCCAGCTCCACCGCGACCACGCTGCAACCACGCTGCAACCCGCCACGGGCGACCTCAGCACGACACCAGCAACGAGGAGATTGGATTCCATGTCGGCATCGATCCATCACACCGAACAATTCACCGCCCACCCGAGCCGCGTGTACGAGGCGCTGGTGACCAGCGAGAAGTTCGTCGCCGTCACCGGCGCCCCGGCCGAGATCGGCGTGGGTCCCGGCGATGCCTTTTCCATGTTCGGGGGAGCGATCGTCGGGCGCCACATCGAGCTCGTCCCCGGCCGGCGCCTCGTGCAGGCGTGGCGGGTGGCGACGTGGCCCGAGGGCGCGTACTCACTCGTGCACTTCGCGCTCAAGAACGTCGGTGCGGGCACGGAACTCGACTTTCATCACGTCGGATTTCCGGAAGGGGAGCACGACGACCTGAACACCGGCTGGACGGAGCGCTACTGGGAGCCGCTGCGCGCCTACCTCAAGTAACGCCACGGTGGCCGGTGCCTAACGGGTGCCGGCTAGTTACGCGGCGGCCGTCGCTGCTCGAAGTAGACCCACGGCTTGAGCACCGCCTGATACCATCGCGCGAGCGTCGCTGACCACTCGCGCGCCCACGCCTGGTCGAGCGCCGTCGCCACGCGCTCCACGGGCCACCATAGGATGCGCAGCACCCCAAGCACGACGATCGCCACCGGCCAGAGCGGCAGGGCGAGGATCGCGATCACCGCCACCAGTGGCGCGGCGAGCATGCAGGGTCCGAAGAGAATCATGCACCGGGGAATCTAGCGCGGTGCCGCCGTGGCGCCGCCAGCGCAGTAGCCGCCGCAGCGCGCCGTGGCCGGGTTGCGCGAACGCGATCCGCCCGGTACTACTGCAGCAAGTGCCATCCCGGCGCCGAGGCCGGCTGCACGGCCGCTTTGAGCCGTCCCGCCCACCGAGCACGGCCTTCCGCCGGGAACAACGTCCGCGCCCGGCCTGACCCCAAAAGGAGGTGTGCCAAACGCATGACGCCCGACCTCCTGTGGTACAAGAACGCGATCTTCTACGAGCTACACGTCAAGGCCTACTGCGACACGAATGACGATGGCGTCGGCGACTTCCGTGGCCTGATCTCCAAGCTCGACTACCTGAAGGACCTCGGCGTCGATTGCCTGTGGATCCTTCCGATGTATCCGTCTCCGTTCCGCGATGACGGATACGACATTGCCGACTATCGCTCGATCCACCCGATCTACGGCACGTTCGAGGACTTTCGCGAGTTCCTCGACGAGGCCCACGCGCGCGGTATGCGGGTGATCACCGAGCTCGTCGTGAACCACACCTCCGACCAGCATCCCTGGTTCCAGGAAGCGCGCAGCTCGCTCGACAATCCCAAGCGTGACTGGTACGTGTGGAGCGATACGGACGACCGCTATCGCGGTGTGCGCATCATCTTCCTCGACACGGAGATGTCGAACTGGGCGTGGGACCCGGTGTCCAAGGCGTACTACTGGCACCGCTTCTTCAGCCACCAGCCGGACCTCAACTACGACAATCCGGAGGTGCAGGAAGAGATCTGGAACGTGATGAAGTTCTGGCTCGAGCTTGGCGTGGACGGCTTCCGCGTGGACGCGGTGCCCTACCTCATCGAGCGCGAGGGCACGTCGTGCGAGAACCTGCCCGAGACGCACGTGATCCTGAAGTACCTGCGGGCGAAGCTGGATGCCCACTTTCCGGATCGATTGCTGCTGGCGGAAGCCAACATGTGGCCCGAGGAAGTGCGTCCGTATTTCGGCGACGGCGATGAGTTCCAGATGGCGTTCCACTTCCCCATCATGCCACGCATGTTCATGGCGTTGCGGCTGGAGGACCGGAAGCCCCTGATCGAGATCATCGAGCAGACGCCGGCGATTCCCGACACGTGCCAGTGGGGACTCTTCCTGCGCAACCACGACGAGCTCACGCTCGAGATGGTGACCGACGCGGAGCGCGACTACATGTACGAGTCGTACGCCAGCGATCCGGTGGCGCGCATCAACCTGGGCATCCGCAGGCGGTTGGCCCCGCTGCTGGAAGGCGACCGCCGCCGCATCGAGCTGATGAACGGCATCCTGCTCTCGCTGCCCGGCAGTCCGGTGCTCTACTACGGCGACGAGATCGGCATGGGTGACAACGTCTACCTCGGCGATCGCAACGGCGTGCGCACGCCCATGCAGTGGAATGGCGGCTGGAACAGCGGCTTCTCCAACGCCGACCCGGAGCGACTCTACCAGCCGATCATCTCCAACCCGCTGTATGGCTACCAGGCCGTCAACGTGGAGTCGCAGCGACGCAACGAGCACTCGCTGCTCAACTGGACGCGGCGCCTCATCCAGGTACGACGCTCGACCGAAGTGTTCGGCCGCGGAACGATCGACTTCCTGCGACCGGCCAACCATCGCGTGCTGGCGTACATCCGGTCGCTGGAGGACGAACAGATCCTCGTCGTCAACAATCTCTCGAGCTCGGCGCAGGCGGTGGAACTCGACCTGTCGCACGTGGAGGATGCGATTCCCGTCGAGATGTTCGGCGGCAGTCTCTTTCCCCGCATCGGTGCGCTGCCCTACATGCTGACGCTCACCCCGTACTCGTTCTACTGGTTCCGGCTGCGGTGGCTGTAGCCATCGACGCTCCCTCCGGTTGTGAGGGCATCACATGACGCGTGCCAGCATCCTTTCAGATGAACTCGTACGGCAGCTTGTAGCTGTCGGGCAGGTGGATATCCTGGTCGGCCTTCCGACGTTCAACAATGCCGGCACGATCGAAACGCTGGTGCAGCGGTTGCACGTGGGCCTCGCCAAGTTCTTCCCGCGCGAACGCACGGTCATCATCAATGCGGACGGCGGCTCCGACGACGGCACGCCGGACCTGCTGCGTCACGCGCCCATGGCCGAGGAGGAGATGCGCGGTTCGGCATCGCTGCGCACCACGCATCGCGTGAGCGCGACGTACGCGGGGTTGCCGGGACGAGCGGGCGGGGTGCGCACGGTGTTCGCCGCCGCCGACCTGCTGCAGGCGCGCGCGGTCGTCCTCATCGATCCCACCATCACCAGCATGACGCCGGAGTGGCTCGCCGGACTGGCACAGCCGCTCGCGAAGAACGAGGCTGACCTGGTGCTGCCCGTGCATCCCCGCGGCCGCTTCGAGGGGCCGCTGCTCAACCAGCTTGCGCGCCCCCTGCTCAGTGCCGTCTACGGCCGCCGGCTGCGCTCGAACATGGCGGGCACATTCGGCTGCTCCGGACGATTTGCCTCGCGCATGGTACGGCACCCCATGTGGGAGCGCGACCTGACGGGTCCGGCGCTCGACGTGTGGCTCGTGGCGACGGCGATGGCGGAGGACCTGCGGCTCACCCAGTCGTACGTGGGACCCAGCGTCGTTGCACCTCACGGTGCGCGGCCGGGGCTCTCCGAACTCTTCCAGCAGGTGGTGGGCACGACCTTCCTCTGCATGGAGCAGCATGCGAATGTCTGGAAGGGTCTTGCGGAAGCCTTCGATGTACCCGTGCTTGGCACGCCGCACCACACAGATACGCCTGACCCCGCGCTCGACCTGGCCCCCATGGTCGAGCGGTTTCGCACGGGCGTGCGCGACCTGGCACCGCTGCTGCGCGACATCGTCTCACCGGAGACGCTCGCCCGCTTGCAGGCGGCGGCGCAATCGGAAGCTTCGGTACGGGTTCCAGACCCCTTGTGGGCCATTACCGTGTACGAGTTTGCGGCTGCGGCACATCAGGGCGTCATGAATCGCGAGCACCTCACGCAGGCGCTCGTACCCCTGTACCTGGGCCGGACAGCCTCGTTCTTTGCGGAGATCGCCTCCGCCGACGAGTCTGCCCACACGCAAAGACTGGCAGCCCTCGAACGCGAGTTTGAGGGCCTGCGGCCTTATCTCGTAGAGCGCTGGAACGTCGAAGGGAGGAGGTGACCCATGGCAATCTCGATAGCGGACATGCTGCGTACCGCTTGGCAGGACTTTCTCACCGGCGTCCAGGTTTTCCTGCCGCATCTGCTGGCGATGCTCAGCCTGGTCGTGGTCGGATGGCTCATCGCCTGGCTGCTGAGCTTCGTCCTGCGGCACGTGCTGCGTTGGGTACGCTTCGACGCCCTGTGTGATCGTATCGGCGCCACCGCGATGCTCAAGAAGGTCACGCTGCCGCCCGCGTCCGATGTGGTGGCCTCCATGGTCTTCTGGCTGGTGCTGGCGGCGTTCCTGCTGTCGGGACTCGTCGCGCTCGGTTTCTCCGGCATGGACCGGCTCACCGCGGACTTCATCGCCTTCCTGCCGCGCCTCGGCGTAGGGATCGTGATTCTCATCGTCGGCCTGCTGGCCGCGAACTTCGCCTGGCGGGCCACGCTGCTGGCAGCGGTGAACGCCAACCTGCCGTCCGCGCGCCTGCTCAGCGGCGGGGTGCGCTGGCTCATCAGCGCGCTGGCAGTCGCCATGGCACTGGAACAGATCGGCGTAGCCAAGACGATCATGCTCACCGCGTTCGCCATCGCGTTCGGCGCCGTCATGCTGGGCGTGGCGATCGCGATCGGCATCGGGGGCGGGCAGGTGGCCCGACGCATCCTGGAACGCCAGTTTCCCGACACACCGAAGGAAGAAGCGCCGCGCCCCGATCCACTGTCACACATGTGAGAAGCCCGCAGGGGACCGCGTCCCCGGCCTGCCGGGGATGCGGCTCGTTCAACGACCGTTGACCCCGCGCCCCCCGGTCTTGCCTGACGCCGAGGAGAACATTTCCACCGAGAGCGTAAACGTGCGCTCGTCGCTGGCCTGCAGGGCGCCGACGCCGACCACCTGCCGGGTCAGTTCTTCACCCTTCTCGTTCCTGATCGAGAGCACCACCGAATACTCCCATGGCGCCGAGTCCGGTGGATGGCTGATGCGCCCCTCGATCAGGAGCGGCGTCATGCTCGGAGACGCGCGTCCCGCGGCGCCCGGGTCGAACCGGAGGTGATGCCGGCACCCCGGGCACACCGTGGCGCTGTCCAGGATCGTCGTCCTGCAGTGCGGACAGGTGCGCGTTGCGCCGGCAACGGCCTCTCGCCCGCTGCTCATAACGAGCCGTTATCTCCCTCTCCCGACAACTTGTTCGGTGCCTTGCTGGCTGCCTTGTCCGGTGCCCCGTTCTCCCAGCCGAACTCGGCACGTCCACGCATGCGCGAGCCGGCGGCCACGGTGAGAGACCCCGCCTTGAGGTCGCCGTTCAGGATCCCCGTCTGCAGCAGCTCCACCCGGGCCGCGTCGAGAATATTGCCCTCCAGCTCTCCCCCGATCACCACCGAGTGCGCCTTCACGCTGCCGGTGAGCGTCGCGCCGGGCTCGATGGTGAGGTTACCCTCGACGTTCACGTCACCCTTGAAGCGGCCTTCCATCCGGATGTGGCCCGCGCCCTCGATCTTTCCCTCGATGGTGAGCTCGGAACCCAGGATCGACTCGGCGCCCTCGCGCGCGACCGGCCGTGCGGTGGGCACATGACGCGGTGCCGGAACCTCGAGGGCCGGCGCCTCGTCGTTCTTGAGCCCAGTCTCGGTACCGAACGCTGCCGAATCCTTCCGGGGGGCAACCTGCTCCTTCCATAACGCCATGACGTATCTCCTCTGGTGAACGCAGAGGGTTACGCCGACAACGCGGGTTCGCGCTGTTACCTGCATCACCAAGCTGAAGGGAATCCCTCCGAAGGGACTCGTGCCGGCGCCGGTTCGTCTCCCGCGTGCTCCAGCACGGACTCGGCGGGCGAGCGCAACGGCTCCGCGAGCATGAGCGCCCCGATGGCCGCCGACGTCATGGGGCGGCCGAAGAGATACCCCTGTCCCGCCGCACACCCCAGCTCGCATAACTGCTCCACCTGGGTGTCGTACTCGACCCCTTCGGCAATGGTCTGCAGGTGCAGCATGTCGGCCAGGGAGAGAATGGTGCGCATGAACGCGCTGCCCTCGGTGCCCTCCCGCATGCCATCCACGAAGAGCCGGTCGATCTTCACGATGTCCACCGGAAAACGCTGCAGGTAGGAGAGCGAGGAGAACCCGGTCCCGAAGTCGTCGATGGCGAGGCGCACGCCGAGACGCTTCAGCGCCCGCAACCGGTCGAGCGTCGTGTCGTCGTTGCGCATGATGACCGTCTCGGTAATCTCCAGCACGAGCTGCGCGGGAGCGAGCCCGGTTTCCCGCAGGATGGAATCGACTTCGGCGGCAATCTCGTCCCGCTCGAGCTGACGGCCCGAGAGGTTTACCGTGATGGTGAGCGGCGTGCCGGAACGCGCACGATTCCACTTGGCGCCCTGCCGGCACGCCTCGCGCACGATGTAGCGGCCTAACGACGCGATCAGGTCGCTCGACTCGGCGAGAGGAATGAACGCCTCGGGCGACACCGTGCCGCGGGTGGGGTGCGTCCAGCGCGCCAACGCTTCCACGCCGGTCATCACGCCGGTGCGCAGGTCCACGATGGGTTGATAGACGACGCTGAATTCCGATTGCGGTGGCGCGGCCTCATATGCGGGATAGACGGCGGTGTTCGCGAGGCGCGGGCGGGCGATGAGCTGGCAGCGCTCCAGTGCCGCTCGCAGGTCGGACTCCAGCGTCACGCGGTCGATCAACGCGACGTGCATGGCGCCATCGAACACCACCCACCGTCCGCGCGTGCGCTGCTTGGCCTCATACATCGCCACGTCGGCGTTGCGCAGCAGCTGTTCCGCGTCCTCGTGTCCGGAGTAGATGGCGATACCGGCGCTGGCGCAGAGCGACACGCTGCGCCCGGTGCCCAAATCCACGGGCCGACGCAGCGACGCGATGATGCGCTCCACCACCGCCTCGGCGCCCGACCGTGCATCCACCTGCTCGAGCAGCACGGCAAACTCGTCGCCCCCCAGCCGCGCGACCGTGTCACATCCGCGGGTGGCCGCGAGCAGCCGGCGGCTCACCACCTGCAACAGCCGGTCTCCTGCACCATGTCCGTCGGTGTCGTTCACCGACTTGAAGTCGTCGAGGTCGAGCACGATCATCGCCAGCCCCCGCTCCTCGCGCGCGGTGCGCGAGAGTGCGAGCTCGGCCCGGTCGCGAAACATGGCGCGGTTGGGCAACTGGGAGAGGGTGTCGTGCGTGCCTTGATGCACGAGCTTGGCCTCGAGCGTCTTTCGCTCGCTCACGTCCTGCACCACGGCCACCAGCGGGGCATCCGCGTCGGCGCCGCAGGCGGACAGCATCACGGAGCACCACCCCACGCCGCCATCGTGGCGAACGTAGCGCGCCTCCGACACGGCCACCTCGCGCTCGCCTGTGGTCACGGCATCCATCGCCGCGGCAGCGCTCGCGGCATCTTCGGCGGAGAGAAAGTCCGAGAAGCGGCGGCCCGTGACGCTCGACAGCTCGAGTCCCAGGAGACGGGCCAGCGCGTCGTTGGCTTCGGTCACGGTGAAGTGTCGGTCCAGGGTTGCGATGCCCACTGCGGTGTGCCGAAAGACGGCCTGCAGGCGCCGCTCCCGGCGGGCGTTAGGCAGGAAATCCTGCAACCCCGACCATCCGCGGCGTCCGCCCACCCGGCGGGCCAGCTCGCCCACTGCCACCGCCAGAAGGCTGAACAAAATCGCGTCGCGCACGCCCACCTCGCTTCGGAGTCCCCCGGGACAGATGAGACGACCGGGCACCCCAACGGCTGGCCCGGCACTGCCCTCGCCGTCCTCTCGTGGATGGACGCCGGCAGGTAGCCGCGGGTCACGCCCGACACCCCCGGCGTCGGCCCGCCACCGTGCGCGCAGTCGCACCTGATCAGGCGGCTCGCACGTGTGCGCTGCGCCGCGTAGTCTTCATCGTCCTGAACCTCTGGCGGTGCCGAGATGGGGGCATCGCTCCGCTCGGGTGTCCAAGAGATATGATGCCGAACTCCATGTCCCACGCTCGTCGCTGCGCCTCAATGGCGGTCGTCGCGTTCGCGGCGGTCGCGGGGGCGTGCAGCGCCGACGAGTCACTGGGCATTTCTCCCGACGGCCAGCTGGCGCTTGGTACCTGGGGCGGCGACAGCGCAGGGGTGATTGTCTCCGATTCCAGCACTCACGCCCACATCGGCTGCACCTACGGCGACCTGGGGACCCGACTTGCCGTGGACGCCGACGGTCGCTTCACTGCCACGGGCACGTATCTGCTGCGTGCGTATCCCGTCGCCGTCGGGCCTCTGCTCCCCGCGGTGTTCAGCGGGCGCGTGCAGGGAACGTCCCTGACCATAACGGTGGTCGTGAACGACACGGTCGAGAAGAAGTCCGTCTCCCTGGGACCGGTGACCGTGCGCCTGAATCGGCCCCCCGCGCTCCGCAATTGTCCGATCTGTTCAATTCCCGGACGCGGCGGGGCGATGTCGGCGCGCTACCGCACCGACATGCTGGGGGCATTCCGGAGGATGATCGTCTTTCTCGCCACGACCACCTCGTCCAGCGCGGCGGCGGCGCTCGACGCGCGCACGGCTCGCTGGTAGGCGCCCCACTCGCCGAGGGAATCGATGCCCAGGAATCGCACATAATCCCATCCGTCGCTCACCACCAGGCGACCCGTCTCCGACCAGCGTACGAGTGCATGGTTGCCCTCGAGTCGTTGCAGCTCCGCACCGACCAGCGACTCGTACCGGGCCCGGCTTCCCGGTCGAACACGCACGTACTCCATGACCGTGAGATGCGCCGGGCTTTCCGACGCGGCCGAGGTATCGCGCGTCGCGAAAATCATCTCCGCGAACTGGTCGTGATGCCACTGGGCGAGCCCCGAGAGCGCGCCGTACCACTGGAAGACCGAGTTGCCACCTGACGACATGGTGCGCAGCGCGGCATTGGAAGCATCCATGCCTGCCATGCCCGTGAACGCGCTCACCACCACCAGATCGAGCGGCTCTGGACTCTCGGCTTCCCGATAGCCGCGAAAGCGGAGCATGGCCGAGTTGCCCTGATAGAGCGGCAGCAGCTGGCGTTCATAGATGTGTAGCGCACTGTCCGCCCGTCCCGGCTGAAAGAGAAAGGTGACGATCTGGCGCACCTCGCGTGGCCCATCGCGGGAGATCGCGGCCGGCGGCGCGCACGCGACCACTCCGTACGCCACCAACGCGAGCATCAGGCCCGGCTGCGGCACGCGCGAGAGGATGCTCTTTTTCATGACGTGCATGACTGCAGGGTGGGCGTGAACAACGTCGCGGCGCGCACGGAAGGACTGACCACTATCCCTGATGCCGGCGCGGGGGACATCATAGAACATCCCAGACGCACAGCACGGACGCAACGCTCCCTGCCGTGTGTGCCCACACTCGATCCTCTTCTTTTCAATCGTGATCACGTCACGCTGCCAAGTGATCGACGGCGGACTCGCCACCGAGCTTGAAAGGCGCGGACACGACCTGCACGATCGTCTCTGGTCGGCGCGGCTGCTCCTCGACGCCCCCGAGGCGATCGAGCGGGTCCACTTCGACTACTTCATGGCAGGCGCCGACATCGCGATTACGGCGACCTATCAGGCGAGCTATGAAGGATTTGCGGAGCGCCAACTCACCAGCGACGCCACCACCGCGCTGCTCAGGCGGGCGGTGACCATTGCAGACGCCGCCCGGCATCGCGCGCACGACGCCGGCGTTGCCCGTCCCCTGCGCATTGCAGCGTCCGTGGGCCCCTTCGGGGCCTCCCGCCACGACGGTTCGGAGTACCGCGGCGACTATGGATTGAACGAGGCGCAGCTGGTGTCCTTCCACTGTGCGCGTCTCGCGGTGCTCGCCGGTGCGGGCGCCGACCTGCTCGCATGCGAGACGATCCCATCGCTTCTGGAGGCCCGCGCATTGGTGCAGCTGCTGCGCGACCATGTATCGGCGCGCGCGTGGGTGACCTTCTCCTGCCGCGACGAGCGCCGCACCTCCGCGGGCGACGACATCGGCGAGTGCGCCCGATGGCTCGATCGCCAGCCGCAGGTGGTGGCCATGGGGGTCAACTGCGTGGCGCCGGAATTCGTCGCATCGCTCATCACCCACATGCGGGCGCACACGCAGAAACCGATTGTCGTGTATCCGAACTCCGGCGAGATGTGGGACGCCGCGAGACGCTGCTGGGTGGGCACCGCGTCACGATTCACCGAATGCGTGCCCCGGTGGATGGAAGCAGGCGCCGCATGGATCGGCGGCTGCTGTCGATCCACGCCCGAGGACATTGGTCAGGTGCGGGCCGACGTGGACCGTTTCTCTCGTGAGCCGCGACGACAGGCCGGCGGTGCGTCGTAAACGTGGTACTACAATCGCGTGGCAGCGGTCGCCGGTGCGGAACGCGTCAGCTCACGCCCGCTGTTCCGCGACTTTCTTGAGCCCGGCCAGGCCCCTTTCGAAATCCTTCCCGATCATCGCGTCCATGTTCATGAAGATGCCTATGAGCTTGGACATGAAGGGCGACGGACCGTGCATGTCCCACGTGACGTCCGTGGATTGCCCGTACTCCACCATGGTGAATTCGGTGGTATTGTGGGCCTCGAAGGGTGCAAGGAAGTCGAGCTTGATGATGACGCGGGCAGGGGGCGCCGAATCGATGATTCCCATGCGACCCTTTCCCACCTTCTTGTTGCCCTCCCATGCGTACACCGCCCCCTTGCCGCTGGCGGCGCCGCTGTGGCTGCGCTGCATTGCGGGATCGAGGTGCTCCCACGGGGACCAGGCGCTCCACTTGTGGAAGTCATTGACGTGGGGAAAGATCGCGGCGGGCGCGGCGTCAATGCGCGTCGAGCGCTGCACGCGAAAGGAGTTCGGTCGGGTGGCCGCATACACGAGCAGGCCGACGATGAGGACGGCCAGCACGATGATGATGTTGGAGAGCATCGAGCCGTCCCGGCGAAAGGGTGAGGGGGCGCGAGGGGTGGTCGCGGGGTGACAACCGTACCGATCCCGGCCGCAGCTCGCAAGGTCCGCGTGCGACAGCCGCCGCGCCCGTACGCTGACGTGGGCGTACGGCAGCAACGTCGCCATCATGACTGCGGGCTTCGTACTCATGGGCTTTCAACTCGCCGGCGACTATCGCGAGATATCCCGCCACTCGTGGAGGCTCAGGCGAGCGCCTCCGGCCGACGCTCCGCCTCCCGCTCCCCGAAGAGCCAGAAGAGCGCAGGGAGCACCATCATGTTGAGCGCCGTCGCCGAGAGCAGTCCGCCGAGGATCACGATCGCCATCGGCGTCTGCAGCTCATTCCCCGGTTCGCCACCGCCCAGCGCGAGCGGGATCAGCGCGAGCCCCGCCGTGAGCGCCGTCATGAGGATCGGCGAGATCCGCTCCAGTGAGCCCTGGATGATCGCATCGCGGAACGCGACACCCTCCGCGATCAGTTGGCGGTAATGCGACACCAGCAGGATGCCGTTGCGTGTGGCGATCCCGAAGAGCGTCACGAAACCCACCAACGACGCGATGCTCACGACGCGCCCGGTGAGCGCCACCGCGACCACCCCGCCGATCAGCGCGAGCGGCAGGTTCGCCATCACGAGTGACGCCGTGCGCGCCGAGCGGAATTCGGCGAACAGGATGAGGAAGATCGCGGCCACCGAGATCAAGGAGAGCGCGGCCAGCGTCCGCGTGGACTCCTCCTGTGCCTCGAACTGTCCACCGTATTCCACGTGGTATCCCGTCGGCAAGGTCACCTGCGTGGCCACGGCCCGGCGGATCTCGTCGACCGTGCCGCCGAGGTCTCGCCCGGCCACATTCGCCTGCACGACGATCTTCCGCTGGACGTTCTCGCGAGAGACGGTGTTGGGGCCGCGCGAGGTCACGATGCGCGCGAGCTGAGAGAGCGCCACGCGCTGCCCGGTGGGTGTGTCGAACATTACGCCGGCGATCGCGCTAGCGTCTGAGCGCAGCGCCTCCGGGAAGCGCACAGCGAGGTCCACACTGCGCCCCTCCTCCAACACCTGCGACACGACCTCTCCATTGAACGCGACGTCGATCGCCTCAGCGAGGTCGCCAACCGACATCCCGTAACGGCCGAGGGCCACGCGGTCGGCCTCGATCCGGAGCTGGGGCACATCCACCTGCTGCTCGAGTTGCAGGTCGACGACGCCAGCGACGCCCTCCATCACTCCGCGCACCTGCTCCCCCACCTGTCGCAGCGCCGTGAGATCGGGGCCGAAGATTTTGACCGCGATGTTGGCGCGAGTGCCGGAGAGCATGTGATCGATCCGGTGGCCGATCGGTTGGCCCACGGTGACATTGGTGCCGGGAATCGTCGAGAACTCCCGCCGGAGTCGCTCGAAAAGCGCCGCCTTCTCGACACCCTCCTTGAGCGTGACGTCGATCTCCGCAGCGTTCACGCCCTGGGCGTGCTCATCAAGCTCCGCGCGCCCCTGCCGACGATCGGTGTTGAGCACCGCGGAGTCGGCAAGCAGGATCTGCTCCACTCGCCGTCCGATCGCACTTGATTCGTCCAGCGATGTGCCGGGCACGGTGACCACGCCCACGGTCAGCGCCCCTTCATTGAATTCCGGCAGGAACGCCGTCCCGAGCATCGGCACCATCGCGAGTGCGAGGCCAAGCATCACGGCTGCGCCCGCGAGGACGCGGCGCGGATGGGCCAGCACGCGCGCGAGCACGGGGGCGTAGCCTCCCTTGAGCCACCGCACCAGACGGCTTTCGTGCTCCTCGCGCACCACCTGCGACTCGGGCAGCAGATAGCTGCAGAGCACCGGCGTCACGGTGACAGCGACGAGAAGCGAGGCCAGAATCGAGACCACGTAGGCGAACCCTAGCGGCTGCAACAACCGTCCTTCCACGCCACCGAGGAAGAAGAGTGGGATGAAGACGACGATGATGATCAGCGTCGCGTTGACGATCGACGCGCGCACCTCGCGCGACGCATCGAACACCACGCGGAGCGAAGGTCGCCGCTCGGCCTCCGGCAGGTGATGGTTTTCCTTCAGCCGCCGGAAGACGTTTTCCACGTCGATAATCGCGTCGTCCACCAGGGCGCCGATCGCGATCGCCATGCCGCCTAGCGTCATCGTATTGATAGTGATGTCGAGCAGCTTCATGGCGAAGATCGCCACGACGAGCGAGAGCGGAATTGCGACGATCGAGATCGCCGTCGTTCGGAAGTTCCAGAGAAAGAGGAACAGGATGATGACAACGAAGATCGCACCGTCGCGGAGCGCCTTGATCACGTTGTCCACCGCGACCGTGATGAAATCGGCCTGGCGGAAGAGCGCCGACTCGATAGTCATCCCGGCGGGCAGGCCCAGCTGGATCTCGGCGAGCTGTTCGGAAATGCGGGCCGTGAGTGCGAGCGTGTTGGCGCCCGGCTGCTTCTGCACCGCGAGCACGACGCCAGGCTCGGCGTTCACCGCACCATCACCGTACCGAGGCGCTGTTCCGATCCGCACCTCCGCCACTTGGTGCAGGAGCACCGGCACGCCGCCACGGACTGCAACCACCGTCCCCGCGATGTCCTCAACGCTCTGTACGCGCCCGATCCCGCGGATCACATACTCCTGCCCCTTGCTCATGTACACGCCGCCTGAGGCGTTCTTGTTCGATCCCTCAGCGGCGCGCACGACCTCCGCCAGCGTCACGCTCGTAGCACGCATTCGCGCCGGATCTGCGATCACCTGATATTGCTTCACCGCGCCGCCAATCGGGATGACCTGCGCCACTCCCGCGACGGCGAGGAGGCGCCGACGAATCGTCCAGTCGGCGACGGTCCGTAACTCCTCGGGCGACTGCGGACCGGTGAGTCCGATCATCATGATCTCGCCCATGATCGATGAGACGGGCGCCAGCACCGGTTGGGAGACGCCAACCGGCAGCCCGGACGCCACCACCTGGAGCTTCTCCGTCACGATCTGCCGTGCGCGAAAGATCTCCATCCCCCAGTCGAACTCCACCCACACCACCGAAATGCCTTGCGCCGTGGAGGAACGCACGCGGCGCACGCCCGTTGCACCGTTCACGCTCGTCTCGATCGGGAAGGTGACCAACGCCTCGACCTCTTCGGGCGCCATCCCGTGCGCCTCGGTCAGCACCGTCACCGTGGGCGCCGAGAGGTCCGGGAACACGTCCACCGGCATGCGCACGGCCGTCCAGGCGCCACCTGCGAGCATAAGTGTGGCAGTGGCGAGTACCAGCACGCGATTTCGCAGCGACCACGCGATCAGAGTGTTCAACATGTGAGTCTCGCTCCTAGTGGGCGTGGCCTTCGGCGGGCACCGCGGACGAGAGCGACGCCAGACGCACCTGATAGGCCGCGCCCGTCACCACTCGCTCGCCCACGGCGATGCCCGAAATCACCAGCGCAGATCCGCCGGCGATGCCGCCGATGACCAGCTGCCGGCGCTCGAACGCCTCCCCGGTGCTTTGCACATACGCGATCGCGCGGCCGTCTTCATCAAGCACGGCGTCGCTCGGGATGACGACGCCACTCCCTTGGAGCCCCGTGGGCAACGAGACCGTCGCGATCGCGCCGATCCGCAGCGATCGGTCGGGATTCGTTACCTCGTGGAGGACCGCGACCGTCCGCGACAGCGGATCAATCACACTCCCCAAAGAGATGGCTCGGCCGGTCCGGTAGATGCGTGTCGACCCTTCGATCCGGAACTCCGCAGCGTTCGTTGCTCGGACGCTTGTCGCACGCGCCGCCGGAACGTCTGTGCGCAGCCAGACTACCGAAGGATCGACGATCGTGAAGAGGGCAGCCCCGGCCTCCACCCTGCTCCCTGGCGTGACGCTCCGGACCGTGACGACGCCGGAGTTCGGCGCGCGGAGCTCAATCCGTCCATTGGCGGTGAGCGCGCCGCCGTTGAGCCCCGCCAGCGCCTCGCGCGCCGCGCGCAGTCGGCTCTCCGCCTCATGCATCCGCCGCTCCGGGATCGCCTGGGCGGCCAGCAACCGGGTGGCCCGTGCGTGTTCGTCCTCCGCCTCGCGCAATCGAGCGCGTGCCTCCGCGTATGCGGAACCTCCTTCGCCAAGCGCCGGCACCAGCCGTACGAGAACCTGTCCGCGAGTCACGCGCACACCGACGGCCGGCGCATTCGCCACCCCCGACGCATCCACCATCCCAGCGATCGGCGCCGTGACCTCGGCCAATCGGCCTCCCGCCGCGATCACCTCTCCCGTCGCGACGAACGTCTCGGCCACGCGCCCTTCTGCCGCGAATGCCGTGCGGAACCCCGGCGTCTTCCATTGTTGTTCCTTGAGGAATCGGATCCCGCTTTCTCCGCCAGCTTCCTCGCGCGGCGCCTCGGCTTCCGTCGCATAGACGGTGAGTCCCGGCACGCTGATGCTGTCGCGTGCCTGTGGGCTCCGGACGATGATCGTGAGGTCGTATACGCCGGGATTCACGAAGGCGGGTGCGGGGCCATAGATGCCCGGTGCCCGCGGCTCCTCCTGCACGACCTCGAGCGGAGCGCCGCCGCTCCGCGGCTGGAACCGCAACGTGATCGGACCCGAGCGCAGGGGCGCGAAGTCCGTCACGTCCGTCAGGTGCACGGCGAAAACCCCTCGATTGCCGACGATGAGCGCCGGATGCTCCATGAAGAGTTCAGTCGA
>JBDSVW010000120.1:0-18897 GCA_039927015.1 Gemmatimonadaceae bacterium | reverse complement strand
GCAGGACGTCCGGATCCTGGAGGACGAGGTGGACGCCTGGTTGCGGCGCAACTTGCGGCTCCTCACTCCCACGCCGGTCTCGTGCGGCTTCACCTCACGTTCCACTACAGAACTCGCTACCGGAGAGCTTCAATGACATCAACTATTCGCCTGACTTCCATGCTCGTGACCGCGGCGGTGCTTGCTGCGTGCGGCCGCGATGCGCAAACAGACGAGGCCGTGACCACCCGCACTGCGGATGGCGAAGCCTCGACCTCCATCTCCGGTGACCTGGCGGACAAGCGGGGGGAAGCGCTGGTTCGGGTGGTCAATGCGGTGTCGGGGGCCAAGGGCCTTTCCGTCCGCGCCGACGAAACGCACGCCTTGCCCACCGTGGACTACAAGGCCGTCTCGCCGTACCAGCCGATCGACAAGACGTGGGTGTCATTCCAGGTGAGCGGGGAATCGAACGGCGCTTACATGCCGCTCGAGACCAACCGCGAAATGCTGGTGGATGGCCATCGCTACACCATGGTCGTGATGCGTGAAGCCGACGGCGACGCATACCGCACGCGCATCGTGCGCGACAACATCTCGGACGACATGTCCAAGGCCCACCTGCGCGTAATCCATGCCGCCAGCGGCGTGGACGAAGTGGACGTCGTGGCGCGTGGCGGCGACAAGCTCTTCGAGGGCGTGAACTTCTCCTCGGAAGCCGGCTTCAAGGACCTTGATCCGTGGAAGGGCACGTTGGAAATCCGCACTGAAGACGGCAACAAGCTCCTGCTCACGGTGCCTAACGTCAACCTCCAGGCCGGACGCTCGTACTCCATCGTCCTGACCCGCGGGGCGCAGGGCAAGCTGGAAGCGGTGCGATTCGAGGATATGCCGGTCGCGCAGTAGCGGGGCCAGGTCGGTGACTCCGGCCGACCACCGCGCCTGATGAAAGCAGCCCCCCGGTGGAAGCAAGCGCTCCTCCGGGGGGCTCGTCATGTCTGGGCCGGCACGTGACGATACGCGAACCATCGACAGGCGCAATCGAGCCCCACGTCGCGTGCCGACGTCGTCCGCGCATCAGTCCTCGAGAACGATGACCGCCTCGCCCTGCGCCACGCGCCGGATAGCATCAATGAGGCGGTCCGCTCGCACACCCTTGGAGACGAAGCCCCACGCGCCGAGGCTCATCGTGCGTGCCACCAGCTCTCCCTGTGGGTAGCCGGTGAACACGATCACCCGCGAGTCGGGTGTGTTGTGCACCAGTTCCTCGAGCAGGACGACGGCGTCGACGCCGCCGGGAAGGTCGATGTCGAGCAGCACGATGGTAGGATCCCAGCGTGCCACCTCATCGGCCGCATGCAGGAAGTCCGAGACGCGATGAAATCCCGCGAAGCCGGCCTCCAGGCTCAGCCGGCGCTCCAGCGCGTCCATGAGCAGCTCGTTGTCGTCGATGCACGACACGCTGAACTCCGGCGGTGATCCGGGCGCCCTTCCGCGCACCTCCTCCTCAGCAGTAATCATGGCCCTTCTCACGTCAGCACATCAGATAAGGAATAGAAGCGACTCGAGGCAATCCACTCGATGTCGCGTCCTGTCATCGTGTCGTTCGGCTCGCCGATGGCAATGAGCCGCACCTCCGTCTCCCCCGCCCTCCGCTCCCCATCCGGCAACATCTCGGCCACCGACGCGGCATCGCAGATCACGACGTCTGGTCGGACCGCGGCATCGCCCTCGGCCCATTCCCGCATGCCGCGCTGGGACAACAGCAGACGAACCACCGCTTGCTGCCGCGGGTCGCGCAGCGCGATGCGAACGCTCGGCTTGTGCCATGTGCGGGCGGTCCCCAGCGCCGACTGATGGATCGGCAGGTGCAAGCTGAAGGTCGCGCCCGTATCGTCGGCCTCGCTGAGCGTCAGGTCGCCGCGGTAGTGACTCATCAGTGCGCGGCCAGTGGAGAGCCCCAGTCCGGTGGCATATTCCCGCGGACGCGTCGTAAAGAACGGCTCGAAGCATCGGCGCCGCGTCTCCGGGTCCATGCCGCAGCCGTTGTCACGCAGGTGCAATACGACCTCCGTGCCCGACGCAGCAGCCGTCACCTTCAACTGCGGCGCTTCGTGGTCGTCCATCGCGCGGCGGGCGTTCATCACAAGGTTGATCATTACCTGCGCCAGCGTGCCAGGAGGAACCGCCACCGGCGGAAGATGCGGCGGCAGCAGCACCTCGATCCGCGTGTTGGGCGCGAGCGCATCCACCACCAGCGGATGCAGGTCGTGCCACCATTGCGGGAGATGCGTCAGCTGATGCTCGTCGCGCTGGTCGAAGGGATTCGCGGCGAGCAGTCGCAACCCCCCGGCGAGTCGCTGGAGCCGTGCGATACTCGTGCGAATGCCGGCGATATCTTCGCGCGCCGACTCGGGCAGCTCCTTCGACTCCGCCAGCACGTCCAGCCTCAGCAGGACCGGCATGATGAGATTGCGGAGATCGTGACCCAGCCCGGCCGCGAGCGTGCCCAACATCGCCATCCGCTGCAACTGCTGCAGGTGGCGCTCTCGCGACGGCGTCTCGTCAGGAAACTGTTCGTCGGGTAACGACTTCTGCATCACGAGCCCTGATTCAGATCCTGACGCCGGCGCCGGGGACGCCGCCGAGGTCGAAGCGTTGCTCCTCCTGGAGTATGGAGGAGTTGGAGCTGGCGACAGAATAGTATCGAAGTGCGCTGCTCCTCAACCATTCACCACCTGACGTAGATTTTCCTCCTCCCTTCGGATGAGGAACCAAAAACAGGCGAGAGGGGGATACTCTGCCACCGAGCGGGGTAGCACGTCGTTGGACCCGCGATGCACCGGACTCATCCCCTATTACGTGCCAGCGTTGCGGCCGCGTCCCGAGTCGTTCCGCGCCGCGCGCAGGCGAGGTTCTCCGATGACGACACGTTCTGCCGTCATCCAACACCATACCGCTCAGCCGGGTTCCCTCGCGCCCGTTGGCACATGGCACCCTTACTGCAGTCCCCCGTCCTGACCCTCTGTCCCGTTTTCGCGAGTTGACAAACGCAATGCAGCCTCCGTTGCCGGAGCTTCGTTCCGCGTCGCCCGATGCCACCCCCTTGTTCGCGTTGGCGGACGCGATTCCCGACATGGTGTGGATTGCCCACAGCGGCGGGACTCCGGCCTACCGCAATCGTGCGTGGAATGACTACGTCGGGCGCGCGCCGAGGTCCGGGAATTCCGACGACTGGACGGACGTCGTGCACCCGGACGATGTGGAGGCGACCACGGCGACCTGGCGTGAGGCTCGGCAGACGGGACGTGCATGCGAGGGCGAAGCGCGCTGTCGCAGGCACGATGCGGCCTATCGCTGGTTTCGGTACCGCGCGAATCCCGTCACCGCCCCCACGGGTACGATTTCTGATTGGGTCATCGTGCTTGCCGACGTGCATCTTCGCAGCTGCTTCCAGGCCGAACTCGAGCTCTCCGCCCGGCGACGCGAGGAGTTCCTTGGCGCGCTCGCGCACGACATCCGGAATCCGCTGCAGGCACTGAATCAGGCGCTCTACGTCATCCGCCTGGCCTCCGTCGCACCAGACACCGTGCACCGCATGCACGATCTGATGGAGCGACAACTCTCGCTCGTCTCGAGCCTGACGGATACGCAGCTCGACTTCACCAAGTTGCGCTGGAGCACCACCGCGCTCGTCCCGTCCGATTCTTCGGTGGGCGCGTTCGTCGGTCGCGTCACCGAGGCGGCGTCACCCCTCCTCGCCGAGCGCGGACAGCAACTGGAGGTCAGGGTGGACGCACCCGCGTGCGCCATCACGGTGGACGTGCCGCTGCTGACGCAGGCCACGTCGCATTTGTTGCTGCACAGCGCCTTCGCCGCAGTTTCCGTGCAGCTGCAGGCCCGATCCGAGACCGGCTTCCTCGTGCTCGCGATAGGCGCCACCGACGGGCAGGTGGCGCCGGGGCACGGCACGTCGCCCGTGGTCACGTCATCCGTGGTCACGTCGTCCGTGGTCACGTCGTCCGTGGTCGGGTCGCCCCAGGGCCGGGGCGTCGCGGACGGCGACGCCGGCATCACAATGGCGCGACACGTGGCGACATTGCACGGCGGCACGCTCGATGCCCTGCACGATGCGTCGGCCACGCTGCCATACTTCACCCTGCGTGTGCCGCTCGTCCTTCCCCCCCGACGTTGAACACGACCATGGCTGCAATGCGCGTGCTGGTAGTCGACGATAATCCGGACCTGGTGGAAAGCCTGGCGATGGTGCTCGATTTCCTCGGTCATGAGGTACGGACGGCGCTGAGCGGGAAGGACGCACTGACCGAGATGGAGACGTGGGGACCCCAGCTCGTCCTCATGGATGTCGGCATGCCCGGCATGTCCGGCTATGACGTGGCGCAGCAGGCGCGCGAGCACGCGTGGGGCCGCGCCACGACGCTCATCGCCATGACCGGATGGGGCCGCGCCGAAGACCGCGACCGGGCGCTGGCGGCCGGCTTCGACCAGCACGTGGTGAAACCCGTGGACCTCGAGCGCTTGCGCGAACTGCTCGCCTCCCTCCCCGCGCACTCCTGACTCCCTCCTGAGAGGGAGGATCGTGGCCCCATCAGGAGCCGCCCTCGCTCTCTCTCACGACAGGTTGAAAGATCATCCGCGCGGCGAATGTTGCGCCCGGTCGATTGCCCCGACATTGCTGCCGCACGAGTGAGGAGGTCGCGCCCACATCCGGGCGCACGACTCCCCACCCTATCCGGAGCGATCGATGACCAATCCCAACGACAAGCGTCCCAGCGACGATCCCGATTCGGACGAGATGTATGGCCAGCGGCCGTCTCGCTCGCCCGACGAGAACTACGAGGGCGAGGGCAAGCCGGGCAGCGGACGTCCCGATGAGCAGGACGAGGACAGCGACGACTTGAGCGATGGGTCGGACACAGAGGAACTCTAGTCCCGGCAACGGGTGATGGTTTCCGCTCCCGCAGCGACCAGGCTGGGCGCGCGGAGCGAGAAGGGAGCGGCAAGCGGCGCTTGAACGGGCAGCGACGATTCATTGCCATCCAGCGAGTCCGGCGCCAACCGGACACGGGCTGGTTCGCGAGCACCACCACGCGCGAATCTGAGGTTCATATAGCAAAGGGTGCGGATTCCTGTGTGGAGTTCGCACCCTTCGCCTGTGTGAGTGCCTAGGCAGTGGCAGTTTCGCGCGTACCGTCGTACCGGGGGCGAACGCCCTGCCCACACACGGGATCGCCGGGACACGGGGTGGGGTGACAAATATTTCCTCCTTACGGCTAATCGCGCGGTGCCAGTGAAGTCTTCACTGTAAAGGTGCAGCAGGACCGCCGTTCGCGCGTCATGCGCCGGAGGTGACTGCCTAACGAAGTGAGGACGCTGTCATGTCCCAGGAAAAGCCCCAGCACCTGCGCCCACCGTCGGAGGACGAGATCCTGACGGAGGAGGAGCGGAGCGTCGAACCGCCGCCGGCCGAGACCGACGATCCCGTCGAGGAGGCCGCGCTGGAATCGTTTCCGGCGTCCGACCCGCCATCCTTCACACCGACGCGCGCCGGCAAGCCCGACCAAAAGCCGCGCAAATGATCCCCGCTCCAAACATCGCTGCGCAGACGCTCGTCATGAGGCGGGCGAGGAGATGTCATATGAGTCCGCAATTGCCGCAGCGCGCTGCCGCGCCGTTGCGCGACTACGAGGAATCGAGCGAATGCCCGCAATCGGCGACGTCGTCCTCGTTCGAGCACGACCGCCAGCTCGAGGCGTACACGTCGTCGCGCTCCAATCACAGCACTTTAGCAGCCGCACCTTGGGTCCAGGATATGGTGTCGGTCTTTGGAGAGTACCTGGCTCTCGCCACAACGCCGTGCGTGATGCGGGTCCGCGCCGTATCCCCGGAGCCGCCCGAACCCGCTCCGGCGCTCACGGCACGTGTTCGCAACCCGACGCCTGCGCCGCCGCGTCCGTCCCTCCGCCTCATTTGATCCCGCCCATTCCGGAATGCCGTCGTATTGGAATTGCACCTGCACCCCGCACTCCGTGACTCGCCTGCCCCGCCTTCGCTGGCCCCGCGGGCGTGCCAAGCGAGCATTCGCTCTCACCGCCGCGCTCGTGCTCGCGGTTGCATTGTCCCGCGGGCGGCTGGCCGGCCAGGTGCGCGCCGAGGGTGACCCCCGTCCGGAAGCGTCGTCGCTCGTGCGAGCGGAGTCATCGCCCAACGGGGAAATCGAAGGTCTGCGCGTGGTCGTCTCGCTCGACCAGCGCCTGCTCTGGGCGCTGGTCGGCCAGGATACACTGCGCACCGTGCCGGTCGCCGTGGCGTCGGGCGCGGTGCTGGCGTTCGCCGGGCGCCGCTGGCGCTTCAACACCCCGCGCGGTGAACTGGCGGTTATTGGCAAACGCGAGCAGCCAGTCTGGTTACCCCCCGATTGGCACTACGCAGAGGCGGCCCGCGATCACGGGCTGCGCCTGCGACGCCTCGCGCACGACGGGATTCGCATTTCGGGCGGTCGCCGTCTGGCAATCAGGGACTCCGTCGTCGGGCTCGAACTGCCCCACCAGGGCTTCCTTCCGCTGCCCGTCGAGGAGCATATCGTCTTCGATAACACGCTCTTCATTCCGCCGCTTGGCACGCGCAACCGCCAGCTCTCCGGAGCGCTCGGAGCGTTTGCCCTCGATCTGGGCGACGGCTACCTGCTCCACGGGACGCCAGATCCCTCGTCCATCGGCACGGCCACCACGCACGGCTGCATCCGCCTGGGAAGGGAGGATCTCGATTGGCTGTATACACACGCAGCGGTCGGCACTCCGGTTCGCATCAAGTGACGACGTCCCGGCGGCATGCCACGGCGCACTCCGCCGAGCCTGAGAACTCCAGAATATTCTGACGAAGGGTTGCTACTTTAGCGGCCCCGGAGAATCCTTGCAGGAGCCGCGTGTACGACGCGGTGTCGGAACCCGGGACTCCCCTGTGACGAGTCCCTCAGACTGGATGCGTGATGAGGAAAGAGGAGGAAGCGGAGCGCGCCACCGTGCAGCTCGCGTCCGCGGATCCATCGAGCCTCATCATGGTGGGCCTTGGCGCCTCGGCGGGTGGCGTCGAGGCCCTGATCCGCTTTTTCCGGCACATGCCCGCCGACAGCGGGATGTCGTTCGTCGTGGTGATGCATTTCTCGGTCGAGCACGAGTCGAATCTCGCGCAGATTCTTGCGGCGAATTCGAAGATGAACGTCGCGGCAGTCACCGAGCCACTGCCAATCGTACCGAACTCCATCTACGTCATTACGCCCATCGCCCACGTAGTGGTGCGTGACCATCGCACCGTGGCACCCGCTGAGCGCCCCGTCCCCGAGCGCTCCCCGACCGCCGTCGACCACCTGTTCCGAAGTCTCGCCGACACCTTCGGGCCTCGTGCGGCGTGCATCGTGCTCAGCGGCAGTGGATCGGACGGGGCGCGCGGACTCACCAGTGTTCGCGAGCGCGATGGCTTCGCGTTGGCGCAGGATCCACGCGAGGCGGAGTTCGCGGAGATGCCGCGCAAGGCGATCGCCACGGGACTCGTCGACCGCGTCCTACCCGTCGACGAGATTCCCGCCGCGCTCCTTGAGTACAATCGGTCACAGGGATGGCTCCACCGCACCGGCCTTGTCCAGAATGCGGAATCCACACCGGCTGATCCCGCCGCCTTACAATCCATCCTGGACCTCGTCCGACGGCGCACCGGTCACGACCTGACCAACTACAAGCAGCAGCCGCTCTTGCGACGGCTCGCGCGCCGCCTGCAGGTGCACCACGTGGACGATCTCCCCTCCTACCTGACCGTGGTGCAGGAACGGCCGGATGAGGCGCAACTGCTGCTGCGTAACCTCCTCATCCACGTCACGCACTTTATTCGCGACGTGGAGGCGTTCCAGGCGCTCGAGGCCGAGGTGCTGCCCGCGCTCTTTGCCGGGCGGGGGGAGGACGAGGTGGTGCGCGTCTGGTCGGCTGCGTGCGCGTCCGGCGAGGAGCCGTACTCCCTGGCGATGCTGCTGGCGGAGGTCGCGGAGCGACAGCCCTCGCCGCCCCGGATCCAGATTTTCGCCTCGGATGTGGATCATGAGGCCGTCACGTCGGGGCGAAGCAACCGCTTTCCCCCCTCCATCGAGAGTGACGTCTCCTCCGACCGCCTGCAGCGCTTCTTTAGACAGGGATGGCCACGGCTACCGGTTGCGCAAGGAGGGGCGGGACACGGTACTCTTTGCCCCAATGACCTGTTGCGCGACCCGCCCTTCTCGCGGCTCGACCTGGTCGTCTGCCGCAACGTGCTCATCTACTTCAATCGGGAGACGCAGGCGAATGTGCTGCGCCTCTTCCATTCCGCGCTCAACCCCGGCGGATTTCTGTTCCTTGGCAGCTCGGAATCGGCCGATGGCCTCGGAGCCTTGTTCCAGCCGGTCAACAAGGCGTGGCGGCTCTACCGAAAGGGCGACGATCCCGGAATCGTGGCGCCGCCGCGACTTCCACTGGCCGCGCACAACGAAGTCGATCGCCAAGCCGCGAGCGCCCAACGCGCAGCCGATCGCGCGCCCACGCTGCGCGACTTCCACTATCAGGCCGTGGAGCGACTGGCGTCGCCTTCCCTGCTCGTGAACTCATCACTGGAAGTGGTGCACGTTGGCGCGGCCGCGGGCCGCTTCCTGCACCTCGGCGCCGGCGCGCCATCGCCGGACCTGTTCCGCATCGTGCACCCGGACCTGATTCCCGACCTGCGCGCCTCCGTGTTCGCCGCCCAGCGCGACGGAAAACCGGCGGAGTTGCGCAACGCACGCATGTCGGTGGCGGGACGCGTGGAGCGGGTGCACCTGGCGGTGCATCCGGTGCTCGGTCCCGGCGGCGCCACCAACTACCTGCTCGTCGTCTTCCGCCCCGTCGAGCCGCTGCCCGCACCCGACGAGCTCGATCACAATACCCTCCAGGGCCCCGACGCCGTGGTCGGCAACCTCGAGGCGGAGTTGCGCCTGACGAAGGATCGCTTGCGACTCACGGTGGACCAGCACGACGTGACGATTGCGGACCTCAAGGCCTCGAACGAGGAACTGCAGGCCATTAACGAGGAGCTGCGCGCGGCGTCGGAAGAGGTGGAGGCGAGCAAGGAGGAACTGCAGTCGGTCAACGAGGAGCTCATCACAGTCAACCAGGAGCTCAAGGACATCGTCGACGAGCTCTCCCGCGCCAACGGAGATCTCCAGAACCTGATGGCATCGACCGACATCGGGACGATCTTCCTCGACCGCCAGCTGAAGATCAATCGCTACACCCCGCGCGTCCTGGATCTCTTCAATATCATTCCGTCCGACGTGGGCCGGCCGCTGCATCACCTCACCTCGTCGCTGGAATATCGGGAACTCGCGCGCGACGCCGCCGATGTGCTGCGCGAGCCGCGCCCGATCGAGCGCGAGGTGGTCAGTGCCGGCGGCAGCGCCTATCTCCTGCGCATCGCGCCATATCGCACGCCCGATGGGCGAGTCGATGGCGTCGTCCTTTCATTCATCGCCATCACCGCCCGTCGCTCGGCAGAACAGGCGGGGCGTTGGCTCTCGGCCGTGGTCAGGTCGTCCAACGACGCGGTCATGAGCTACTCGCTCGACCGGCAGATTCTCAGCTGGAATACCGGGGCTTCCCGCAGCTTCGGGTACACGGAGGAGGCGGTGGGCGGGCGCTCGCTGGCCATGCTCGCACCGCCAGGCCACGACGCGGAACAGGTCGACGTCGAGGAGCGCGTGAGCCGCGGGGAATCGATCGAGAACCTGGAGACCACCCGGCTGCACAAGAGCGGAACGACCGTGGACGTCTCGCTCTCCGTCTCGCCCATCGCCGACGCCCGGGGCGCCATCGTGGGCGTGACGTCTATCGCCAAGGACATCACGGAACGCCGGCGCCAGCACCTCGCGCTGCAGAACTCGGAGATCCGGCTCCGCCACGCCATCGAGATCGAGACGGTTGGCGTGGTCTTCCTTTCGCCTGACGGGGAGATTCGCGAGGCCAATGATGCCTTCGAGCGACTGCTGGACCTGCCCGCTACCCCCGGCGGGAACGGCGCCCCCCCGGTCAACCTCGGCACGCTGATGCCAGCGTGGGCGGCGTTGCGAGACGAGTATCGGTCCACCCGGCGCATTCTTCCCGCAGAGCACCGCATCTCGCGGGCGGACGGCTCCATGAACTGGTTGTTGTTCGCGGCGACGCGCCTGAGCGACGCCGAAGGGGTGGCGTTCCTGGTGGATGTGAGCGCCCGGAAGCGCGCCGAGGAATCGCTGCTTGAATCGGCCCGCCGCAAGGATGAGTTCCTGGCCATTCTTGCACACGAGCTCCGGAATCCCCTCGCGCCGATACGGAATGCATTGCAGCTCCTGGTCCGTACCGCCAACCAGGGCGAAAGCACCCGCTCACTGATGCGCATTATGGACCGGCAGGTGCGACTGATGGTGCGACTCGTCGATGACCTGCGCGATGTGAGCCGCATCAATCGCGGCTGGATCGAGCTGCGCGTGGAACACTTCGACCTGCGCGACGCGGCGGCGGACGCGATGGAGGCGGTGGCTTCGCAATTTCTGGACGCCGACGTGCGACTCGAGACCTCCATCGGCGACGAGGCACTCGTGGTGCACGGCGATCGCTCGCGCCTGTCGCAGGTCGTCGGCAATCTCTTGAACAACGCGTGCAGGTTCAGCGATTCGGGCAACGTCGTCGAGCTGCACGTGGGCAGGCGGGGGTCCTGGGCGAAGATCGTGATCCGGGATTTCGATATCGGTATTCCGCCAGACCAGCTGAGCCGTATCTTCGAGATGTTCACCCAGCTCGACACCAGTCTTGAACGTACCCGATCCGGACTCGGTGTCGGTCTCGCCCTCGTACGCCAGATCGTGGAGATGCACCACGGAGAAATCGAGGCGCGCAGCGACGGCCCCGGTACGGGCGCCGAGTTCGTCTTGCGCCTTCCCCTCGCCACTGACGCAGCCACCTGACCACGCGCATGAAGATCCTCGTCGTCGACGACAATCGCGACAACGCCGACTCGCTGGCGATCCTGCTGGAGATGGACGGCCACGAAACGGCGCTCGCGTATGACGGCGAGGAGGCCGTGCAGGCCACACAGCGGATCGAACCCGATGTCGTGCTGCTCGACATCGCGCTGCCCAAGCTCAGCGGATATGAGGTCTGTCGCCATATCCGGCGGCAGACGTGGGGCGAGCGGGTAGTCGTCATTGCGCTCACCGGCTGGGGCCGCGAGCCGGAGGGGGAGGAAAGCGATGCCTCGGCTCGCTTCGACGCGCATGTCATGAAGCCGGCCGCCTTCGACGAGCTGTCGGCCATTATCAAGAAGCTCAGCGGCCTCCGCGACGCGCGCGACTGAGCGACGCGCGCGACTGAGCGCCCCGCGCGCGAGCGCAATGGGGCATGAACGCCGCCTAACGGTTATGCCTGCCGCCGCCCTCCCGTTGCCTTATGGTCGCCCTTATCCCCACAGGGGGTACCGACACAAGGCCGAACGGGAGTAGGAAAGATCATCTCTGCCGGCGATGCCCGGCGCGCGAAGCGGGTGTACCCTACACCCCATCACTCTACCCCTCGGTGCACACGCTGATCAGCCCGGGTGAACGGTGGACTTATGCACATCCCAGAGGAATTTATGAGAATCAGAACCCTTGTCATTACGACCGCCGTTCTCGCGATCCCATCGCTGGCACCCACGACGGTCGCCGCGCAGGACACCACGATGACCCGGCGTGACTCCCTCAGCCGTACGCATGCACGGGTGACGTCGGAGCGCCGCATCCGGGTGCAGAAGGAAGCGAATGGTGACGTGGCCATCGACCGCGACGCGTACGCCGATTCCGTCGCGCGCGCCGATTCCATTGAGCGCGCCCGCATGGAGGAGGCCGCGCGACTCGATTCCATCGCCCGTTTCGAGCGGATGCGTGCGGATTCCATCGCCGCCATTGAGCGTGCGCGTCAGGATTCCATCGCCGCCGTCGAGCGCGCGCGGATGGATTCCATCGCTCGCGCCGATTCCATCGCCCGCGAGGAGCAACTGAGAAAGCAGCGCATGCGTGACCGCTACCTGTTCAACGGTACGGGTTGGTATCTCGGTGTGTCGGCCGGCTCAGTCATGCCGAAGGGCGACTTCGACCAGATCGGCTACGGCAACGGTTTCACGGTGAATGTCCCCATCGGCTACCACTCGCGCAGTCATCTGCTCGGCGCACGGCTCGATCTCGGCTACAGCCAATTCGCGGGTAACTCATTCACGGGCACGTCAGGCGGCAATTCGGTGACGCTGAACAACAGTGATCCGAAGGTCTTCTCCGCCGTCGCCAACCTTACGATGCGCCTGCCGCTCAACGCGTCGCGCAGCGTCAATCTCTACGGCGTGGGAGGTGGCGGACTCTTCACCTTCCGGAGCTTCGGGCAGTCCTCGTCTCTGGCCGGCTACCTCGGCAACGACGTCCTGGATTCGAACGATGAGGCGGTGGAGAACACGCGCACCAAGTTCGGCGCCCAGGCGGGTGCCGGCATCGACTTCGGCGTCGGACCCACCTCGATTTTCCTGGAGACGCGATGGGTGAGCGTGAACGCCGATCGTGGTGACAACGTGCAGCTGAGCGATTTCTTCGGCAACACCCGCGGCAAGAGTGTCCGCTGGGTCCCGATTGTCGTCGGTCTCACCTTCCGCTAGACCATGGTACGCACGACGAAGCGCGGTTCCCTGATACCCAGGGGAGCCGCGCTTCTCGCTTGGCCCGAATATCAGCGCAATGCTGCTACCTGATTCGTTCTCACCGCGTGGGCCGCAGTACGCCCGCATCACCGCCCTCATCGAGAGCTTTCACGCAGCCATGTTCACCTGCGTGGGGACAAATGGCGCGCCCTGCTCATGGCCGCTGCCGATGAGGCGGGACCCGCAGAACCAGCTGTTGTACCTCCCGAGCCTGGCGTCCTCCCCCGTCGTGGCCGAGGTGGAGCGGGACGCACGCGCGCTCGTCACGATGCAGGATCGACGCGTCTACGTGTCGCTCACGGGGAGGGCGATGGTGACGGGCAACCGATCGGTGCTCGCGGAGCGCTGGTCCGATCGGTGGCTGTCCTGGTTTCCCGAGGGCGCGAACGATCCGCAACTGCGGCTCGTCTGCTTCGCGCCGCACACGGGCGAGTACTGGGAGGACGACAGCCACGGCCTAGCGCAGCTCGTCCAAAGCGCCAAGGTGCTGCTGACGAATGGCGACGCCCCCCCTCACACGGTCGATCACGCGAAGGTCAGCCTCTCGTACTGGTACACGTCGTAAGCGCAACGGCACACGGAAGTCGGCCGTGGCCGCCGGCTCCGGGCGATGAAGTGCCCCTTGCTCTTCATTCGACGGCCGCTGCAACGACGAGCCGCTCCCGCACCAGCAGTTTCGTTAGGCCTGGTGCCTGAGCGTGCGGAGGATCACGGGTTTCGCCAGCACCTTCGACCACGCCGCGGCGCGCGCCTTCGCGTCGGCGGGCACCGTATCGATGGTGAAATCGCGCGGATCGAGGTCGTCTGTGAGCTCATCCCACGTCAAGGGGAAGGACACCGATGCCGCGGGCTGCGCACGCAGGCTGAGCACGGACGCGACGCTCTTCCCCTTCACGTTCTGCAGGTAGTCCACGTACACAGTGCCGCTTGGCCGCTTCTTCACGCTGCGCAGCACCGTTGCCTCGCGTGGATGTTGTTCCGCGACCTTGGTCGCGACCACCTGGGCCACGAGCAGCGACGTGTCGTAGCTCGTGCGTCGGGGAAGCGGCACGTACACATGCAGGCCACTCGCGCCAGAAGTCTTCACGGCACCGTGCAGCTCGAGTTCGTCGAGCACTTCCTTCACCCAGCGCGCCACCTGCACCACGCGCTTGAACGACGCCCCCGGACCGGGGTCGAGGTCGATGATCGAATAGTCAGCAGCGCCGAGTGTCTTCATCCGGGAATGCCATGGATTGACGTCGATCGCCCCCAGCTGTACGCAGTACAGGAGCGTCATCAGGTTTCCCGCGATGAGTCGCGGCTCGCGCTCGCCCCCGTCCTCCTCGACAGCGCTCACGCGCACGCCACGGGGCGGATCGTCGGGCGCCTTCTGCTGAAAGAAGGCAGGCTTTTCGATGCCACCGGGATAGCGGCGCAGCACCAAGGGCCGGTCGGATATCAGCGGAAGGATATGGGGGGCGATGTCCGCGTAGTACCGCAACGCGTCGCCCTTCGTCTTTCCGGCCTTCCGGAAGTAGCGCTTGTCGAGGCTTGTTACGCGCAGCGACACTCCGCGGCCGAGCGCGAGGGAGCCCTCTCCCTCCTCTGCCTCAATCGCGTCAAGGAGAGCGACGACACCTTTCGGTGCGGTCTTCGTGCGCGAGTTGGCGGCTGTCTTCTTGCGTGACTTCGCGGGAGACTTTGGGGGAGACTTCCCGGTGGCCGCCACCTTTCGCGCCGCGTCCTTGCGACGACTTCGTTTCGCGATCACGCTCGACTCCCTCCGTACGGCGCGAGGATCCTTGTCCTCGCGAATGCCGACGAAGATGGGCTGCCTGAGCAGGCCATCCTTCGTCCATTCGTTGAATTTGACCTGTACGACGACCTGCGGACGCGTCCAGTGTGCCTCCGCATTGGTGCTTGGCGTGGTGATGAACGGGCTCGTCAAGCGCTCCAACGGCTCCAGTAGCGCATACATCTCCGCGAGCCCCTTGCGAGTGAACCCGCCACCCGTGTGCCCCGCATACATCAGCTTTCCGTTCTTCCAGTAGCCGAGCAGAAGTGCGCCGAGGTGTGCGCGCGCGTTGCGGGGCTCCGTCCAACCGCCCACCACGAACTCCTGCTGGGCCTCCACCTTCAGCTTGAGCCAGTCACGACTGCGGCGCCCCACGGCGTACGGCGCGTCGGCGCGCTTGGCCATGATGCCTTCCCACCCGTCGCGCGTGGCCGTGGCCAGCAGTGCCGCCCCGCCCTCGCGCTCGACCGTCCCCAGGCGCAGTGCGTCCTCGCGCAACGTGCCAGTCACGCGCTCGAGCGCCTTGCGCCTGACGGACCACGGTTCCTGCACCAACGATCGCTCCCCGTCCATCAGGATGTCGAACAACATCAGGGCCGTCGGATGCGTGTGCAGCGTCTGGAAGCGGCCTGCCTCGGTACCGACGACTCCAACCACTTCGCCGTCGAGCACCAGCGAACGGCGACGGCGCTTCGAGAGCTTCACCAGCGCGTCGGCCACCTCGGGATAGCGCGCCCGCCGGTCGATGCCATTCCGGGTGAGCAACTGCACCTCGTCCCCCGCCACGAAGGCAAGGATGCGGATGCCATCGTACTTCGGCTCAAACACCCACCCTTCCCCAGAGGGAAGCGCGCTTGCGCTCGTGGCGAGCATGGGCGCGGGTGTTTCTCCCGCGTTCGAGGATGGCGAGCCGGGGGCGCGCGACTTCTTCGCGTCCACGACCCTTGCCTTGCCGCCCGTCGCCTCGCCGCCCGTCGCCTCGCCGCCCGACGCCTTGCCGGCCTTCGCATCGCTGCCTGTCGCATCGCTGCCTGTCGCATCGCTGCCTTCTGCCCGATCACTGCGCCACACCCTGTCGCTCTTGCTGATGGCCGCCATGGTGCGACCGGAGACGACCGATGTGGACTCCCGCTTTACGACATCGCCTCGGCGAGACGCAGACTCGTCGTCGCGCTTCAAGAGCAGCCACTCCTTGCCGTTCCCGCGGGCCATGCGCACGAGCGTGAATGCTCCCGTCACGCGCTCGCCCTGCAGCGTGACCTCGAGCTTTCCGTCCCGCAGGCCCGTCCGCAGCGCCGCCACGCCTCCGCCATCGTCGGACTCGTACGTCCCGCGATCCCAGATCATGACCGTGCCGCCGCCGTACTCTCCCTCGGGAATGGTCCCCTCGAAGGAGCTGTACTCCATGGGATGATCTTCCACCTGCATCGCGAGTCGCTTGACCTTCGGATCGAGGCAGGGGCCCTTGGGCACGGCCCAGCTCTTCATCACGCCATCGAGCTCGAGCCGGAGGTCGAAATGCAGCTGCGAGGCATCGTGCTTCTGGATCACGAACTCCAGCGCCTTGCGCCGGGCTTTCGCGCGCGTGCCGCCCTTCGGCTCCGTCGTGCGCGCGAAGTCACGCTTCTTCCGGTAGGTGGCGAGCGAACTGGATGCGCGGGGTGACATGGGCGCTGCGCGTCAGGCGGTGCGCCGACGGGTACGCTTCGTGGCCACCTTCGTCTTCGGACGACTGCGTCGCGAGCCGGAGGCGGACTTGGAGCGCGACTTCTTTCCCGATCCTTCGTCGTCCTTGAGGCTCGCCTTCAGCTTGGCCATGAGGTCCAGCACCTTGCCATCTTCCTTCGATGCCTCCGGTGCCGCCAACGTGACCTTTTTGCCCTTCGACTTGGCCTTGATGATGCGCATGAGATTAGCGCGGTAGTCGTCGGTGTACTTCTCGGGATCGAAGGGTGCGCTGAGGCTCTTGACCAGCTGCACCGCCATGCTGCGCTCTTGCGCGCGAACCTCCGAGGCCTCGGGAAAGCGGTACTCGGTCGTCTCTACCACCTCGTTGGCAAAGCGCATCAACTCGAGCACCAGCGCCTCACCCACCACGTGGATTCCCGCCAGGTGCTGGTGCTTGCGCATGATGATCTTTCCGATGCCCACCGCGCCGGTTTCGCGCATTGCCTCCCGCAGCAGCGCGTACGACCGATCGGCGCCCTTGCCCGGAACGAGGAAGTACGGTGTGTCGAAGAAGCGCGGGTCGATCTCGTCCTCGGCCACGAAGTCGCAGATTTCAATCGCCTTCGACGACTCCAGCGCCGCTGCCTTGAAGTCCTCGTCGGTGAGAACGATGAACTTGCCTTTCGAGTACTCGTAGCCCTTCACGATCTCCTTCCACGGGACTGGCTCGCCATCGGAGGCACGCACGCGTTCGTATCGCACGGGGCTGTTCGTCTCCGCGTCGAGCATGCGAAAGGAGATATGGTCCGCACGCACGGCGGCGCCGAGCTCCACGGGAATGTTGACGAGACCGAAGCTTATGGTGCCCTTCCAGATTGCAGGCATGGCGTTCAGAGGTTCGAGACGTGCTGGAATACGCACACTGCGTCGCGCTGAGCTGCGTCGCGCTGAGCTGCGTCGCGCTGATGTGAGGCGAGCCAGCCGAATGAGGCCGGACGCAAGAGCGCCGCGGTATGACAAACCGGCGCGTAGCCTGGCTTCGCCCGCCACGGCGGACCTGTTCGATACCCCGCAAGCCGCTGCACGGCGCGCGCGCGCAGGCGCATTGGAGGTGCTGCAATCGGCAACGGGCGGAACACGCGATTACTCGCATGCCCCGCCCGTTTCTCCGCTCGTACTGTATAAGCAGCATCCAAGTGGCACCGCGTCCCAACCTCACCCCCTACGGTGATCGTCGTCCCCCCCGGAACGCCGCCACGGTTTCACTTGGTGGACGCATAGTAGCGCTTCCTATTCGGCACGCCAATGAATCTCGCGGCCGATCTTTTTCTTGCTTTCACGAGTGGTATTTTCGTGCCCCATCGGGAGTATGCCGGCATACTACTTGAGAGATAGGCGACTAGACCCTCGGTGATACGTACAGTCGCCACCTGCGGTGAATAGGTGTCGTGGCCGGTGAATGTTACGTTGGCAGTGCGGTTGGCTTCGCCTGACGAGCAACGGCACCGACGCACGACATCGGGCCCTGCGACCGGGAGCTTCATGTCTTTCGTCGTTTGTGAGTCCACTCACCAACGTTCACACAGGAGTACAGTCATGAACCAGAACACGCTTGAAGGCAACTGGACACAGCTCAAGGGAAAGGTCAAGGAGCAGTGGGGCAAGCTGACGGATGACGACCTGGACGTCGTGGCGGGCAAGCGCGACCAGCTGGTCGGCCGTCTCCAGGAACGCTATGGCAAGGCCCAGGACGAAGTCGAGCGCGAGGTGGATGACTTCACTGCTCGCCATGTGACGCCGGCTGACGACATGACGACGTCGAATCCGTCGCAGGGCGGCTACCGCAACCGCTAGGCTGCGTTTTCGCCCTCACTCTCATACCTGTTCCGGAGTCTCCGCCTCATGCTCGGTTGGGCCTTCACCTTCTTTTTCTTCGCGCTCGTCGCCGGACTCCTTGGATTCGGCGGCGTCGCGACCACCGCAGCTGAACTCGCGAAGTTTTGCTTCTTCGCGTTCCTCATCGTCGCGATCGTGTCGTACGTGATCGGACTCTCCGGCAGGCGCAACACCGAACTCTGACAATTCCGGAGGCGCGTCGGGTGGAGCTGTACCGGCGCGCTCCCTGTTTCCCTTGCATGTCGACCTCAGCATGAAGGACCCGCAGATGCTAATGAATTCCCTGCACGATGTGCTCATCGAAGAGCTGAAGGACATCTACAGCGCCGAGCGTCAGCTCATCAAGGCGCTTCCACACATGGCGAACGCCGCGGCCACGCCCGAGCTTCGCGACGCCTTTGAACATCACCTCGCCGAGACGAAGGAGCAGCTCGATCGTCTGGACCGGGCGTTCGTGCATCTCGGCGGCAGTCCCCGCGGCAAGGTCTGCCGCGCCATGAAGGGACTCATCGAGGAGGGGACCGCGGTGCTGGAGGCGGACGGCGACGACTCGGTACGCGACGCCGCCCTCATTGGCGCCGCACAGCGCGTGGAGCATTACGAGATGTCAGCCTATGGCACGGCCCGCGCGCATGCGGAACTGCTCGGCCTGGGCAAGGTGGTCGAGCTGCTGTCCGCGACGATGGAAGAGGAACGGGCAGCCGACGAAAAGCTCACGCGGCTGGCTGAAGATGGAATCAACGAGCGGGCGCTGCAGGTGCGCGTGCTCGAGGAAGATCAGGCGACCGCCTGAGTTAGCCGCACAACATTAC
>JBDSVW010000119.1:0-2615 GCA_039927015.1 Gemmatimonadaceae bacterium | reverse complement strand
CATCCACATGGCGAAGGTGGATCGAGACGGGCTGGATTATGAATCGAAGTGTGCGTCGTTGACGTTCGAGGTCCGGTAGGGGGCTGGCTGGGGGGAGGGGATCGCGCCATCCCCAAGGGAAGACGCCTTTGCCGGACGGGCCGTTGATTTATCGAAATGGGTGATATATAGTACGTATGGGAGTTGCAGGTACTATTTATCATCCATTATGCCGCCCGACACCATTCTTCCCTCCCGCCTCCGGCGCTCGCTGACCCACGTGGGGCACGGAATCAACGTCGCGCGCCGTCGGCGCAAGTTGACGGGACAGATGATGGCGGAGCGGATCGGTGTCACGCGCCAGACGTATCAACGCGTCGAGCGGGGCGACCCATCCGTCGCCATTGGCACGTATCTCATGGCCCTGTTTGTACTCGGCCTCGATACGGAGGGGCTTGAGCGAAGCGCTGATCCCCAGGCCGACGCCACCGGAACCGCGCTCGACATCGCAGAATTGCCGAAGCGGGTCACTCCCAAGCGGACCCCACAGCCCAAGTAGCCCGTGACTCCGAGTGCGTCCACGTCCACGCAGCGCCGGCTCGATGTACTCGTCGCCGATACGCTCGTCGGCCATCTCCGCTTCACGCACGACGATCGGCGGGAGCACGCCGCGTTCGAGTATGCCGCCGACTGGTTGGCCGATCCGCGGCGATACGCGATTGACCCGACGCTTCCGTTGGTGGGGGGCCCGCAGTTCGCGCCGCACGCGAAACAGGCGGAAGATTCGCGCTTCCACGGAGCCATCGCCGACACGGAGCCCGACGGTTGGGCGCGGCGCGTCATCCGCCGTGATCATGCCAAGCAGCGGCAAGCGGCGCGCGAGCGGGGAGAAGCCACGGCGCCAGTGCTCACTGCGCTCGACTTCCTGCTCGCGGTCGACGACCATGCGCGAGTCGGCGCTCTACGATTTCGAGACGAGTCCGGCGTCTGCCAGCGGGCGCTGGAGCCCGGCCGAAGAAGCGCACCGCCGCTCCTCGAGCTGGCGGACCTCTTTCGGGCCACCCGGGCCGTCGAGAACCGTACGGAAACACTGGCCGACCTGGAGTATCTGCGGGGTCGAGGTACTTCGCTCGGGGGAATGCGTCCCAAGTGCAGCGTGCGTGACGATGCCTGGGGACTCTGCCTCGGCAAGTTTCCGAGCGTGGCGGACGAGCGCGCCTACACCAAGGGCGAGGTCCTCGCCCTCCAGCTCGCGCGCCGCGCGGGGATCGACGCAGCAGAGGCGCGCCTGGTGGACAGCGACGGGGTGCCCGTGGCCCTAATCCGACGCTTCGACCGCATGCGAGATCACGACAGCGGTGGGGAGCGACGGCTGCTCTATGTTTCGGCCGCCACACTCATGGGGCTTCCGCCCGGCGACAGCGGTGAGCACGCCTACACGGAGATAGCGGACGTCATCCGGCAACGGAGTGCCGACGCCTCTGCGGATCTCGAAGAGCTCTGGCGGCGCGTGGCGTTCTCGATCCTGATCAACAATGTCGATGACCACCTGCACAACCATGGCTTCCTGCATGTCGAAGGCGGGCTGTGGCGCCTCTCCCCCGCCTTCGACTTGAATCCATTCCCGGACCGTGCGCGCGAGCTCAAGACGTGGATCAGCGATGACGCGGGGCCGGCAGCGTCGGTCGAGGCGCTCGTCGAGACGGCTCCCTACTTCGGCTTGTCCAAGGCACGTGTGGCGACCGTCCTCGGGGACGTGGAACGCAGCGTTGTGGTGTGGCGCGCCGTCGCCACCGATCTCGGGTTCTCCGACGAGGAGGCCGAGGGGTTCGCCGATGCGTTTGAGCACGATGATCGCGCGGTGGTGCGGCGCCTCATGGCGTGAGGGCTGGACGACGGGCTGGTGGCGACCGCCTGTCTCTCATGAGGGGGCTTCCAACCGGCGTCGGGCGGGACTACCTTCGGGACTCTCCTGCGCAGGGTGTTTGCGCCTGGTTGGCACAGGTTCTGGCACAAGTGCACGGACCCGAGTGGGACAGGTTTGTCAGTATCGACAGAACAAGCAGTTAGAAGTACGGCTAGGTAGCTCAGTTGGTAGAGCAGCGGACTGAAAATCCGCGTGTCGGCGGTTCGATTCCGTCCCTAGCCATTTTTGAGAAGACGAGAAGACGGGAGGACGGGAAGACGAGGGCGGGCCGCCGGCATAGTGCTGGCGGCTCGTTGCGTTTTGTAGGGAGGCTGGGGCGTCGATGGGGCAGGGCTGACTTCGCCTAGTGAGGGCGCACGGGAGCGACAAGTCTTCATTGCGCTTGGCGTGTAATTGGTGTATAATGTTGGTGTAATTTCAATGGAATTGGCCATGCCTGCCAGTGACGTCCTGGTCCTCGACACTGATCTCACGAAGCGCCGAGCAATGGGCGAGACGCTCGCGGGGCTGCACTTCCGACCTGTGCTCTCCGGCTCCCTCGACGAGGCGCTGCAATGCGCTGGCGCGCAGAAGTTCGAGGCCGTGATTGCGGACTGGGAGGCACTGGTGCGCATGGGGTCATCGCCGCGCTCGGCGTTGACGCTCGCGGCGCGACTGAGTGCTTCCATCGCGCAGCTCCGCGCGGCGTATGGGAGTAATCAGTCGGGAG
>JBDSVW010000118.1:0-3253 GCA_039927015.1 Gemmatimonadaceae bacterium | reverse complement strand
CGTGGCGCAGGGTCAGGCGGTGGAGAAAGGGGCTATTCTGGTCGAGCTTGCTTGACCGCCTCTCGGCTGTAATTGCAGCCGGGAACATCGGCGGGTGCCCGCCGTTCACCCCTAGGGTGATAGAAATTTCCCCTACCACACGCGTCGAATTCCGCGAGAAGGTGTCGGGATTCGGTGTTCCTTCTTAAGATTCTCTAGCGCTCTCCATCGTGCGCGTTTATCCGCGGTGCGTGAGTTCCATCATTATTGCACCCAAGTGACCACCCTGAACGCGTAGTTCCAGCGTTCGGGTCGCTTGGGTGTCGCAGTACCTCTCCAGCCCGCCATGGCCGCCGAGAGGGCAGGATCCCATTTCTCAGGAGTGGATGATGCAAGCGAAATCTCGTTGGCGCAGGAGACTCTACGGCGCGTTGGTTGGCGTCATAGGTCTGGCAGGCGCCGCCTCGGCGCAGCAGGCCGGGACGGGCACAATTATCGGTGTCGTTACCGATCGGGACGCGAGAATCCCGCTCGAAGGCGCCCGGATCGTGGTCACCGGTACCACGCTCGAAACGCAGTCCAATGCACAGGGCGAGTACCGGCTCGTCGGCGTCCGTCCCGGCCGCGCGCAGATCGGCGTGCTGCGCATCGGCTATCGCGCGGGTTCTGACACCGTCATGGTCGTCGCAAACCAGACCGTGACGCAGAACTTCGCGCTCGGCAAGACTGTGACGACGCTGCAGGAACTCGTCGTGACGGGCACCGTCGGCAACCAGGAGCGTCGGGCGCAGCCCGCGCAGGTCTCCTCGGTCAGCGCGACGGAGGTCAAGCAGGGTGCGGTAATCACGAACGTGAATGAAATGCTCCAGTCTCGCGTCCCCGGTATCTCGGTGAACGCTGCGTCCGGTACCGCTGGCGGCAGCAAGACCATCCGAATTCGCGGCGCATCGTCCATCTCGTTGTCGAACGATCCCATCATCTTCATCGATGGCGTCCGGTTCAACGAGGGGAACGTGAACATGGGCCTCAACGGCCAGCGCCCCGATCGCCTCAATGACATCAATCCCGACGACATCGAGTCCATCGAGATCGTGAAGGGCCCCGCGGCGGCGACGCTCTACGGTGCCGACGCATCGGCGGGTGTCATTCAGATCATCACGAAAAAGGGCCGCGCCGGCTCGAGCAGCTTCCAGCAGACCCTTCGCGCTGAGTACGGGCGTTCGGATCTCAACTGGGCACCGCCGCCGAACTACGGCAACTGTTCCGCGGCCCTCGTGGCTGCCACCAGCGCCAATCCGCTCTGTCGCGGACAGGCGGTGGGCACGCTGGTGCAGGACTCTCCGCTCACGCGTGAGGGCGGCATCCGCACCGGCTCGGATCAGTTGCTGGGCTGGACGGGACGTGGGGGCGGCCAGAGTTACGGCTACTACCTCTCGGCTGCAGCCGATCGCACACTCGGCAACCTGCCGAGTAACGAATTCAAGCGTTACTCCGTCCGCTCCAACTTCAACTGGATTCCGAACTCGAAGGTCACCGTCGAGGCGGGCGTCTCCTCCATCCAGTCGACCGCAATCCTTCCCGATAACGACAACAACATCTACGGCTACCTCGGCGGCGCCATGCTGGGCTCGCCGCTTACGCGTCGCGATGATGGTGTTGCAGCCCAGAACGGCTGGTTCGGATTCAACCGCGGTGTCGCGGCCATTCAGTCCATCCAGAACGAACTCGACACGCGCCGTAACATCCTGAACGCGACGGCCAGCTACGTGCCCACCTCGTGGTTCAAGAGCCGCTTCACCGTGGGGGGCGACCTCCTGAATGACGAGGTCACCCGCTACTTCCCGAAGAACGGCGTCACCAACTACGGCGGCGACCTCAATACGGGCAGCAACACGCAGACCCGTATCGGCATCCAGCGCTACACGATAGACTGGATCAACGACGCGACCAAGCGCTTCGGCGCGGACAGTCGCTTCGAGGTCAACCTCTCGGCCGGATTCCAGGCCGTTGCGACGCGTACCGACCAGGTGGGCGCCACGGGGCAGGGATTCGTGACGAACTCCGCGAACGTGATTTCCAACGCCTCCACCACGTCCGCCACCCAGACCCGCACCGACGTGCGCCAGTACGGCTACCTCGGACAAGCGCAGGTCGGCTATCGTGACCGGATCTTCCTGCAGGCTGGCGCACGTCTTGATGACTTCTCGGCGTTCGGCCAGAGCACCGACCCCATCCTCCTGCCGAAGGTGGGCATTTCCTGGGTGCTGTCGGATGAGCAATGGTTCCCGCTCAGCAGCCTCTTCTCGTCGTTCCGCGCCCGCGTGGCGTACGGAACCACGGGTCGTGCCCCGGGTGCCGGCGCTTCGCTCACCACCCTGCAAGCCGCCCCGTACGCCGTCACCAACGGCGCCTCGGTCGTGACGGAAGCGGGTGCCGTGCCGTTCAACCCCGGCAACCAGCAGCTCAAGCCGGAGCGCGGCGTGGAGTTCGAGGCGGGATTCGACGCCTCATTCTTCCAGGATCGTGCCCGCGTCGAGCTGACGTACTTCAACAAGACGTCGAAGGATCTCATCCTGCAGCCGCAGCTGCCGCCGTCGTTAGGCTTCCAGCAGAACCCCTTCCGGAACATCGGTGAGGTGGTGAACCGGGGCTTCGAGGTCGGCATCACGGGCGACCTGGTCCGCACGCGCAACTTCTCGTGGGAGAGCCGCGTCAACTTCAACACGCTGCATAACGAGTTGACCGATCTTGGAACGGTGGCCGCCTTCGGCACCGAGCAGCGCTTCACCGAGGGCTATCAGCTCGGATCGTTCGTCTCGAAGCAGATTCGCAACATCAACGAGGCCACGGGCGTGGTGACGGTCGCCGATACCTTTGAAGTGGTCGGCAACTCGCTGCCCACGTTCGAGGCGGCGTGGAGCAACAGCTTCACCCTCTTCCGGAACTTCCGGGTCTCGGCCCTGGTGGACACGAAGCGGGACTTTCTCGTGAACAACCTCACGGACTACTTCCGTGAGACGCAGCTGGTGCGCAGCAACCGCCGTCTCGACCCCACCCTCCTTTCGGTGCGGGAGCGGCTCCGCCGCTACGGCAACCAGGCGGCGGGCCAGCCCGCCTTTGTGCAGGAGAATGGCTCGGGCACGACGGTGGACCAGGTGCGCGACGCCTACCTGCAGAAGGGAGACTTCGTGCGCTTCCGCGAACTGGGCGTGACGTATGACGTGCCCACGCAGTACCTCGGCCGCCTCTTCGGCGCCCGCTCCATGTCGGTCGG
>JBDSVW010000117.1:0-4001 GCA_039927015.1 Gemmatimonadaceae bacterium | reverse complement strand
GAGAAGTTGGTGCGCGAGGTGGCCGACGTCGGTCGCGAGACAGCGCGCGAACATTGGGGCGCGCGAGGCTGGGTGTTGCACCAGAACACCGACCTCTGGCGCGCCACCGCGCCCATGGATGGCCCGTCGTGGGGCGCATGGCCCGTTGGCGGCGCGTGGTTGATGACGGCGCTCTGGGAGCACTACCGCTTCTCGGGTAGCGAGGCGGATCTTCGCGCCATCTATCCGCTGCTGCGCGACCAGACCCGCTTTCTCCTCGACATTCTGTTGCCGCACCCATTCAAGGGATGGCTCGTGACCGCACCGTCCAACTCGCCGGAGAACTATCCGGGATGGCCGGGCAACGGTGAGTTCTTCGACGAGGTGAGCGGCATCAATCTCACCGCGCGAACCATGACGGCGGGCCCCACGATGGACACGCAGATCATTCGCGAGGTCTTTCGCGAGTTCGAGGACGCGTCCATGCGCGTTGGCGCCGACAGCGCGATGCGCGACGAGACCCGACGCGCGCGGCTGCGACTTGCGCCCGAACAGATCGGCAAACACGGGCAGTTACAGGAGTGGCTGGACGACTGGGACGACATTGAGCCCGAGCACCGGCACCTGTCGCACCTGTGGGCACTCTATCCGGGACGCGAGATCACGCCCGAGGGAACACCGGCGCTCGCCGCTGCGGCGGCGGTGACGCTCGCGCGCCGTGGCACGGGCGGGTGTGGCTGGTCGTATGGATGGAAGATGGGGTTGCACGCCCGCCTCTACGATGGACAGAAGTCGCTCGACCAGTTCCGCGCGCTGCTGACGCGGTCGTCATTGCCGAATCTCTTTTCGCTGTGCGGCAAGGCGCTCCAGATCGATGCGAACCTCGGCGCGGCGTCGTCGATCGCGGAGATGCTCGTGCAGTCGCATCAGGAGGCAATGCATCTACTGCCGGCACTGCCGGCCGAGTGGTCGAGCGGGTCCGTGCATGGTTTGCGAGCGCGAGGCGGCTACGTGGTGGATCTCGACTGGTCGGGCGGCGCACTCACCCGTGCGACGATTCACGCGAGCCGCGCGACCCGATGCGTCATTCGCGCGCGCGGGCTTTCGACCGTGACGCTGAACGGTCGTGCCGTGAGCGTGGAGCGCCGCACTCCGGACATTGTTGTATTCGATGTGGCCGCCGGCGGAGTGTACGAGCTTCGGTGACTTCACGTTCTTCGCCTTCATCCCTGCCAGTCTAGACAGTTCTTGTCGCGTGAAGAAAGCGCGCGTAGCCAATCTCGGCGGCGTTCTTCGCGAGTTCGATGTTGACCCAGGCCACGATATCACGGAATGGTCGCCCTTGGAGTGGCCAACGTGTTGGCTCTGTCGACCGGAGTTCCTCATCGGTCACGCGCTCGAGTACTCCGCGCCACTGCAGGTCGAGCCGGCGAACGAGCGTACGGACCTCGCCGGCGGAGCCGGGCCACTCTACTCGTTCCCGAGAGAGCGTACCGTCCCCGAATGAATGATCCAACACCATGGACCACCAAAATCCAAGGTGCCACGTCAACCACCCAATGCTGGGAGGCCCAAGATCGTATCGTTCATGCTCCGGCCAGTCCGCGACCCAGTGCCCTTCCATTCCCTGATGCACGTGCAACCCAGCTTGGGCGGGTCGCCAAAGACACTCCTCGGTCGAAAGGTCCTTCAGGTGGTAGTCGGCAAGCAGCCATGCCGTTTCGTACTGCCGAGAGAGAACTTCGCGGATCTCACTGCTCATTCACTGTGAATCCTCGGGTGAGATGATGTCTGTTGGTACCGCCTTCGTCCGCGCAACGCAACGTTAGCCAGCGCGCGGCGCAACCCGGTCCGCGTACGCGCTCAGCGCCCAGACCGCGAGAATCACAACGCCAGCCCCGACGTAGAACGTGCGACTGACACCAGTCCAGCCAAGGGCGAATGGCGCGACCAGGAGCCCGATCCCCACGACCAACTCGATGAGGCCGTGCGCTCGCAGGGGCACGAGGCCGCGCTCGGCGGGTGGAAACCGCGTCAGGAGCGTGAGGACGAGATGCACAGCCGCAAGCCCGTAAGCGAGGGTGGCTGGGAGGCCTTGCAGTCCGAGCAGCGATGGAGCGACGGCAAAGCCGACAACGGTGACGAAGTCCAGAATGCGATGCAAACGCGCGTGGATGGGGTGCACACTGCCTCCAGGTGAGATTGACCTGCGACTGCCCTTGAGAAATCTTCCTTGCGCCCACCTTCACTCCGGCCAGATCGCCCCGATCCCGAGCTCCCACAGCTGTCGATTGAGCGCGGGCAGGTCCTTGTCGAGCATCTCGTCCGCGCGGGCCTTGAGAACCGCCCACTTCGTGTCGAGCGTCGCCTTGAGGTCGAGCGACGGCCTGTTCACCCGTGGCAGATCGCTCTCGGTCTGGTTGATCAGGTAGAGATAGTCGGCGGTGAATCGGTTCGGGAAGTTCTCGACGTCGTCGTACGCCTTCGACCGGCGCTGCACCATGTCCTCGTCCCACGCCTTCATCTTCGCCGACAGCGCCTCTGCGGCCTTCCGCACCGCCGCATGCCGATCGCCCGCCGGCAGGGTGCGCACGAGCGTGTCGAGTTGGAGCCGCTTCACGTGCAGGGAGTTGATGAGCGCGTGCATCGTGGTGACCGCACCCTGCATCGACGACATCAACGCATCGTATGCTCGATAATCGTTGTCAGAAACGTTGTAGAGCGGATTGGCGCGCACCTCCAGGTCAGTCGTCACCACCTGGTCACCCGCCTTCAGCGTTGCCCGATACCGCCCCGGCGGCACCTTGTGTCCGGCGTACCCTGCCTCGATGTAGACGTCGGGAACCCCCGGCATCGTCGCGTGCCGCATATCCCAGACGAAACGGTTCAACCCCTTCTCGCGAGGCAACACGGCCGCCACTTCGGGTCCGCCATCCCACTTGCGCGCCTTCGCATCCTTGCGCGACGAGTAGCTCCGGATGACAGTCCCTCGCCCATCCGCGATCTCGAGGGTGACCATGCTGTCCTTCGGCACCTCGGCGAGCCGGTAGTAGAGCACGACACCCGTCGCCGGATTCACCCCCCGGGAGACGTGACTCCCCTTGAACTCGGCGCTGGTCCCATTCAACTCGCTCCCCCCATTGACCAGGTAGGCGGGCGCCGGCTGGTAGAGCAGCACGGGCGCCGCCTCCCGGCGAGGCTGCCGGATGAGCTACAGGTCGTCGAGGATCCAGAAGCCGCGCCCCGACGTCGCGGCGATCAGGTTCCCCTGATGCACCCGCAGATCGGTCACCGGCGCGGTCGGCAGGTTGAGCTGGAATGGCGCCCACGACTTTCCGCCATCGAACGACGCGAACACACCGCGCTCGGTGCCGGCGAAGAGCAGGTCCTTCCGCACGTCGTCCTCGCGCACGACACGCGTGAACGCCCCATCGGGAATTCCGGCGTCGATGCGCGTCCAGGTCGCGCCATAGTCAGTCGTCTTGTACAGGCCCGGCCGATGATCGTTGAACTTGTACCGCGTGGTGGCGATATAGGCCGTTCCCTTGTCGAACGGGGACAGCTCGATCGCGTTGATCAGGCACTCGGCCAACCCCCTGGGCGTCACGTTCTTCCAGGTCGCGCCGCCGTCCCGCGTCAGCTGAACGAGTCCGTCGTCGCTCCCGGTCCAGATGACGCCTTTCTCATGAGGGGATTCGGCCACGTAGCTCAGCGTTCCATAATTTTCGGCGCCCACCGCCTCGTTGGTGTACGGGACGCCGGGACGTCCCTGCTTCTCCTTCTCGTTGCGCGTGAGGTCTGGTGAGGACTCCGTCCACGTCCGCCCGAAGTCGGCGGTCTTGAGCAGATACTGGGCGCCATGGTAGAAGGTGTTCGGCTCCCACCGACTCCAGATGATCGGCGCGTTCCAGTTAAAACGGTACTTCATGTCCTTCGCGTCCATCCCCAGATACTGGATAGGCGCCGCCATGATACTCGTGCCCGCCTTCGCCTGGGTGTCCAGGACCTCGATCGTGCCCTGG
>JBDSVW010000116.1:0-22700 GCA_039927015.1 Gemmatimonadaceae bacterium | reverse complement strand
GGGAACGGGAACGACATCTCGACCGTCGTCGCGCTGTCGCTGGTGGCCGTCGTGCTCGTGGGCACGGTGGTGGGCTCCATGCTGCCCCTCATCTTCAAGCGCCTCGGCTTCGATCCCGCCATCGCCTCGTCACCCTTCGTGGCATCCCTCGTTGACGTGACGGGCCTGCTCATCTACTTCAACGTCGCCCAGCGCATCCTGCGCATCGGATGACGATGCGCACGGCCCGGGATGCCACGACTCCGCTCACGGCGGGGTGGGCGACCCTTGCGATCATGGGCGCATCGTTCGGTTTCGCGTCCATCGCCATCGCGACCGTCCTGGCCACGCGCGCCGGCACCACGCTCACCACCATCGTCGCCGGGCGATTTCTCCTGGCGGGAATGCTCATCGCCCCGATCGTGGGTGTGCGGGCCCTCTCCATCGGCCGTGCGCGAGCCGTACCCCTGCTGGTGCAGTGCGGCTTCGGACAGGTGCTGATCAACATGCTCGCCCTGTCGGCCCTCGCCTACATCTCCGCCGCCTCGGCGGTGTTTCTCTTCTACACGTATCCGGCGTGGGTCGCCGTCTTCGCCGCCGTGCGCGGAAGCGAACGGATCGGAACGCGGCGCGCGGGCGCGCTGCTTCTCTCGCTGGCCGGGCTCGTGGTGATGATCGGGCTTCCCGGCGGCGAGACGCTGCATCCGCTTGGCGTCGGATTCGCGCTCGCCGGGGCGGTGGTGTATGCAGTGTACATCCCGCTGCTCGGGCGACTGCAGCAGCGCGTGGACCCGCTGGTGGCCACCTTCTACATCGCCATCGGGGTCGTGCTGCTGCTGGCCGTGGTTGGCGCGATTGGCGGACAGCTGCAATGGCAGCTGCCGTTACGCGCCGTCGGCGCCATTGCGTGGATGGCCGTCGTGTCGACCCTGTTCGCGTTCACTCTGTTCATGCGCGGGCTTGCCACGCTGGGGCCGGTGCAGACGTCGATCGTGGCGACGGTCGAGCCGTTCTTCGCGGCACTGCTCGCGGCCGCCGTGCTCGGCCAGCCCATTCGGGTGCCCACCCTCATCGGGGGCACCTTGATCGCGCTGGCCGTGATCCTCCTGCAGCGGCCGACGCGTTAGGCGCTCCGGCGCGTCAGGTGCTCCGGTGCGTTAGGTGCTCCGGTGCGTTAGGCGCTCCGGTGCGTCAGGCGCTCCGGTGCGTCAGGCGCGCGGGCGCGCCTTCGCCTCCGACGCGGACTTGCGGGCCACCGCGCCCACGCCCACCACGGCGATGGTGGCGAAGGCGAACCACTGGAAGGCGTAGCCCGCATGCGACCCCTCGTCCAGCTTCGGCTCGTCCACACGAAAGGGATGCCGTATCTCGCCCTGCTGGTCGCTTCCCAGCCGCTGCACCACAATGAAGGGGGCCACCCCCTCTCCAAGGCGCGCCTCGATGGAATCGCGCGCCAGCTGGCGCACGGCGCGCGTCACGGACGAGGTCGAGACCATGCCGTAGGCAGGCGTGAACTGCTCGACGTACCCGGTTACCACAGCGCTGTCACCCTCGTGCCACTGGGAGAGGTCGACCGTCATGCCGTCGGGCGCGTACACCCACCCGCGATTGACGAGCACGGGCGGCTCGTCCGGCGAGACAACAAGGGGTGTGAGCAGCTGGACGCCGGGGGCGCCGCTGCGCGCACGCGACGTGTAGATGAGCTCGCGCGAGTAGTCGTACCGGCCCGCCAGTTGCACCTGCCGGAAGCGCGCGGTGGCCGAGTCCTGCGTGGCCTGGGCGAACGAAACGGGTGGCAAGTGAAGCCGGGACGCGACCGCCGCGTTGCGCGCGCGTCGCTCGCCCAGCCGCGACAGCTGCCAGAAGCCGAGGCGGACGCAGCCGGCGCCAAGGACGAGGGCAAAGACGATGAATCCGAGCGTTTTGCGGGGCATGCACGAAATCTAGGCGACGGTCGCCACCCAGCGACGCGGTCGCTAGAAGAGGCTCATCTGCTCGCCCAGGTCGGCCGGATCGACCGTGGGCATGCCGAGCAGGTCGTGCAGCTCCCGCAAGGAAGCCGGTGAGTGCCCGGCGAAGTGGTTATTCACGAACCCGTGCACCGTGCGCACGCGCTTGGCGAGCCCGGGCAGCACCTGCGCCCACGCCCCCAGTTCGCGCGACCGGTCCACCTGCACCCGGGAATAGTCGACCAGCTCGCGGTTGGAGCCCATCCACCGGATGTACGCGAAATCCGCGGTGGGACGGTCGGCGAGCCCGAGCATCGTCTTGCGCGGAATCCACCGGGCGTCGGTGAGCGTGAGGGCCACGCGATGCTCCGCCAGCAGCGCCAGCATACCCTCGTGAATCCATCCGCGCTGGCGGAACTCGATGGCAAAATCGAACTCGCGCGGCAGCATGGGAAGGAACGCGGCGAGTGCTGGCAGTTCGGCTGGCCCGAAATCGGGACCGAGCTGAATCAGGATGGGGCCGAGCTTGTCGCCCAGCGTTTGCAGCCGCTCGCAGAAGAGGGCGAGCAGGTCCTCCGAATGACGCAGCCGGTTCTCGTGCGTGATCTCCTGCGGCAGCTTGGGCGCGAAGGTGAAGCCGGCAGGTACCCGTTCCCCCCACGCCCTGATCGTCTTGACCGGTGGAATGGCGTAGAACGTCGAGTCCACCTCGACCGTGTTGAACGCGCGGGCGTAGATGCTGAGATAGTCGGCGCTCCGGGTGCCCGAGGGATAGAAGGGGCCGACCCAGGCATCATAGTTCCATCCCTGCGCGCCGAGGCGGATGGAGGTCGTCATGAGGGGAATGGGCGCGTGCGGGACCGAGGTGTCAAGGAGGAGGCGCTGCGGTGCGCGCACAGCCCAGGGAGTGGCGGCCGCCGCTCTGCCCGCCGGCCGTCATCGGTACGTCTCGAAGAATCCGGTACCCGCGCCGGTCACGGGGGTGCCGTTCACCCGTCCGGAGACACGCGCGCGCCCCTTCATCTGGATGAAATAGGGGCGCGCGATGGCGCGGTCCCCGCCGCTCTCACCACGCTCGGCACGGGTACCGCGGGTATCCGTTGCACCTGCGGCCTCGATCTCCAGTTCCACGCGGATGGTGTCGGCGCCACGGACATCCGTCATGATGGCACGGGACGGCACGCGCAACGTTCGCCCGGCGACGCGCAGCGTCCTCCCGTCCTCGTAGCGGATCTCGCGAGGCCGGAAGAGTGCGCGGAAGCCCAGGGAATCGACGAGGTAGAGGAAGAGCGGCGCATCCGACACGAGGGAGTCGGGCGCGACCACCTTGCCGTAGAGCAGCGTGTAGCTGCCGGCCCGCGCCGCGCCCCAGTCCCACGTGACGCCGCGCCACGTGCCGAAGTTGTGGTCGTGATAGGCCTGGGCATTGTCGTAGCGTTCACATGTGCCTGCGACACAGATGCTGCCGGTGGCATCGGCCCGCAGCGCCGCCACCGCATAGCCGGACACGAAATCGCCCGCACCTAACGATGCGCCGGGGAAGTATGCGCCGGGCGCCGGGGACACCACGAGGTCCACGTCGGCGGCGGGACCACCCGACTCGTTCGGCACTCGGGCGCGGACGGCATAGCGCCCGTCCTCCAGCACCCGCACATACGCGTCGTCGAGGGTGAGGTCGGCGTCGCGCGTGGAGTAGCGCACCTTGGCCGCGTCCACGCGCCGGGAGTACCGGCGCGTCACCCCGTCCTGCTCGTGCAGCGTCAGCAGGAGCTGCCCGCCCCAGGCACCGTTGGGCACCTGCCCGCCGATCATGAAGGTGAGGAAGGCCCAGCGCCGGCGATCGGCGGAGAGCACGTTGAAGTAATGCCACTCCGCCCAGCTGTCGGGATTGAGCACGCCCGCCGGCGTTTCGTGAAAGCGGTCGATGTCGTGCCGCAGCTCGCGAGCGGTGGGGGAGCGCCAGCGACGGTCCCCCTCATCGTCCTCCCACGCGCCGCTCGCCACGGCGTGCGCCCCGCCCACCGCACGGGTTGCCGAGGGAATCTCGCCGCTGGCGCGCACCGCCACCTCACCAATGCGCGGACTCCGCAGATAGAGCAGCTTGCCCTCAAGCTGCGGCGCGGTGGCGCGGACGACGGGCGCAAGGCGCGGCGAAGCCAGCAGCTGCAAGTAGACGAAACGCGCATTGGGCACGGTGAACCACATGCCCCCCACGCCCCCGGTCTTGAGCAGCTCCAGGTCCACGCCGTCGGGGAGTACCGTGACCTCCCCCCCGCCCACGAGCACCTGGTCACGCGACTGCATGACCATCGCGTCGCCAATGGAGAGCAACGTGATCATCACGCCGACCCCCAGGCCGAAGCCGCACAGCAGCAGGAGGCTTCTCCACGGCCGCAGGACGAGCGTGCGGAGCGCGAGCAGGACAATCATGGGGACGACTGGCCTTGTGGGGGATGTTCGTTGGCGACATCCGACACGATGCGCCCGTCCACCATGTGAATCACGCGACGGGCGGCGCCGGCCAGCGCCTCGTCGTGGGTCACCACCACGATGGTGGTGCCGTCTGCATTGAGCTGCTCGAACAGGGCGATCATCTCGCGGCCGGTGTGCAGATCCAGCTCGCCCGTTGGCTCATCCGCCAGCAGCAACGCGGGGCGGTTCGCCAGCGCACGAGCGATGGCGACCCGCTGCTGTTCCCCTCCCGAGAGTTGCGACGGACGATGGTTGACGCGCGCACCGAGCCCGACGTACGCCAGCAGCGATTGCGCCCGCTCCCGCCGTTCGCGCCGCGGCATGCCCGCCTCGGCCATGGGGAGCTCGATATTCTCCCGGGCTGAGAGCATCGGCATGAGATAGAAGCGCTGGAAGACGAATCCGATATTGTGAAGGCGAAAGCTCGTGGCCTCGCGCTCGCGCATGCCGGACACATCGCGGCCGCGGATTTCCACCGTGCCGCGCGTGGGCCGGTCGATGGCCCCCAGCAGGTTGAGCAGCGACGACTTGCCGCATCCCGAGGGTCCGACGATGGCGCAGTACTCGCCTTCCTTGATCTCCAGCGTCACGTCGCGCACCGCATGCACGCTTTCGCCGGCGAACGGGTAGTCGCGTGCCAGGTTTCGTGCGCGCAGCAGGGGAGGTGCGGCGTTAGTCATGGAATGTCAAACGGCAGGACGTCACGGCGCGCGTCATGACACCGCCTCGGTGCGAAGCGTGGCCGCAATCGGAAGCGAAGCCGCCCGCCACGCGGGAAATCCGCCCGCGAGCACCGCGGTCGCGACCAGCAGGGCCAGGGAGCGATACGCGGCCTGCGCCTCGAACACGAAGAAGTCGATGGCGGCCGGCAGCCCGGGAAAGGCGCGCAGGATCTGGTTGAGGTAGTCGGCCGTCACGAGTCCCAGGCCGAGGCCGAGCCCCGTGCCTAACACACTGATGACGAGCCCCTCGAGCATGACCTGCTGCGCGATGTGCGCGCGGGAGACGCCGATGGCGCGCATCACGGCCAGTTCGCCGAGTCGCTCCTGCACGCTCACCGTCACCAGCGTCGTCACGAGCAGGAAGCCGACCAGCAGGCTGATGGTGCCGAGGATGAGCGCAAGCTGGCGGAAGTAGCTCAGCCGCTCCTCCACCGATCGCACCGCATCGGCGGTGGCGATGGCGGTGGTGCGTGGTATCGCGCGCTCGATGGACGCGCGCAGCGCTTCCACGTCGATTCCCGGCCGTGTTCGGAGCATCAGCAGCGAGACGCGATCGGCATCAGCGCCGCCGAGCATGGCTTGAAGCGTCTTCAGCGGCACGGCCGCCGCGGCCTGCGCGGAGGCAAGGTAGAGGAATCGGGCGCGACCGGCGAGCACCACGCGACGTCGCCCCGTGTAGGTGCGCAGCTGCGCGTCGTACCCCGCGGCAACACTGATCGTGTCGCCCACCTGGTAACCCGTCCTCTCGAGGAACGCGCTGTTGGCGACCACCGCGTCCGCCGCGCTGGCGTCGTGCCCCGCCTCCAGCGCGTAGTCGCCCTGCACCGCGGGCCGGATGCCTAACGCAAAGACGGCCACCGCACCCTCACCGCGCAGAATGTGCAGCGTGCTGCCCAGCACGGGCGAGATGTCGGTGACCCCCGGCAGCGTGCGCAGCACCGACTCGGCCGCGCTGGCGCCCGCAATGCGCGCCTCGGTATCGAAGGGCAGCGTGCCCTTGGGCGTGAGGCGCAGCTCGAAACCCTGGCGCACCAGCAGGGCGCGGAACGACACCTGCATGCCGGTGGAGAGCATCACCATGTCGAGCAGCATGGCGGCCGACACGGCAACACCCAGCACCGCGAGTGTCGTGCGCAGGGGATGTCGTTGCAGGCTCGCCCGCGCCAGTGCCGCACGCATCAGCGGCCGAAGAGCGACAGCGGGGGCTGTCCGGTGAGCCGGTAGGCAGCGAGCGCCCCGGCCCCGATTCCCAGCACGAGCGAGAGTGCGACGGAAAAAGCGACCGTGCCCGGCGTGACGATGGAGAACGCGAGCGGTGTGCGGTACACGCCGCGGTAGTACCAATTGATCACGAAGGAGGAGGCATAGCCGAACGCCACCCCTGCGCCGCTGCCCAAAAGGGCGATGCCGCTGGCCTCGAGCACCACCGCGCGATTCACAGTGCGCCGCGAGATGCCCATCAGCCGCAACGCCGCCACGTCGCGGCGCCGCTCCTCCACCTTGAGCAGCATGATGCAGAGCAGGAAGATCGCGCTCGCCACGATGGTGATGACGCCAATCGCCCGGTTGAAGCGCGACACGACCGCGAAGGTGCGGGACGACGTGGCCGCCACGTCGGCCGACCGATGGGCGCGAAAGCCGAAGGCGCGCGCGTTGATGGAACGCAGCGCCGAGTCCACGAGGGGCTCCGGGACTGCCACGGCGAAGCGGTCCACGCGGTCATCCGCTCCGGTGAGCCGTTGCAGCTGGTCGAGGTGCAGCCGTACCCGGTACTCGGCACGCGCTATCTCGGATGGATCGGCGGTTCGTCTGGTCACGGCCCCCACGATCACCCGGTCACCCGCAACGCCGGGAGCGGCGGCCACCTCCAGCGTGTCCCCCAGGCGCAGGCCGAGGTCGCTCACCATGCGCTCGTCGATCGCGATGGTGCGGAGGCGGGAGGCGACCGGCAGCGAGTCGGCGCGCTGGGCGCGCGCGGGCAGCGGCCAGGCGGCCGCGAGAGCCAGCCCGGAGAGGAGCATCGCGCGTCGCATGTCAGTCATCCTAACGGCGCACGCGCAGCGCCCGTTCCAGCCACCTCGCCGCTTGTGCCGCGCAGGGGTCAGTCGGGCAGCCGTTCCACCATCACGCGCGACGCGAGCGCCGGCCCCACCTGGCACTCGGCACGGCCGATCCTGAGCGTCAACGGCCCATCGAACGGCGCGCGGTCGGCGAGCATCACGGTGACGCCGGGCCGCACGCCGATGCGCGCGAGGTAGCGAAGCAGCTCCGAATCCTCGTCACTCACCCGCACCACGCGCGACCGCTGGCCGCGAGCGAGATCGGAAAGCGTGAGATGTCGCGTCTCGTCAATCACGCCTTCGCGGGTGGGAATGGGATGGCCGTGCGGATCTGTCTCCGGCTCTCCCACCGCCGAGGCCATGCGGTCCACGAGCTCGTCGCTCACGGCGTGCTCCAGGCGCTCCGCCTCCGCGTGCACGCGATCCCACGGGAAACCGAGCGCCATGGCGAGGTAGGTTTCGATCACCCGGTGCCGGCGGATGGTGCGCAGTGCGGCACGGCGGCCGGCGTCCGTCAGCCGCACGCCGCGATAGCGTTCGTACGACACGAGGCCCTGGTCGGCAAGCCGGCGTACCATGCCGCTCACCGACGCCGCCGCAATCTCCAACTTGGCGGCGATGTCGTTCGTGGCCGCCGCCCCCCCGCCCTGCTCGATGCCGTAGATCGCCTTGAGATAGTCTTCCACCGGCGCGGTGAGCGACATCATCGCCGGCGGTTGCGCCTCCTCGTCGCGAGGCGCCGCCGGTTGTGCGGAGCGTGACGAAACAGTGCGGCGCGGACTCACCGGCGCCTCGCCGGGTGGGAGCACACCTTACGCCGGTATGCCACGCTCACGAGCGGTCGTGGCGCGCACGCACGAGCAGCACCGGAATCGAGGTCTCGTGCCGCACCGAGCTTGCCACGCTGCCATGAATCACGTCGCCGATGAACTTGTGGCCGTGCGTCGCCATCGCGATGAGGTCGCACTTCTCGCGCACCGCGGCCGCCGTGATCTCCGTCGCGGGATCGCCCGTGGCCAGCACGGCCTCCGCGCGCAGCCCCTCCGCCACGAGCTCAGTGGCGATGCGCTCGATGTACTGGCGATCGTCCTTGATTTCCTCGGAGTCCCGCAGCTTGAGGTGCTTGATATTGCGGGCGGCCCAGCCATCGGCCACGTGGATCAGCACCAGCGCCGCCGAGCAATGCCGCGCCAGCTGCTTCACGTGGTCCAGGATGCACGCGTCCGTGGGCGTGTGCTCGAGCGGAACGAGAATGCGTTGGTACATCAGCCCATCCACTCCCGTGCGGTCAGCACGAGCAGCCAGATGTTGAGCGCAGCAATCACGAAGGCGACGCCATAGGCCATGATCTTCAGCCACCGGGGATTGACGAACGGTCCCATCTTCTGCTTGTCAGACGTGAACATCACCAGGGGAAAGACCGCGAACGAGAGCTGCAACGACAGGATCACCTGGCTGAGGATGAGCAGCTGGGCCGTCCCACTCTCCCCGTACAAGATGGCCACGATCGCCGCCGGCACAATGGCGATGGCGCGCGTGATGAGGCGCCGGAGCCACGGCCGCATGCGGATATTGAGGAATCCCTCCATCACGATCTGGCCCGCCAGCGTCCCCGTGAGCGTCGAGTTCTGGCCCGACGCCAGCAACGCGAGCGCGAACACCGTGCTCGCCACGCCCACGCCAAGCAGCGGCGTGAGCAACTGGTACGCATCCTGGATCTCGGCCACCTGCGTGTTGCCCGTGCGATGGAACGTTGCCGCCGCCACGATGAGGATCGCCGCGTTGATGAAGAGCGCGAGCGAGAGCGCGATGGTGGAGTCGAGGAAGGCGAAGCGCACCGCTTCCTTCTTTCCCGCCGTCGATTCCTCGTAGTTGCGCGTCTGCACGATGGACGAGTGCAGGTAGAGATTGTGCGGCATGACCGTCGCGCCGAGTATGCCGATCGCGATGTAGAGCATCGCGGGATTGGTGATGATCTCCGTCGTGGGAATGAATCCCTTCGCCACGCCCGCCATGTCGGGTTTCGAGATGAAGATCTCGAAGAGGAAGGCGAATCCGACCACCATCAGCAGCGTGATGACCAGCGCCTCCAGGTAGCGGAAGCCCTTGTTCTGGAGGTAGAGCACCAGCAGGACGTCGAGCGCGGTGATGATCACACCCCACGTGATGGGGATGCCGAAGAGCAGGTTGAGTGCGATGGCCGTCCCGATCACCTCGGCCAGGTCGCAGGCGGCGATGGCGATCTCGCACAACACCCACAGCGCGAAGGACACGGGCTTGCTGTAGTGATCTCGGCAGGCCTGCGCGAGATCGCGGCCCGTCACGATGCCCAGCTTCGACGCCAGCCCCTGGAGCAGGACCGCCATCAGGTTCGAGATGAGGATCACGCTCAGCAGCGTGTAGCCGAACTGCGAACCACCGGCCAGGTCGGTGGCCCAGTTGCCGGGATCCATGTAGCCCACGGCCACGAGGTATCCGGGCCCGGCGAAGGCCAGCATTTTCCTCCACCAGTTGAGCCCATGCACCGGAATCGTGCGATGGACTTCGGCGAGGGAGGGCGCAACGCGTGCTCGGCGCCATCCCGACTCGGGATCGTGCACGACCGGCGCGTCGCCCGACGAATCGCCGTTGGACGGAGGTGGAGCGAGAGGGGTGCTCATCACATTTCGATGGAGAGAGGCCCGTTTCTCGAGTTCGCAGCGAGAAACTTCATTTTTAGGCCAGCCTAAACCTAAGGCGACACCTCGTAGGGTGGCAAGTCACGCGTGCAAACGCGCGAGCGGGGCGACGCGGGGCACTCGCGGACCGCATTTGAACTCGCTGCGGGCTCGCGGCGGGGCGCGTTCTGGCTGCGCTATCGTCGAGCCGAGGCTGAATCTGGCCCGGGCACACCGAGTGGACGCTCGCGGCAGTAGGCGCCGCCCTCGCAATGCAGCGGGACGTACGTCTCCGACTGGATGCGCCAGGTCGTGCCGCTCTTCTGCCACTTGGCGAAGTACGACCCGCTGATGCGGATCTTGCCATCGGGATCGGTCCAGGTGCCGACCCATCGCCCGAGTTCCGACGCCATTCCCCACGCCATGTAGACCGCGACGATGTCGGGGGTGCGACGAAAGGAGACGTCTGGCTTCGCCTGGAAGCGTTCGGCGAAGCTGGCGCGATTGGCCTCGACTCCCGCGAGCTGTGTTCCCGCCGACGTTACAACGTGGACATCGGGCATCATCTCCCTCACGATGTCCTCGACGTCGTGCTCCGCGATGGCGCGATTCGACCGCTCGCGCGCCGCACGTATCTCACGAGTCGCCGCCGTCACCTGCGCCTTCACGCGGGACGCGGCCTGCGCCTGCGCGACGCATGCACCGGCGGCAATACCGGCCACCGGCACGCTCACGAGCCACAGCGTCCGGTGCAATACGCGCCACCTCATTTCATCCCGGCCTGCTGTCGCACGTACTCGGCGGCCTCGCGGTGGGTGGCCCACCAGACGCCGGGCTTCGTCTTGATGTGCGCGATGAGCAGTTCCAGCGCCTTGATGCGCGAGCGATGCCCACTGATGTGCGGGTGCATCGTGAGCAGGAACATCGTGCGCTCCTCGTACGCCTTGTCGAACTCGTCGATCCAGACCTGCGCCACGTCCCGCGGCGAGGAGTACGAATTGCCCTGCGGGTTGAACAGGGGCGCATCGTCGAGGATCCATTCGACCGGCAGCTCCACCATGCCGGTGGGCTCCCCGTTCTGCAGAAGCTCGTAGGGCCGCTCGTCGGACATCATCGAACTCTCGTACATGAAGCCCAGCTCGCGCAGGATGCTCAGCGTATTGGGGGAGAAATTCCACGACGGGGCGCGGTAGCCAACCGGCCGGCTGCCGGTGATGCTGGTGAGCGAGTCGAGCGCCCGCTTCAACAGGTCGCGCTCCACCTCCCTTGGCAGCGTGGTATTCATCTCGTGAATCCACCCGTGAATGCCGAACTCGTGCCGGCCCGACTTCTTGATCTGGCCCACACTCTCCGGGTGCAGCATGAACGACACGGCCGGCCCGAAGAACGATGCAGGAATGCGGTTCGCGTCGAGCAGGGTGAGGATGCGCGGCAGGCCGACGCGGGCGCCGTATTCGCCTTGCGAGAGGCCCCCGACGGTGGGCTCGCCGAAGCGCAGGTTCACCGTCTCGTTGTCAAAATCGAAGGACAGCAGCACGGCCACGCGTGAGGCATTCGGCCACGACTTGGGCTGCAAGTTGCGCCCGGCGCGCACCGCGTTCACCACCGTGACGACGGAGTCGTACGACCACTGCCATCCCGGCTTGACCGGCGTCTGTGCCGGCACGGCGGCCGCGAGCGTGAAGGCGGCGATCGAGACGGCGATCGAGACGGCGATCGCGTGAGGGCGGAAAATCATCAGGTGCTCCTTGGAAGTGCGGATGAACGAGGGGACGGGACGAGGGCCACGCCGCCTAACGTGGTGGGGCGTCGGGCGCGCGCCCGAAGTCGGCGCCGCCGGAGGACACCCCGGCCACGGCTCCCGACGCGTCGAGACGGAAGGTGACGGGCTGCGGCGCCGCGCGGGGATCGTCCCAGCGGGCCATGAAGGTGTCGAAGTGCCAGTGATCGAGCGGGCCCGAAAGGCTGCGGCCCCAGGCGGCGCGTAGACCGCCGTTCTGCATCGTGATGCGCACGACGCCGTTGAGCGAATCGGCGTACGTGCCTACATAGCGCTCGAGCGGCACCGACGGCCGCGTACCCGTCACGCGGGAGGCCAGCGCCGCACGCTGCGCTTCCGCCTGTCGTCGTTCCAGATCGCCATACAGGGCCCGCAATTCCGACGACCAGTCGCGGGGCGCGCGGCCAGCGTAGAGATCGAAGACGCGATACATCAGCGCGTGCCGCAACTCCGCGTGGTCGAGGTTCGCGAGCACATACACGCCGAGCCGCCGGTCGGGCACCAGACCGATGATGGCGCTCATGCCGTCGATGCTTCCCGTGTGCATGATGACTTCGTCGCCCGCGTAGTCGTGCATGAACCATCCCAGCCCGTACGTCACGGCGTGGGCACGCGTGAGCCGGGTGGTGGGATAGAACGCATCCTTCGGCACCACCACCTGCGGTGACAGCCAATCGCCGAACTTCTGCTCGGAGACGAGCCGTCGTCCGCCCACCCGGCCGGAGTCGAGCACGAATCGCATCCATTGCGCCATGTCGCTCACGCTGGACCACACGGACCCCGCCGGAGCCACCGGATCCACGGGCCGGTTGGCGACAACCTGCACGCGGTCATCGAGCTTCATGTGGGGCGCGGCCACATTGGGAAGACTGGTGGTCGCCGCCAGCGTGGGGACGGTCTCGCGCATGCCGAGCGGAGACCAGATGCGCTCGCGCAGCACCTCACTCCAGGGCGAACCTGTCGCAGCCCGTAGCACCTCGCCGGCCATGGCGTACTGCACGTTCTGGTACGCATACCGGTTGCGAAACGACGCGGCGGGCTGGAGGAAGCGCATGCGACGGATGATTTCCTGCACGTCGTAGTCGCCGCCGCTCCACAGCTGGTCCGACCCCGGCAGGCCGGTGTGATGCGTCAGCAGGTCCCGCACCGTGAACTCGCGCGTCATTCCCGGGTCGTACAGCTGCAACCCGGGCAGGAAGCGCAGCACGCGGTCGTCGAGCGCGAGACGGCCATCGTCGGCGGCCATGAGCAGCGCGAGCGCGGTCATCGCCTTGGTCGTGGAGCCGATGGCGAACAGGGTGTGCGCATCCACCCGCTCCGGACGGCCCACGGCGCGCACGCCATACCCCTTCGCGAACACCACGGAATCGTCCTGCACGATCGCAATCGCAAGGCCGGGAATGCCCCACTCGGCCACGCCCTTGCTCACGTACGCGTCGAACGCGGCCAGGTCCACGCGCTGCGCAACCGCGGTGGCGGGGAGCGCGAGCAGGAGGGCGGGCGCAATGGCACGACATGATCGGACGACCGAACGGAATCGCAGCATGATGGTCACGGGGCGGGCGGGGGCGGAAGACGCCAATGCTGGCGCGCAGAATGTAGCGTCTGCGCACCCGAGCGGATATGCGCGGCGCTGGGCCGCGACCCGGCGCGACTGCGCCCTGTGCTTTGGCGCCCTGTGCGTCTGCCCTGTGCTGCTGCCCTGTGCTGCTGCCCTGTGCTGCTGCCCTGTGCGTCTGCCCTGTGATGCTGCCGAGTGATGCTGGGCCGCGTACTGCTGGGCCGCGTACTGCTGGGCCTGTGCTACTGCGCGAGGGTTAGCAGCTGCCGGAGCATCCGCTCGGTCATTCCCCAGATGACGTGCGAGCCAATGACGAAGCTTGGCACGCGCCACGTCTCGCCGCGGGCCTGCACTTCGCTTTCACGGGAGGTGTCCGGGTCGGCCAGGCGACGCAGCGAGACCCAGAACGCGTCCGCGACCTCGTCACTCAGTACCAGTTCACCCGCGGTGACCGGCAGCGCGGCAACCACGGGCGTGACGATGATGGGCGGCAGGGACGGCGTGCGCGGGCGCAGTTCGTCGAGGGTACCGAGCAGCCTGGCGTGCGTGGCGAGGTCCAGGCCCGTCTCTTCCCACGTCTCGCGGAACGCGGTACCGACCAGGGAGGCGTCGTTAGGCGACCAGCGTCCGCCGGGCAGCGCAATCTGCCGACTCCACGGATCGCCTTCGCGCTCCGCCCGCTCGATGAGCAGGAGCTCCAGATCGCCGTCCGACGCCGGGCGCAGTGCTATCGCGACCGCGGCGCGCGCGGGATCGCCCGCCGTGTCGGCCGGCACCGCCTGGCGCGTCGCCAGCGCGTTGGCCAGCCGGCGCAGCACGGGGTTCAGCAGGAGGGATTCAGCCATGCACGACTCCGCCGATTGCGGCCGCCGGCGTGGCCGGCCACGAATCGGGAGGACGGCGCGCGGCCCTAATCCTCGATATCTCCACCGGCCTCGGCCCAGCCGCGGAAGCCACCGCTCATGGAGGCCACGTCGGTGTAGCCCATCTGCTGCAGCGTCTCCACCGCCAGCGCGGAGCGATTGCCGCTGGCGCAGTAGATCACGAGCTTGCGGTCGCGCGGCACGGCGGCCTCGATGTTCGACTCCAGAATGCCGCGCGGAATGAACAGCGCCCCCGGCACCCGCCCGAGGTTCCATTCGTTAGGTTCGCGGCAATCCAGCAGCACCGTCTCCGGATGCTCCGTCCGGGTCTGCATGGCCTGCTGCGGCGTCACCTGCGTGATGCGTCCCTTCGCCTCGTTGATCAGGTCCGTCGCCGTCTTGATCGCCATCGTTGCGTCTCCCAGACAGTCCACCTTCGCCTGCGCCGGGCGGCGCAGGCGGGCGGGACACCCGCGCACCCCATTGGCTCGCGTGGCGTTCGCCCGAACGGTAGTTTGGCCGCGTGTCGCTCACAACGAAAGTCCTCATCGCGCTCGTAGCGGGCATGCTGCTCGGAATCGGCATCTCACTCGCGCAAAACCCGACCCTGTCGCTGATCGTTCCCTTCCTGGAACCATTGGGAACCCTCTGGATCAACGCCATTCGCATGACGGTGGTGCCGCTGGTGGTGGGCAGCATCATCGTGGGCGTGACCTCCGCTCCCGACGCGCGCACCATCGGCCGCATCGGATCGCGGGCGCTGGTCCTCTTCCTCATCGTGCTCACGGTGGGAGCCGTCTTCGCGGTGCTGGTCGCGCCCCCACTGATGGCGATGCTGCCCCTCGACGCCGCCGCGATCGCTTCGCTGCAGAAGAGCGGGGCCTCGGCCGCCAGTGCCGCCGGCGAGAGCGTGAGCAAGATTCCCTCCTTCGCCCAGTGGCTCACCGACCTGGTGCCCGTGAACCCGGTGAAGGCGGCGGCCGACGGCGCCATGCTCCCCCTCATCGTCTTCTCGGTGATGTTCGGCCTCGCCATCACCCAGATCAGGGGCGAATCGCGCGCCCTGATGCAGCGTTTCTTCGTGGGCGTCGCCGACGCCTCGCTCATTCTCGTGCGCTGGGTGCTGGCCGCGGCTCCCATTGGTGTCTTCGCGCTCTCTGTGGCCCTCGCCGCCAAGCTGGGTATTTCCGCGGCCGGTGCGCTGGTCGGGTACATCATCGTGACCGCGGTGATGCTGGTGCTGTTCGCGCTGCTCTTCCTCTATCCGGTGGCAGCGGTCTTCGGCCGCGTCTCGCTGGCCGAGTTCGCCCGCGCCTGCCTGCCGGCGCAGGCCGTCGCCTTCAGCGCCCGCTCGTCGCTGGCCTCGCTGCCCGCCATGATGGAGAGCGCCCGCACGCGCTTGCGGCTGCCGGAGCAGATATCGTCGTTCTTCCTTCCGTTGGCCGCATCCACCTTCCGGGTGGGAGGTGCCATCGGGCTCGTGGTGGGCGTGGCCTTCATCGCGCGTCTCTACGGCATCGCGCTCCAGCCATCGCAACTCGCCACCATTGTGCTGACCGTGGTGCTGACGACGTTCTCCGTGCCCGGCATTCCCGCGGGCTCGATCATCGTGATGGTGCCCGTGCTCATGGCGGCGGGACTTCCGGTGGAAGGGATGGGCATCCTGCTGGGGGCCGACACTATTCCCGACATGTTTCGCACGACCACCAACGTGACCGGCGACATGATGGCCGCCGTGGTGCTGCGCCGCGGGGAGAAGGAGGAGACCGCTCCCGTGCTCGTGACCTGAGCGGCAGCGGTGCGCGGTGACGTCCAGCTGAGGAGGTCGTGTGACGGGCGCTGAGTGGGCGGCCGGCGCGGCGTGGGCGGCCCCGTGGTGGCTGCAGATCGCGGCGTCGGCATGGCGATGGAGGAATTCTCCGTCGCTCGACGACGTCCCACCGGAGCCGCCGGAGCCCGCCCCGCTCCTGTCAGTCATTGTCCCGGCGCGGGATGAGGCGCAGCACATCGCCGACTGCATCCGGTCGATCCTGTCGTCCAGCTATCCCGCGCTGCACGTCGTCGTGGTGGATGACCACTCCGGCGACAGCACAGCGACGCTCGCGCGCGACGCCGCCGGCGACGACCCCCGCCTCACGGTGGTGTGCCCGCCTCCCCTGCCGTCCGGCTGGTTAGGCAAGCAGTGGGCGTGCGACTACGGCGCCCTCCACGCCCGCGGCTCCATCCTGCTGTTCACTGACGCCGACGTCCGCCATGCCCCCGACCTGCATGCGCGCATCGTGAACACGATGGCGCGCCACGGGGATGACTTCCTCTCTGTGACCGGCGAACAGGAGGCGGCCACCTTCTGGGAGCGCGTCGCCCAACCCTTCGTCTTTCCCGTGCTCGCCCAGCGCTTCGGCGGGCCCGGCGCGGTGAACCGCTCATCGAGTCGCTACGGCAAGATCGCCAACGGCCAGTGCCTCGCCTTTCGGCGGTCGGCGTATGACGCGTTCGGCGGCCACGCGAGCGTGCGGGACCGAGCCGCGGAGGATCTCGCCTTCGCCCAGGAACTCTTCGCCGCCGGCTACCGCACGCGGCTCACGTTAGGCATGCGCCAGATGTCCACACGGATGTACGGGTCGTTGCGTGAGCTGGTGGCGGGCTGGGGGAAGAACGTGTATGCCGCCGGCCGAGAGACCTTGCCGCCGGGGCGGTTCACGTCCCCGCTGCTCCCGCTGCTCGTGCCGCTGCCCGCCCTCTGGGCGCTGCTTCCGCCGCTCGCGCTGGTGGCGGTGGCGACGGGCGTCGCCGGAGGGCGTACCCTTGCGTTCGGCGCCGTGGCTTCGGCGGCCCTCCTGACCTGGTTTGCCGGCGTGTCGTGGCGCATGCGCGTCGCCCTGCCCTACGCGCTGCTCTTTCCCCTCGGCGCCGTCATCTACCTGTATATCGCGCTGTCGGCCGTGCGGCGGGGCGACCGCGTGCAGTGGAAGGGTCGCACCTACGACGTGCGGCCGCCGGCATCGCCGCCCACCGACCGGCCGTAGCGCTCCCCCGCGAGCGCGGGAGAACGCCACGGCCTCGGGTCGTCAGGCACCCGGCTTGCTGAGGCAGCCGTCGATCAGGTCACGCTTCACGTCGCGGGGACTGGCGATCGTCTTGAAGAACTCCCCGAGGTACTCCTTCGCATGGCGCGCCTCGCGGCCGTCCAGTCCCGGCAGGTGGTCCACCTCGGCAAGCACGCTATCCTTGCGTGTTCTCCAGAGCTCGAGCCGCTCCTGCATCACCTCAGGGGTTCGGCACGCGCCGCGATAGAGCCGCTGCCGCACGTCGCGAATGGGAAGGCTCGGGTCCGTGGACGCGTAGTGCGTGTCGACGAGACCGGAGAAGTCGAAATCATACGGAACCGTGAGCACCGTGCCGTTGTCCTGCCGTATCAGCCGCACGTTATGCAGTGCGTGAACGGACCAGTCGGTGTTGCCGATGGCGTAGGCATAAATGAGCATGTTGTCCAGCGCCTCCGGATCCACATCGTCGAACAGGGCGCGTCGCAGCGTCTTCATCTCACCGTCGGATCTCGCGGCCACATCGTCCTCGTTCTCGATCCAGAACGCAGGCTTCGTTTCGAGGGTGCGCCCGCTCTCGGCGTCCACGTACGTCGCCGTCGAAAGCCGGGTCCGGAACGATACGTCGGTGACCTGGTGGTACAGTCGGTAGGCGAGATACTCCTTCAGCAGGTACTGCTCGTACCGGCCATCGTTCTGGCAGTGGCTTCCGAGCTTGAGATCCTTCTGGTCGTCGAACGGCGTGCCCTTCGTCTCCTTCTTCGGGAAGCTGACGAGCATGTTGACAAACCGGCAGTTGCGCGACATCAGGCGGAAGTGCCCGCGCGTGCGGAGCTTCACGGGAATCATGCGCTCGGCGCCCGAGTCGTCCTTCACGACGATCTTTCCGTCGAACTGCTTCTTGCTCAGCGTATCGCGGTCTTTGGAGATATCGCCGAAGTTCGCGATGAGCGAGAACGCCAACGGTTGGAGGGAGTTGAAGAGCGGCAGCTTTTCTGCCTTCTCCGCGCGCTTGGAGGTGCGCTTCGCCTCTTCCTCGGGCGTGCGAGTCTTCTTCTCCTTCTTGACCTTGGCCTCGCCGGCGTCTCCACCTTTCGCCGACTTGCCAGCCTTCGCCGTGTCCTGCGGCGCGGCGTGCGGCATCGCGGCCGCGGTGCCCGACAGTGAGACCCCGACGATCATCAGGGCCAGCAAGGAGGGAATGAAGCGTTGCGGCCATCGTCCTCTCATGTCACGCCTCCTCAGATCCACTGTTCAGCCGTGGCCCGCGCCACGAAGGGAAGTCCTTCCCGTTCGACGATCTCGGCGAGTTCGCGCAGCGGAATCCCTTTCCGGGGCCGCACGGCGTACACGAGCGTCGTTTCGCCATCCTCGGACTCGCTGCGCACCAGCTCGAATCGCTTCGCGCGCTCGCTGAGTATGCTCTCGACGGCGGACCGCGCATCGTCGTCTCCGGACAGGTGGATCGTGAGGCGACCTTCGAACTTCGGCCGGTCCTCCTCCTCCTCGTCGTCCCCGGAAATTTCGATCTCCTTCCGCCGCTTCTTCACACGGCCGGCCAGCGCATCCAGCTGCTCGGGGGCCAGGGTCTCCAGGATCTCACGATCGAGTCGGGCGACAAACTGGCTGGTGCGGTTCGCGATGGCGATGGCCCGCTGCATATGCTGCTCGGCGCGCTTGCCCTCCAGCGCGGGAGGCGTGCGCGCGAAATCCGTCTTCCAAAGCACGAGTGCCAGTACAACGTAGAACAACGAGAGGACGATCGCCACTTCGATCTGTACGCCGCACGCGAGCCCCAGCGCGCTGACGACGAAGACGTACACCGCATCCCGCGTGTCCTCCAGCGTCGTGCGAAAGCGCACCGCCGCCACGATACCGGCCAGCGAAAACGCGAGCGCGATGTTGTTGCGCACCAGTACCGCCACCGCCGATACCACGGCCGGCAACAGCACGAGTGTATGCACGACAGACTGCGAGTAGCCCTTCTTTTGGCGCGTGTACATGTAGACCCACGACACCGGGAGCGTGAGCAGCACGGCGGCGACGCAGGCAACGCCCACCAGCAGCGTCACGAGTTGTGGCGGCAAGCCCTCGTACTGCCCGGCAGCCGCAAAGATTGAACCGCGCGTCGGCGTGAGGCTGGCCCCTCCGGTTCCCAGGATCGGGCCGAGTGCCTCCGCCACCTGCGCACGGGAGCCGGTGGAGAGCAGCGTCCACGTGACCCAGACGATGGCGGTGAGCCCGGCGTAGTACGCGATGAGGCGCGCAATCACGCCTTGGAAGAGGTCAGCGAATCCAGAGCGGGAATTCGACATCGGCACGCGGACGATTGAGGGGGATTCACGTCGGCCCCCCGATACTATCGTTCGGGCCGCTCCGCTGCGAGGGGGGCGACGGCTGCCACGCCGAGCGTGGCGGCGGCCAGGCAGCGCACCGAATTGGTCACCCGCGCACGGTCGCGGTACCGGCGTTCGCGCCAACAGGACGCAGCATGTCGTCGTGCTCACGCGCCGCGCGACCTTCGACCTCCTGCACCACCTCTCCCCGGGTACGCCCCTCGAGCGGCTCGCGCATGCCCTCGGCTTCACCGCGGCGCCAGTCGCACTGGGGGATACGCTCGCGCGTGCGCTGGGCACGACGGAGTCGCGATCGCCCGCGCGACTTCTGGTAGGCCGAGGGGTGCTGCGGGCACTGCTCGTGGAGTGTCCCGCGCAGGAGGCCATCCGCCCCTTCGTGAGCCGCATGGCGGCCAGGCTCTCGGCGCGCGCTCCACACCAGCTCTGGCTGCTGCTGACGGCGCGCGGCGCACGGGGGCCCGCCGCGGTGGCCGCCTGGCACGCCGACCGCCTGCGCCCTCGCGTCTCGGCGCTGGTGCTCGATCCCGCCCGTGTGCTCGACAGCGACGTCGAGACGGTGCTGGCGCTGGCGGCTGCAGCAGACGGGCAGGAAGCACTGGTGCATGCGAGATGGTGCGAGATCATGGGTCGCGACGCCCTCTCGCATCGCTTCTATCGCGCCCTCGAAGGCGCAATCCTCGCGCTCGGGGAGGGAGCGCTCGGCAAGGCTCCATCGGAGGCGCGGCGCGAACTCGCCATCCTCGCGTCGTCCCGCCTGCTCTTCCTCTCGTTCCTGCAATCCAGAGGTTGGCTCGACGGCGACGCCGACTTCCTGGTCCGGCGTGTCGATGCCGCGCTGGCGACCGGTGGCGACGTGCATCGGCGCCTGCTCGAGCCGCTCTTCTTCGGCACGCTCAACACCCCCGCGTCCCGCCGCGCGCCAGCCGCGCGTGCCTTCGGTCGCGTGCCCTTCCTGAATGGAGGGCTCTTCTCACGTTCACCGCTCGAACGCCGCTATCGAGGCCTTCGCTTTCGCGATGACGAAGTGGGCACGCTGTTCGATCATGTCCTGACGCGCTATCGCTTCACGACCCGCGAGGAGCAGGCCGACTGGAGCGAAGCCGCGATCGACCCCGAGATGCTCGGCCGTGCCTTCGAGTCGCTCATGGCCTCGCGCGAGCGCCGGGACAGCGGCGCGTACTACACGCCGCATGCGCTGGTCGCCCGGGTGACGGAGGCGGCGTTGGAGCAGGCGTTAGAATCGCCCTCGACTCCGCGCATCGCACGAGAATGGCTGGCCGACCCGTCGTCGCTCACAGCGCGCGAGATGAGCCACGTACGCAACACCCTCGCCGAGGTGCGCGTGCTCGACCCCGCGTGCGGCTCGGGCGCCTTTCTCGTGCATGCGCTGGAGCGCATCACGCAGCTCTGTTGCGCCTGTGGCGACCCCAGGCCGCGCGCGGCCATCCGGCGGGCGGTGCTCACGCGGTCCATCTTCGGCGTGGACGTGAACCCGGTGGCGGTCTGGTTGTGCGAACTCCGCCTCTGGCTCTCCTCCATTCTCGACCTCGAGACGGACGATCCGGCCGCCGTGCCTCCGCTCCCGAACCTCGATCGCAACGTGCGCGTGGGCGACACCCTGGCGAGCGGTGTGTTTGCGGTGGCGGGCGCGACGCGCGCGCGCGACGTGGCCGCCGGGCGTGGCAGTATCGCCGCGCTTCGGGATCGTTACGCACGCGCCACGGGACACCGCAAGCAGTTGCTCGCGCGCCGGCTCGACGACGCCGAGCGTCGCGCCGCGCTGGCCGACATCGACCGGCGCATCGACGGCGCACGACAGGAACGGCACGAGTTGCTGCTCACGGCGCGCGGACGCGACTTGTTCGGCGGCCGGCGCGGTGCCTTAGGCGGCGAGCGAGCGCGGCGCGACGCACTGCGGGTGCGTCTTCGATCCTTGCGTGCCAGCCGCCTCGCGCTGGAGCGTGGTGCGGCTCCCCCCTTTTCCTTCGCCTCGCACTTCGCCGACGCGGCGGCCGGCGGAGGGTTCGATATCGTGCTGGGCAATCCTCCGTGGGTGCGCCTGCACCGCATCGCGGCCGACCGACGCGAGGCACTGCGCGCGGAGTTCCGCGTCTTTCGCGACGCGGCATGGAAGCGGGGCGCCGCGGGTGCCGGCGCCGGCGCGGGCTTCGCCGCGCAAGTGGACCTCGCCGCACTGTTCGCGGAGCGGAGCGTCGCGCTCACGCGGCCCGGAGGCACGCTGGCGCTGCTGCTGCCGATAAAGCTCTGGCGCTCCCTGGCGGGGGGCGGTGTCCGTCAGCTCTTCACCGACCACCTCGAGCTCAACGTGCTCGAAGACTGGTCGGAAGCGCCCGCAGCGTTCGACGCGTCCGTGTATCCCTCGCTCGTCGTCGCCCGCACGCGGGGGCGGGTGCCGGCGTCGTCCGGAGACGATGTGCTGCACGTCGCCGTCCATCGCCGCGACCTGGCGGTCACCTGGTCGATGCCGCGCCCCTCCCTCCCGCTCGACGCCTCGCCCGGCGCGCCCTGGCTCCTCCTGCCGCCACCGGCGCGCGCCGCCTTCGCGCGCCTTGCGGCTGCCGGCCCGCCGCTTGCCGACTCGGGGCTGGGACGGCCGATTCTGGTAGTGAAGTGCGGGCTCAACTCGGCGTTCGTCGTGCGGCGGTCGGGACGCTCGGCCGAGGGTACGTGCGTCGAGAGCGCGGACCGCACCGGCTGCGTGGAGGACTCGATGCTACGACCCGTGTTGCGCGGCGAGCACGCGCGACGCTGGCTCCCCTCGCCCGCCGACGAACACCTCATCTGGACGCACGGAGTGAATTCCCGCGCCCTCGCCGCGCTGCCTCCCCTCACCGCGCGCTGGCTGGCGCGCTGGCGCGCTGCACTCTCGCGGCGAAGCGACCTGCGCCCCGGCGCGCCATGGTGGTCACTCCATCGGCTCGAGGGAGCCGCGAACGATCGGCCGCGTGTGGTCTGGGCGGACATGAGTCGCGGTCCCCGCGCCAGCGTTCTGCCCAGCGGCTCGCGCGTCATCCCGCTCAACACGTGCTACGTGCTGCGCTGCCGGGATGACGAGGATGCCGCCGCGCTGGCGGCGTTGCTCAATTCCCCGCTCGCAGCGGGCTGGCTGGACGCCGTCGCCGAACCCGCCCGGGGAGGATTCCGGCGCTATCTCGGATGGACTGTGGCTCGCCTTCCAATTCCCGCCGACTGGGCGCGCGCGCGGGGGATTCTCTCGCCACTGGGCGCGCGCGGT
>JBDSVW010000115.1:0-8902 GCA_039927015.1 Gemmatimonadaceae bacterium | reverse complement strand
ACCGGTCTCTCGCGGGAAGTGAACCCGTATCCCTGGTTCTACTCGGGCGAGCCGTCGAAGGACATCCGGGAGCGCTGGCAGTGGACCTATCCCATCATCTTCTCGCAGGCCGACCCGCGCATGTTGTTCGTCTCGTCGCAGCGGCTGTGGCGGACGATGGACGGCGGACGCACGTGGAGCGTGCTGAGTGGCGACCTCACGCGCCACGCCCCCCATACGCAGGAAAAGTCGGGCGGCCCCATCACCGGCGACATGAACGGTCCCGAGGTGTACGCGGTGATCTTCTCCGTCGGGCCGGGCAAGACGGACGCGAACGTCATCTGGACGGGATCGGACGACGGGCTGGTGCACGTCACGCGTGATGCCGGCAAGACGTGGACGAACGTGACGCCGAAGGAGATGCCCGACTTCGGGAGGGTGAGCCAGATTGACGCGTCGAGCTTTGGCTCGGGCACGGCGTACATCTCCGTGCGCAAGCCGCTGCTGGACGACATGGCGCCGTACATCTTCAAGACCACCGACTACGGCCGCACGTGGATGCGCATCGTGCACGGCATTCGTGGCGATGCGTACGTGCACGCCGTGCGCGAGGATCCCTCGCGCAAGGGACTGCTGTACGCGGCCACGCAACACGGCGTGTACATCTCGTACGACGATGGCGCGTTGTGGCAGTCGCTGTCGCTCAACATGCCCGATGTGCCGGTCGCGGACCTGATCGTCGAGGGCAACGAGCTGGTGATCGCCACGCACGGTCGCGGCTTCTGGGTGCTGGACAACATCACGCCGCTGCGTCAGGCGGGCGACGACGTGCTGGCGAAGGAAGCGCACATGTTCACGCCGCCCGCGGGCATCCGCTCCGGCGGCGGCGTCACGCTGAGCTGGAACCTCAAGAGCGCGCCGAAGAACGCGGTGCTGGAGATCCTCGACTCGACGGGCGTGGTGCTGCGCCGCTTCGAGCCCGATACCACGAAGCCCGACTCCACGCGCCCGAGCGGCGGGCGCCGCGGCGCGCCGACCTACCTGCCGGTCGAGGCAGGCGTCCAGCGGTTGCACTGGGACCTGCGCGCGCAGGGCATCGAGAGTTTCCCGGGGATGATTCTCTGGGGCGCGGGCACGAATGGTCCCGCGGTGCCGCCGGGTCGCTACACCGCGCGCCTCACCGCCGACGGGCGCAAGGTGAGCGCGCCCATCACCATCAAGCGCAATCCGTACCTGCCGGAAGTCACCGCGGCAGACCTGCGCGCACAGTACGCCTTTGGCCGGCGCGTGCGCGACAAGGCCACGGAAGCGAATATGGCCGTGATCGGCATCCGCCGAGTGAAGTCGCAGCTGACGGACCGACTCAAGCGCTCCAACGACGATGCGGCGCTCAAGGCGAGCGGTGCCACGCTCACGACGAACGCGTCAGTGGTGGAAGAGAACGTCTATCAGGTGCGCAACCAGAGCGGCCAGGATCCGCTGAACTTCCCCATTAGGGTCAACAACCGGCTGGCGAACCTGCTGTCGATGTCGGAGCGCGGTGATGGGCGCCCCACGACCAACATGCCCGAGATCTTCACGATCTTGAGCACGGAGCTCAAGGGGTATACCGACACGCTGGATCGCGTCTGGAAGACGGATCTGGTGGCGGTGAACAAGGAGCTGGCTCGACTCAACTTGCCGCCGCTGGATCCGGGGTGCGTGCAGGTGGCAGGGTGTGGGGTGGTGCCGTAACTCAGAAGACGAGAAGACGAGAAGACGGGAAGACGGGTAGACGGGTAGACGAGAGAGGGTGGAGGCCGCTTGCGGGCGGCTCCACCCTCTTTCTCCTACAACTACGATTCGTGGAGGGGCTATGGAGCTCTCGTGCCCTGAATCGTTCCGTTCACCTTCTCCTCGCCAGCTGGAGTCTTGTAGGTGGCGACCATGTTGCCCATCATCATGCCGTCACGCATGACGGCGGCGGTGCGCACGGATACCATGACACCCTTGCGGAGAACACTCTCGTATTCCTCGGTCTGCGTGATGAGGCTGTCCCCCACGAGCATGGCGGTGGTGGGAATGGCGGGCCGTCCCTCGAGGGTCGTCGTCCAGGTGGAGCCATCCGCCGATCCGGTGAGGGTTGAGGGCACCGGGTTCTCCGTGCCGACAATCGTGGCGGTGTTCTGCCAGGTGCCCGCGAAGTCGGCGAGGGTGAGAGCCGCCACGGGGGCGGGCGCCATGACGGCGGAGTCCGCAGCGGGTTGCTCGGCGGGCCCGCAGCCGGCCAGCAGCGCGATGGCCAGCGTGGCGGATAGAATTCGCATGAAGTCCTCCATGGGAAACAGTGAGAGTCGAGCGGTTTCCTTACGTTAGGCCCTGAAACTGCAAAGGGCAAATGCCTAAGTATGCACCGCGATGCATGTCGCACCGCTGGGCAGCCCGGGAACGGCGATTCCGGCGCCACACGACGCGAGGGGAGACGTTGTCAGGCTCCGGTCGTGGTTTGAAACGCCGGGTCCTTAGCGGGTCCTTAGCGGGTCCTTATCGGGTCCTTATCGGGTCCTTATCGGGTCCCGCGCGCTCGCGTGAGGGCCCGGTCGAGGGCATTCGCAAATGCCTGTTTCTCGCGCGCGCCGTATGCGCCGTGGCCCCCGGTCTCCACGCCGGCGCCTCGCAGGCCGTCCATGAAGTTGCGCACGGCCAGCCGCTCGCCGATGCTCTCCGTCGTGTACGTCTCGCCGCGCGGGTCGATCACGGCGACGCCCTTGGGCACGAGGATGGCCGCGAGGGGAATGTCGGCGGTCACGGCCACGTCACCCGCCTCAGCGTGCTCGGCGATGTACTGATCCGCCACATCCGGCCCCCCGTCCACGCGCACGGCCGACAAGTGCGCGAAGCCAGCCGGCAGCTGCAACCGTTGGTTCGCGACGAACACGGTTGCCAGCGCGAGGCGCTCCGACACCCGGCAGCAGATCTCCTTCACGGCCAGCGGCGCGGCGTCGGCGTCGATCCACAACTTCATGCCGACGCGTCCCCACGCTTCATCCTGCGGGCTGGAAGCGACGGCACGGCGCGCCGGCGCCGTGCCGTGGTCGGGGTCGTCGTCGGGGTCATCGTCGGGGTCGTCGTCGGGGTCGTCGTCCCTCCCGCACTCACGGCACCACGCGCGGCTTGCCGATCTGGTATTCCCTCGGTGGGATGTTGCCCTGCAGGTTCTGCACGAAGTAGTCCCAGCGCCGGCGCATCATGTAGGGCGAGTCGGAGCCGAAACCATGGCGCGCGTTCGGAAGGATCAGCAGGTCGAAGTCCTTGCCGGCCTTCACGAGCGCGTCGGCCACGAGGGTCGTGTTGTACGGCGGTACGTTGTCGTCCATTGCGCCATGCACGAGGAAGAGCTTGCCCTTGAGGTTGGCCGCGTACGTCTGGTTGGCTTCGGCGGTGTAGTTGTCCGTCGTGCCGTCACGGGAGAGCAGGCCCTGGTAGCGCTCGCCCCAGTCGTCTTCGTAGTTGCGATTGTCGTGGTTGCCCGACTCGGCGATGCCGACATCGAAGAACTCGGGGGCGCGGAACATCGCCGAGGCCGTCGCGAATCCACCGCCGGAGTGACCCCAGATGCCCACCTTCTCGATGTCGATGAAGGCGTGGCGTTGCGCCAGCTCCTTCATGCCTGCCACCTGGTCGGGAATGGTGTTGTCGCCCATGCGGCCGTAGTAGAAATCGTGGAAGGCCTTGGAACGACCTGGCGTCCCCATGCCGTCGATCTCCACGACCACGAAGCCAAGTTCGGCCAGCGCCTGATTGTCACCGCGCGCGGGAACGAAGCTGCGCGGCCCCACGCTGCCCGATTGCGGTCCGGGGTAGATGTGGTTGATGATCGGGTACTTCTTCGTGCTGTCGAGCGTGGACGGGGTGTACATCAGGCCGTAGATGTCCGTGGTGCCGTCGCGCGCCTTCATGCGCACCGGGGTTGGTGCCTTCCATCCTGACGACAGCAGTCGCGAAACATCGGCACGCTCGAGGGTCTGCACCACGCGGCCGTTGCCATCGCGCACCACGGTGACCGGCGGCACGTCGGGCGTGGAATACGAGTCCACGAAGTAGCGCCCCTCGGGCGAGGCCGTCACCACGTGGTTGGCATCCTCGGGCGTGAGCAGCGTCTGTCCCTTGCCGTCGAAACCGATGCGATACAGGTGGTTGAAGTACGGATCGCGTGCGGATTCCTTGCCGACCGCGGTGAAGTAAATCTGTCGCGCCTTTTCGTCGATGCGGACGATGTCGGTGACGTTGCCGTTACCGGTGGTGATGCGCTGCTTGAGCGCACCAGTGGCGAGGTCGTACAGGTAGAGGTGCACCCAGTTGTCGCGCTGCGACCACCAGATGAGCTCATTGGTCGCGGGCAGCACGCGCCAGAGATTCTCGGTGAGCGATGCGTCGCCGACCTGCGTCGCACTCTTCTCGTACAGCACTTGGCGGACCTCGCCGGTCGTGGCATCGGCCACACGCAGCCACGCCTCCTTGTGGTCGCGCGAGCTGGAGATGAAGGCGAGCTTCGAGCCATCGGCATACCACTGCACGTCGCAGATCTCGCCGCCGCACGCGATATGGTCCGACACCGTGGAGCGATGCGCGTCGGGCGGCATCTTGAGGCGCGTCACCCCGTGGCGTCCGTCGGCATCGCGGGCGATGAGCACGCGGCTGATGCGGAAAATGACGGAGTCACCCGGCAGCGGATACTTCCATGCCTCGAGGCGGGGAGAACCGACATTCGTCGAGACAAGAAACATGTCGCGCACGCCGCGCCCGTCGTGCTGGAAGGTGGCCAGCTGCCGCGAGTCGCTCGACCACGTCACCACCGGATTGTCGCTGTGCGTCCAGCCGGCGTTGTTGGTGGCATACCCGAATTCCTTCGAGCCATCGGTCGTGAGCTGGCTTTCCTTCCCCGTGGAGAGATCCTTCTCCCACAGGTTGAACTTCCGGATGAACACCGCATAGCGGCCGTCGGGGGATACGCTCGAGTTAGGCGGCGCTGCCGCCGGACCGGCCGCCTTGCTGCAGGTGTAGGCGGTGAGGCTGCACGTCCAGCGCTGATCCCGAATGGCGAGGGCGATGGAATTGCCGTCCGCGGCAAGCTCGAAGGACTGGAACGGCAGGCGGTCGCTGTCGACGATGGCGCCCGTGGACGCGCTGAGCGCCGCGGCCAGTCGCACCTGATCGAACGCGGGCACCCGTGTGCGCCTGGCGGGATTGACGAGGAAGAAGGCACTGCCGCCCGGCGTCGTGGCGCGATACCAGAAGCGCCCATCGTCGAGCCAGTTCGGGCGACTGGCGGTGCCGCTGACGAGGGGATTGGACGTCTGCCCCAGGAAGCGCTCGGCGCGGGCGTAGTCTTCGATGGTGAACTGGTACGGCTTCGGGGGCGAGGCCTGCGCGCTAAGCGTGCAGGGAAGCGCGGCGAGCATCAGGGCGGCGCGAAGCAGTCGCATGGGACTCGGGGGAATCGGAGGGCACGTCGGCGGCCGTGGATCGGTCGCCGTCCACGCAGAAGTATAGGCCCGGATCGGCGTGTGGGGAGGTGACGGCCGATGGATTGCGCGCGCGACTCCTCCCCGTCCACCCCACGGCACGACGCTGCGTGAGGCAGCGCGTCTTCCGGGCCCCTGCGGGCCGGCTCGCGTCCGGCGGTCACGTGTCGTAGGATGAAGGGAGCGACGGGGCGGGGCCGCCTCGGAATCACGTTAGGCGCGCCGGGAGGGCGCGACCACCATGCCGGAGTTCACGCGAGTTATTCCGCTCCTGGTCTGCCGCGACATCCAGGCCACGCACGACTTTCTGGTCCGCGCATTCGGCTTCGAAGGCGGGGGGGTGGATCGTGACGGTGAGGGCCAGCCCGTGCACGGCGAAGTGCGGGCGGGCGACGCGGTAATCTGGCTGCATCGCGTTACGGCGGAGCACCAGATGGATTCACCTCGTGCGGTGCACATGGCAGGGGCCGGACTCGTGGTGCTGGTGAACGACGTCGATGCCCACTTCAAACGGGCCAAGGCGGCGGGAGCGGAGATCGATGCCGTGCCCACCGACCAGCCGTACGGGCAACGCGAATACGGGGCGCGCGATAACGAGGGTCACCGCTGGTGGTTTGCGACACCGTTGACCACTTCGACCTCCGACTGAAGTAGACAGCCGCGTCGTGCGGCATTCGCGTTGCACCGACGCCGCGAAGACCCGTGGCGCCACACCGACTGACCAGGAGCGCGACATGAAGGCTCAGAAAGCATTCGTTTTCGTGTGGCTCTTCACCGGCGTGTCCGCGACGCTAGGGTCGATCGTGGGCGGAGCACTCGGACGGCCCTTTCTCTTCGCCGGCGCGATCCTGGGAGGAGTGCTGGGGGTCTTGGGCAGCGTTCGACTGGCGGCGGCGTGGCAGTGGCTTGCGCCGGAGTCATGGCGCTTCGCCGTCCTGGGCGGAGTGTTGGGATTCGCGATTGCCGCGCCAATCGCGGTACTCAATCTGGATACGCCCATCACGCCGTTCTTCAGCTGCGCCTTGGCTGGGGCGGGGGCGCTGGTGGGAGCCGGAATCGCGCGTCGGCGCTGACCGTCAGGCGCGCTGCCACTTGGTGCGCGTGTAGGCGATACGGAAGCCTTGCCGTTCCGCATTCAGCTGCGAAGTGCTGCCGGGTGCGGCCGCCATCATCGCGAGGTCACAGCCCTGCTCAGCCGCAACTGCGAGGCGGGACAGCAGGAGCGCGGTTTGCGCGCCGCGTCCGCGCCACTGCGGAATCGTGCTCGCGCCCGCGAGCAGTGCCACGCCCTCGTGCGTGGCAAGCGCGCCGGTACCGACGATGGCGCCGTCCAGCTCCGCGACGAAGCAGGTGACACCCCGGCTCGAGGCGCTCACGGGCCCGAACTCGCGCATAAACTCGGCGGCCTCTGGAGTATCGCTCCAGCCGCGGGCGGATGCGTCGACCCAGGCCTCAATCTCGTCCGCGGCAACCTCTCGTGCGACGATCGTCGTGGGGTGGGTGCTGACGGATGGCGGCGTCTCCAATTGCTGGACCATCACCGTGCTCAGCTCGATCGCCTGATAGCCGCGCCGCGACAGGTGCGTGAGCAGCGCCACGTCGGCCAGCGGACACACCTCGTGATGCACCTTCGCACCGCGCGAATGGAAGAAGTGCTCGAGCGCATCGAGATCGTCGTCGGCGGGGGGTGAGAAGAGGCCCAGTCCAAAGGTCTGCGTGATCGGCGATTCCACGCCATCGAACATGGCATAGGTACCGCTCACATCGACCCACGCGGCGCCCAGCGAAGGCGTGCGCGCCGCATGGGCCTCGACGAATGCGGCGTTGGCGCTGCCCTCCGCGCGTTCGAGGCGACGGGCGAGCGTGAGGTCGGTGACGAGTGGAGTGGAGGGGCGGGACACGAGTTCGCGAAAAGGGCTGGTCGGGGATGGTTCGGAGAGCGCGGGAATCGTAACGTAGGCGATCTCTCCTTTCCACTCGAACTTCGGTAGCCCATGCCCGGGATCATGCGCTGGTGCGTCGTCCTGCTGCTTCCGCTCGTCGTACGGGCGCAGCCTTCCAGGGGCGCGGCGATGACCATCGGCGTGGCCGATTCCCTCTATTCGCCCACGCTCAGGGAGCAGCGCCCCTACCTGGTGTACACTCCGCCCTCATACAAGAGCGGCACGTATCTGCCCAGGTCCTATCCCGTGCTCTACCTGCTGGACGGCGACGCGCACTTCCACTCAGTCACGGGATTGCTCCAGATCCTCGGCACGGGGGTGAACGGCACATTCGTATTGCCCGAGATGATCGTCGTCGCCATTCCCAATACCGATCGCATGCGCGATCTCACGCCGTCGCACGTCGAGACCGATCCGAGCGGGACACCGAGTCCAGCGTTCAAGACCAGCGGTGGCATGCCGGCGTTCCTCGACTTCATCAGGCGCGAACTGATACCGCACATCGACTCGGCGTATCGCACGGCGCCCTATCGCATGCTGGTGGGGCATTCGCTGGGTGGCATCACGGCCATCAACGCACTGTACACCATGCCGGAGACGTTCAATGCATACGTGGCCATCGATCCCAGTCTCTGGTACGACAAGCAGCTCCTGCTGAAGAAGGCACGGGAGTATTTCGACCGGCCCGCTCCAGCGGGACGCGCGCTGTTCATGGCGCAGGCGAATACGATCACTCCCGACGACTCGACGTTCAACGAGCACTTCAACTCCATGCTGCAGTTCAACAGCATCGTGGAGTCGTACAACCGGTCCGGCGTACGGTACGCGTACAAGTACTATCCCTCCGACGATCACGGGTCGGTGCCGCTCATCGCCGAGTACGATGCGCTGCGCTTCATCTTCGATGGCTTTCGGCTCAACCTTCTGCGCGCCCTGGATCGTCCGGCGAGCGTGGCGGAGCATTTCGATGGTATCTCGCGGCGGATGGGGTACCGCGTGCTGCCGCCCGAGAGCATGGTGGACATGCTGGGACGCTTTGCGCTCGGGCGCGACTCCACAAAGGCGGTCGAGTTGCTACAGATGAACACCCAGCTCTACCCGCGAAGTCCGCACGCCTTCGTCGAGCTGGGTAACCTGCTGCTCGCGCGTGGCGATTCCGGTCGCGCTCGCTCCGCGTACCAGTCAGCACTCGCGCTATCACCCGACATCGAGCGTGCACGTGGGATGATGCGTAAGCTGAAGGCGGGCGGGTAGCTGCGCCCCACCCTTCACTACGCCGTGGAATGAACCGACGTCTGCGTTACTGTGGGTCCCTGGTGCTGCTGCTGGCACTCGGTTGTCACGATGGGTCCACCACTCCACGCGCGGGCTCCCTTGCCGTGGGAATCGAGGGCTTGCCGGGCGGCGTGGTGGCGGCGGTGGTGGTGGAAGGGCCGGGCGCATTCAGGCAGGCGATGGGAGTGAGCGGGATCCTCC
>JBDSVW010000114.1:0-2863 GCA_039927015.1 Gemmatimonadaceae bacterium | reverse complement strand
CCGCCATCGCGGCGGCGCTCACGCGCACGGCCGGCGTCGTGCTCCTGCCGGCGCTCTTCCTCTACTGGCTGGTGAACCGGCGGTATCGCTGGGCCACCTATCTGTTCTTCGCGGGTTCGCTGACGGTTGGCGTCTGGCTGGCGTGGACCTTCCTCGCTCCAGAACCCGAGTTCCGGCGCCTGTACGTGGCGGACCTTGGCCTCGCCGGCCGCCGAGAGTCGCGGCTGCAGCTGCTGCAGAACACGCTCGTGCACCTGCCGGATCGCACACGCCACATGGTCACGGTCGTCATCCCGTTCGTGCTGGCGCTACCGGTCATCGGGGACACGATCGTGGACAACGTCCTGTGGATGCTCGTCACCGTGTCCATTGGAGTCACCGGTGTCATCCTGCTGGTGAGGCGTTGGCAGATTGCGGCGTTCGTCCTGGTGTTCTACGCGGCGTTGCTGTTCGTCTGGCGGTACGCGCTAGAGCGCTTCGCGAGCCCCCTGGTACCGTTCCTGCTCGTCGCGCTCGCGCTCGGCGCGGACTGGCTCACGCGGCGCTTCACGCCGCGATGGCGCGGCGCTCTGATGGGCACACTGGTGGCACTGCTCGCCTTTGGCGCGTTGCGCGTGAACGTGCTGCGCGCGGAAAAGAACCTTGGCTGTGACCGCGGGAACCTCGTCGACGACAGCGGCTGCTGGGACTCGTACGCGCGCGCCTACCTGCAGGCGGCGCTGTGGGTGCGTGACTCGACCCCTGCCACCGCCCTGTTCTTCGTCAACAAGGAGCGCGGCTTCTACATGCACTCCCAGCGGAAGACGATCAACCAGGACCGGGCCCTCCAGGAAGACTCGCTTTCGCTGGCGGCCTACCTGCGGGCGCGAGGCGCCGAGTACACGGTGGCCGCGCAGGTGGGCGTCCGGTCGGACAAGCACAACGTGCTGCTGGCGAGCGCGTGCCGCGACTTCGTGGTGCTGAAGCAGTTTCCGCGGCTGACGGCGGTCCTCCGCCTGCGGAATGCCGATGATCCGCCGGACGACGGACGCGCGTGCCGGGTCCTCTCGCCCTACCGCGGACGCACGCGCGAGCCAGAATGACCCGCTGGGGTCCCGCCGCGGTCGTCCTCATGCTCATCGCGGGGGCAACGCTTTATCCGGTGCCACCGCTCCTGACGCCGCTGCCCATGTTCTGCCTCGCGTGCGGTGATCTGGGGGGCGTGGACGTGGTGCTGAACGTTCTGCTGTTCCTTCCCTTCGGCGCCGCGCTCGTGTGGGCGGGTGGCTCGTGGCGGCGCGCGGTGGTCGGCGCGGTCCTCGTGTCCCTGACGATCGAGTTCCTGCAGCTGGCGATCATTCCAGGCCGCGACGCGTCGGTGTCGGACCTGCTGACCAACTCCCTCGGGGGCATGCTCGGCGCGACGGGCATGAGGCAGTGGCGGGAACTCGTGTACCCGCAGCCGCGTGGGGCCCGCTGGCTGGCGCTGGCAGGGATGTCGATGGCGGTGGCGGTCATGTCCGCCACCGCCGCCCTGCTGCGGCCGTCCGTGCCGGAAATGGGGCTCTGGGGACAGTGGGCGCCGCAGCAGCTGCACTTCGAGCCCTTCACGGGCGAGGTGCATGCGGTGCGCGTGAACGGCTTCAACGTTCCGTACAACCTCGTTCCCGACTACGAAGCGCTGCGCCAAAGCGTGTCGCGGGGACCCACGCGCGCGGAGGTGGAGATCACGACGGGTCGCGCGTCGCAGCGGCTGTCGGCCATCGCGCGCGTGGGCAGCAACGTGCAGGAACTCCTGCTCTTCGGGCAGCGCGGGACGGATTTCGTGTTCCGCACGCGGCTCGCGACGCGCGACTGGAACTTTCGCACGCCGGCCTTTGCCATCGCGGGAGCGCTGGCAGGAGAGGCGGAGCCGATGTCGCTGGTGGGCGAACTCTCCGAGGCCGGCTGGACGCTCTCCGTGCACTCGGCGCGGGGCGCCGTCGCCCGATTCGTGCCGCTTTCGCTCTCGTTAGGCTGGTCGTTCATACTGCCCTTCGAGCACCCGCTGGTGGAGGGCGACTGGTGGATCTCGACGGTGTGGTTGGTCGCGCTGGCACTCCTGCCCGCGTACTGGGGCGCCATGGCGGGGCGGCGCGCGGGGAATCGCCGCCTGCGACCGGGCCCGTGGTGGTTCGCCTCCAGCGGCGTGGTACTGGGCGGGCTGGCGACCATCGCCTCGGTCGCCCGATTCCCCATGCCCGCGGCGAGCGAATGGCTGGGCGTCGCGCTGGGATGCGTGGCCGGCTTCGGCATCGCCGCCGCGGTCGTTGCGAGAGCAGTGGGGGAGGGACGAGCCGTCGGGATGGAGGACGATCGACGCGCTCAATCGCGGCTCCCTGCTTGAAGCGCACCGCTCCACTCGCGAGACTTCATACGTGACTTCCTTCCTCCTCGCACTCGACTCGATACGCGGCGTCCTCAGCACCGCCTTCTTCGCTGCGGGCGTCGTGCTCGCGGTCGTCTGTGCCGCCGACTGGATGGTGCGGACGCGCCGCATCAATCCGTTCGGAAAGGTCGCGCGCTTCTTCCGGCAGTCGGTGGAACCGCTCATGGCGCCGGTGGAGCGGCGCGTCGTGCGTGCCGGGGGCCTGCCCAGCAGCGCTCCGTGGTGGTCGCTGGCGGCGGTGGTCTTCGGCGGCATCGTCTTTCTCAGCCTGCTCGACTTCGTGCGCGGCCAGCTTGTCGGCATCGCCTATGCGTCGCAGTTCGGATCGCGCGGAGTGCTGCGCCTCCTGGTCTCGTGGACGTTCACGGTCCTGCGCATGGCCATCATCGTGCGGGTCATCAGCTCATGGGTGCGCATTTCGCCGTACTCACCCTGGGTTCGCTGGGCGTTCGTCGT
>JBDSVW010000113.1:0-10050 GCA_039927015.1 Gemmatimonadaceae bacterium | reverse complement strand
GGCCAGTCCCTCCGGCCGCGCGGCCGGACGCTGCCAGGCCGCCGAGAGATGGTCGCCCTCCTGCGCAGCGCCGTCGCGCGGGCGATCGTCGCGCGGGCGATCGTCACGCGAGCGATCGTCGCGCGGGGCCACTGCGACGGACGCGGCGCCTTTCTCCACTGCCAACACCGCGTCCCGAAAGCCGGCCGCATCCTCCCATCGATCCTGGGCCCGCTTGGACATGGCACGCTCGATCGCCGACACCAGCAGCGGCGGCAAGTCGCGGCGCAGCTGGCGAAGGGAGCGCGGCGTGTCGCTGATGTGCTTCATCAGCATCGACGGGGTGTTCGTCGCCTGGAAGGGCAGCTCACCCGAGAGCATCTGGTATGCCACGATGGCCAGCGAGTACTGGTCCGAGCGGCCGTCGAGCTCCCGCTCGCCGATGGCCTGCTCGGGCGACATGTAGGCGGGCGTCCCGACGGCGATGCCGGTCACGGTGAGGCGCGCATCGCCCTCGGCAGCGCGCGCGATCCCGAAATCCGTGACCATTGGACGGCCGGTCGCGCGCTCGATCAGGATGTTGTCGGGTTTGATGTCGCGGTGCACGATGCCGCGCGAGTGCGCGTACGAGAGGGCGTCGGCCACCTCGCGGAGCACGTGACACGCATCGGAGACGGGCAGGCGCGACTCACGCGCGATGCGCGCGCCCAGCGATTCCCCTTCCACCAGCGCCATGACGAAGCAGACGAGTCCGTCGCGCTCCTCCACCGCGTAGATGGGGACGATGTTCGGATGATTGAGCTGGGCCGCCGTCTGCGCCTCGCGCAGGAAGCGCTGCTTCACGTCGTCGCGATAGGCCAGTTCGGGGGGCAGCACCTTGATGGCGACCAACCGGCGCAGCTTGCGGTCCTGCGCCCGGTACACCACACCAATGCCGCCGCGCCCGATCTCCTTCTCCACCACATATGCATCGCCTAACGCGGTGACCACTCGTTCACGAAGGATATCCGGCATCTCGGCGTGGGGGGCGGTGGGGGCGACACGGGTCCGCGTGGCGTGCTGCCATCGCAGGCCGGCGACGCCTCCGGCCTACCCTCTCCCCCCGAGGTTGAGCTTGGCCATCTCGTCACGCGCATACATCGCCGCGTCCACCTCGCGGCCGAGCGCCATCGCCTTCTCGGCGACCGATGTGATGGTCTGGAAGTTCTGGGGGCCACTGCGCAACCGGACGACCTCCAGGCGCATGTTCTGCAGCGCCAGCACGCAGCTCTCCAGTTTCTCCCGCGCCCGCGACCGACGCGACGAGAGATCGGCCACGACGCGGCGCTGGCGCTTGAGATAGGCCAGCCGCCGCACGCGCTCTTCGCTCGCTACGGTATCCAGCGGGTTGGCTTCACTTTCCAGCTTCGCGATCTCGGCGTCCAGCTCGTTGGCCGAGTCGGCGGTCACGTTGCGTTCAAGCTCCGCCACGGAAATCGCCAAGGACTGGATGCGCTCGTAGAGCGAAATGGCCGACGCCGGCACATCGCCGATCATCTGTTGCTCGCGTTTCGGCAGGCTGGTGATGAGGCGGAGAATCTCGTCCCGGTTGCGCTGGGCCTCCTGCAGCACGCGCGCCGTGGGACCGGAGACCGGCAAGTCATGCGGGCGTTGGCTGCCGGCGGGGAGCGCGCTGTGGGCGTCGTCGCGATCGAACAGGCCACTCGTCCGGCGTCCCCGCTCGCGCTCGCGCACCTCGGCGCGCTTGCGGGGATCCCAGAGGGCGCGGACGTTGTCCACCCACTCCGCCACCACGTCAAAGAACATCCGGTCGCGCGGCTCCTTGAGCACGTCGCGCCAGTCGTATCCCTCCGTCCACAGCTTCGCGTACTTCCAGGCGATATAGATGGAGTACATCCCCCACAGGCCCACCATGTCCACGATGCCGAACAGGGAGAGCGGGATGGCGACGCCACCCGCTATCATCCACGGGGCGAGGCGCTTGCGGAAGGCACGCACCTCCGGGGCGTTCCAGCGCGCCAGCTCCTGACCGCTCGGCGCCGCCAGGGCGCCCCCCGCTGTCATGCCGGCATCGGTGCCGCCGAACATGGCCCGCGACGCCTGGCTGCCTAACGCGGCGGGCGCCGCGCCGCGGGGCTCCGGCACGTTGCGCGTTTCGAGCGCCGCGACCAGCGCCGCGGCGCTGGGGAAGCGATCGTCCGGCTCCTTCTCCAGCATCATCATCACCGCGCGACCGAGGTCGGGCGGTACGCTCGGCACGCGATGCGACACGGGGGTTGGCATCTCCGACAGGTGCTTCACCAGCAGCGCCGGCGTGCTCGTGGCGTTGAAGGGCAGCTCGCCGGTGATCATCTGGTAGCCGACGATGCCCAGCGCATACAGATCGCTGCGCCCGTCCACCTCGCGCTCCCCCATCGATTGCTCGGGCGACATGTACGCCGGCGTGCCGATGGCGATACCCGTGGCCGTGAGCCGGGCGTCGCTGTCCGAAATGGCGCGCGCGATGCCGAAGTCGGTCACCATCACTCGCCCGTCCTCACTATTGATGAGGATGTTGTCCGGCTTGATGTCGCGGTGCACCACCCCCCGCTCATGCGCGAAGGCGAGGGCGCGGGCGGTCTCGAGGAGCACGCGCCGCACTTCGTCGAACGGCAGCGCGCCCCGCTTGTGGAGCTGGACCGCCAGGTTGTCCCCTTCCACGTAGGCCATCACGAAAAACACCAGGCCCTCGCGTTCATCCACCGCGTAGATCGGGACGATGTTCGGGTGGCTCAGTTGGGCAGCGGTCTCAGCTTCGCGGAGAAATCGTGTGCGAATTTCGCCCCGAAACGCCAGTTCCGGGGGTAACAGCTTGACGGCGACCTGACGTTTGAGTCGGCGGTCCCGGGCGAGGTAGACGATGCCCATTCCGCCGCGGCCGATCTCACGATCCAACTCGTAGCTGGCGCTCAGCACTTTCTCGACGTGCGCGCGAAGATGGGAGTCGGAAGACGAAGCGATGGGTTCGGGCACTCGGAGGGGAGCGGTGGAATCCGGCAAGTGGGTCAGCGCCGTAGTGTAGCATTTGGCTGAGTGAGCGTCTAGCGCACCGATGGTGCGCCGCTTCGGCGGTACATCCCGTCGCACTACGTCAGAATGACCCGCGAAAGTTGCAAACCCCGTCAACGTGGCGTAAATCCGCAGCGCGGGATGTGCGTAGCTGACCGGGATACCCGCACAGCAATCTCGCCTTCAACGATTTTCGTGCCCTCATGGCCCAACGACAGACCCTACCGGTCCTCCCCTTGCGGGGAACGGTCACCTTTCCCGGCTTGACCTCGCCCATCGCGGCGGGGCGTCCGGGCACCCTGCGCGCCATCGAGGCGGCACTGAAAACCGACCGCCTGGTCTTTGCCGTCGCGCAGCGCGACAACACCGACGAGCCATCGCCCGAGATTCTCTACTCGATGGGCGTGATCGCGCGCATCGGCCAGATCCAGCGCGGGCTGGGGGGCGTGCAGCTTCTCCTGCAGGGGGAACAGCGCGCCACGTCGCTCCAGTACACTACCAGCGATGGGTATCTCAGTGCGGTCGTGATGCCGACGGAAGAGATGGCCCCGCTCAACGAAACGGACGCCGCGTTCGAGGCGCTGCACAAGGAAACACGCGAGCGCGCCCAGGAGCTGGGCGAGAAGCGCGGATTGCCCGAGGAGGTCGTGCACCAGGTGCTGGATTCGGTGGACGATCCGGGGCGCTTTGCCGATCTCGTCGCGGGGTACATCGAATTGCCGGTGGCGGAGAAGCAAGGGTTGCTCGAGACGCTGAGCGTCGAGGAGCGCCTGCGGCGCGTCCTGGTCCACGTGCAGCGCCAGATCGGCATGCTCGAAGCGCAGGAGGAGATCAAGTCGCAGGTGCAGGAAGAGCTGGGCGAGCGCCAGCGCGAGATGTTCCTGCGCGAGCAGATCAAGGCGATCCAGAAGGAACTCGGCGACGACGACCAGTCGAAGGAGATCACCGAGCTTCGCGACAAGCTCAACAAGCTCGAGCTGCCCACCGAGGCGCGCGCCGAGGTGGAGCGCGAGGTGGGGCGCCTCGAGCGGGCCGGCCGGGAGTCCATGGAGGCGCAGGTCATTCGCACGTATCTCGAGTGGATCGCCGAATTGCCGTGGAACACGAGGTCCGACGACCATCTCGACCTCAAGCGCGCGACCGAGGTGCTGGACGAGGATCACTACGGCCTGCAGGACGTGAAGGATCGCGTGCTGGAGTTCCTGGCCGTCCGGCAACTGCGGGCCGCGCAGCTCGCGGACGAGGTGGTGAAGACCGGCGAGGTCCCGACGGCGAAGCTGAAGAATGGAAACGGTGACGCAACGCCGTCCCGGACCAACGGTGATGCGGAGGACCGTCCCATCACCGACACGCGGGAGGCCAAAGCGCGGGCGATGGCGAAGGGACCGATCCTGCTCTTTGCCGGACCGCCGGGCGTGGGCAAGACGTCCATCGCGAAGTCGATTGCGCGTTCGCTGGGCCGCGAATACGTGCGTGTGGCGTTAGGCGGCGCGCGCGACGAGGCCGACATTCGCGGGCACCGTCGCACGTATGTGGGCGCCATGCCCGGACGCATTGTGCAGGGCATGAAGCAGGCCGGCACCAAGAACCCCGTCTTCCTGCTCGACGAGGTGGACAAGCTGGGACAGTCGTTCCAGGGCGACCCATCGAGCGCGCTCCTGGAGGTGCTGGATCCCGCCCAGAACGACTCGTTCACCGATCATTACCTGGGTGTGCCGTTCGACCTCAGCGAAGTGCTCTTCGTGGCCACGGCCAACTTCATCCAGAACATTCCGGGTCCGCTGCTGGACCGCATGGAGGTGGTGGACTTCGCCGGCTACACGGAGAAGGAGAAGGCTGAAATCGCCAAGAAGTACCTGATTCCCCGCCAGTTGGAGGAATCGGGGCTGTCCGACAAGAAGGTCACGTTCAACGACGAGGCCGTGATGTCCGTGGTGTCGCAGTACACGCGCGAGAGCGGCGTACGACAACTCGAGCGCGAGATCGGCCGCGTATGCCGCAAGGTGGCCCGAGGCATCGCCACGGGTACGGCCACGGAGATGCTGGCGGACAGTGTGATCGATGCCGCCGAGGTGCGCGAACTGCTCGGCCGGCCGAAGGTGCATCCCGAACGTGCGCAGGAGCAGCACGAGGTGGGCATCGCGACCGGCATGTACTACACGCCGCAGGGCGGCGACATCATGTTCGTGGAAGCGTCCATCCGATGGAATGAGGCCCCGCGCGTCACGCCGGGCGGAGAGGGAGTCACGCCGCGCACGGCGCCCATCTCGCTCATTCTCACCGGGCAGCTGGGGGACGTGATGAAGGAGAGCGCGCGTGCCGCGCTCACGTATGCCACCAACAACGCCGAGGCGCTGGGCATTCCTCCCGACCGCCTCACCGGCGCGACGGAGGCGCACATTCACGTGCCAGCGGGCGCCATTCCGAAGGATGGCCCGTCAGCCGGACTCGCCATCGCGACGGCGCTGGTCTCGGAGATGAGCGGGCGTCCCGTGCGACACGATGTCGCCATGACGGGCGAGATCACGCTACGCGGTCGCGCGCTACCGATCGGAGGCTTGAAGGAGAAGGTGCTGGGCGCTCACCGCGCCGGCATCAAGCACATCATTATTCCGAAGCAGAATGAGGCGGACATCGAGGATGTGCCCGAGGAAGTGCGGAAGGAGCTCACGTTCCACGCCGTGGAGTCGCTGTCTGAGGTGCTGGCCATCGCCCTCTCCACCGATACCCCGAGAGCGAAAGCCGCCGCCTGACTCCCGGCGCCGGTGACGACGGACAGCGAGAGAAAGCGAGATGCCCCGGCCACCTTAAGTGCGCCGGGGCATCTCGTCTTCCCGTCTTCCCGTCTTCCCGTCTTCTCGTCTTCTCGTCTTCTCGTCCTCTCGTCCTCTAGTATGCAATCGGCCCCAGCCGCAACACACGCCACGCATCCATACGAAGGACGGCGGGTTCCGTGCCCGGCAGGAAGTACTCCGTGTAGCGACGATCCGTGGGCGTGGTCACCGTGGACAGCTCGCCGGTCTGCCGGTCGAGTTCCGCCGCCACCATGCCGTCCGGCGGCTGCCACGGCGGTACGTTGCGACCCGCACCCGCCAGCTGCACCATGCGGCCGAAGATGGGTGCGGCAAGGGTGCCGCCCGCGGCGCCGGGGGTGATGGTGACGGGCTTGTCGAAGCCCAGCCATACGCCCGCCACCAGGTCGGGCGTCATGCCGACGAACCAGACATCGGTGTTGTCGTTGGTGGTGCCCGTCTTGCCCGCTACGGGAATGCGCGCCGGCACGTAGCGCCGCACGGCCGTGGCGGTGCCGCGATCCACGCCGTCGCGCATCATGTCACGAACGATGAAGGCCACCTTGGCGTCCATCACGGTCCGCGGCGTGACCATCGGATTCTGCCACACTACCTTGCCCGAGGCGTCCTCGATGTGCGTAACGAAGCGCGCCTCGACGCGCGCGCCGAGGTTGGCGAACGTGGCGTAGGCGGCTACGAGGTCGAGCGGCTGCACGACCGACGCGCCGAGGGCACTGGAGGGGAACGGTGCGATGGCGGAGGTGATGCCGAGTGCGCGCGCCGTGGCGATCACCGAGTCCATGCCCACCTGCTGACCGAGCTGCACCGCCACGGAATTCCGCGAGCGCGCCAGGGCTTCACGCATGGTGATGGCACCCATGTACTCGCCATCCGAGTTCTCCGGCCGATAGGTCCTGCGGTTGGAGAGGGGAATCGCGATGGCCGTGTCGGGAATGATCGTGTTGGCGGGTATGCTGTCGGCCAGCGCCGTGGCGTACACGAGCGGCTTGAATGCGGAGCCCGGTTGTCGCATGCCGTTCACCGCCCGGTTGTACGGCGACTCCGCATAGTCCCGACCGCCCACGAGCGCGCGCATGTCCCCCGTGAACGGGTCGAGCGCCACCACCGCGCCCTGCAGGTAGTTCACCGCGCCTTTCGCGCGCTTGGCGAAGGTGGGATGGCGATAGCCGGGTCGAGCCTCGAGCTCGGCGATGCCCGCGCGCAACGCTTCGTTTGCCGCGCGCTGGATGGCCACGTCGAGCGTCGTGTGAATGCGGTAGCCGCCGTCGCCCACCTTCACGCCGGCGCGTTCCGCCTGTACGCGCACGACATCGACGAAGTACGGGGCCGGCTCCACGAAGCCGCCGTTAGGCGCCACGGTCACCGCCTCGCGCTGCGCCGCGCTCGCCTGTGAGCGACTGATAAACCCCTGCTCGGCCATGAGCGACAACACGAGGTTCCGGCGGTCGCGGGCGCGGTCGGGATGCCGGATCGGATCGTAGATCGCCGGTCCCTTGGGCAGCGCGGCCAGGGTGGCCGCCTCGGCCAGCGTTAGGCGGGCCGCCGGCTTGCCGAAGTAGTGTCGGGATGCCGACTCCACGCCGTACCAGCGATGACCGAAGTGGATGAAGTTGAGATACGCCTCGAGGATCTGCTCCTTCGAGTAGCGCTTCTCCATCTCGCGCGCCGCGTTCTGCTCGCGAATCTTGCGGCCGATGCTGCGATCGGTGCGATCCACGATGTCGGGGTGCATGTTGCCCACCAGCTGCTGCGTGATGGTGCTCGCCCCGCGCGGGTTTCCTCCCAAGGCGTCCTTCAGGGCGCCCGCCACCCCAACGAGGTCCACACCATCGTGCTGGTAGAAGCGCTGGTCCTCGACCGCCACAAAGGCCTGCGGCAGGTATCGCGGGAGGCCGCGCAACGCGACCACCGAACGCCATTCGCGCCCGATCTCCCCCACGAGCGACCCGTCGCGCGCGAAAACCAGCGACGACTGCGCCATGGGCACGAGGCGCCAAGGCTCCTCCGCCGACGATTGCGCGGGCGCCTGTGCCAGCACCACGCGCGTGGGCACGGCGGGTACGACGGGCAGGAGGAACAGCAGGTGGCGCGACCACCAGCGTCGGGCCAAACTGCGTAGGGGTCGCAACAACGAAGGGAATTTCATGAGTGCAGGAACGGTCATACCCCCTCGACACCGGTAGGTGCGCCAAAGTGACGGTGGGCCATGCGTTGCTGTCCGGCTCGCGGTCGATCAGCTTTCCCGCCATGTCTCGCACCGTCACGATCGCCGTCGCCCAGGTGCATCCGCTCAAGGGCGACTATCAGGGTAACCTCGAGCGAGTGGGTGCGCTCCTGGCGCAGATGGCGGCCCTTGATGCGCCTCCACAGGTCGTCCACTTCCCGGAAGCTGTTCTGTCCGGGTATTTCGTGGAGGGCGCCGTCCGCGACGTCGCGGTCACGGGCGGGAGGCTGGCGACGGACCTGGACCAGGCCTACCGGAGTTCGCTGCGCGATGTGCCCATCCGACCTATCGACGTGATCGTCGGATTCTACGAGCGCTGGCGCGGGACCCTGTACAACAGCGGCGCGTATGTCCGCCTTGGCGACGGAGCACCGCAGGTGTTGCACGTGCACCGAAAGGCGTTTCTCCCCACGTACGGGTTGTTCGACGAAGAGCGCTTTGTCGAGCGCGGACATGAGATTCGTGCCTTCGACACGCCGTGGGGACGCGCGGCGCTGCTGATCTGCGAGGACGCCTGGCACTCGGTGTCGGGGACGATTGTGGCGCTGGATGACGCGGAGGTGATCTTCGTCTCCTCCGCCGCACCGGCGCGAGGAATTCATCCGCGCGCGGACGGCATTCCCGGCCCCGCGACCGTCGCGCGATGGGATCGCCTGATCCGCGAAATCGCCGAAGAGCACGGCGTTTTCATGTCCCTTTCAAACCTCGTCGGAAGTGAGGGCGGTAAGGTCTTCGCGGGCTGTTCGCTGGTCATCGGACCGAATGGCGACGTGCGCGCCCGCGGACCGGAGTGGGAGGAAGCCGCCCTGCTGGCCACGCTCGACCTTGGCGACATTGGACGCGCACGCGCCGACACGCCGCTCCTTGCCGACCTGCGCACGGCCCTGCCGCACCTCAGGCGGTCGCTCGACGCGGCGGCCAACGGCGTGCGAGGCAGCACACCGGCGTACGATGCCGACCCCCGGGCCGACGCCGCGGTTGGGGAAGGTCAGCCGGGGCGAGAGGGGTCGGTTCCGAATCCTGCCGGACGGGGGGCCCCCCCCAAACACAACCATAAGGCGGCGCCGAAATCCGACCAGCATCATTCCAGCGCGCTCCCCATCATCCGCGCGTCCGACGGACCCGTAGGCTGGGGGGGAGGACCGCCCCCACTCGACATCGACGCCCCCATGGTCGAGAAGTGGCTCGTCCGTTTCATCCGGGACGAGATGGCGCGGCGGAAGTTCACGCACGCCGTGGTGGGTGTGTCGGGAGGCGTGGACTCGGCGGTCACGGCATTCCTCGCCGCACGCGCGCTGGGGCCGGAGAACGTCGTTGCCCTTCGGTTGCCCTACCGCGCCTCGAGCCCCGAATCACTGGAGCACGCGCAGCTGGTGCTCGATGCGCTCGGCGTGCCGGCACGCACCCTCGACATCTCCGCCGCCGTGGATGGCTACCTCACGCACGAGCCGGACGCGGACCCCACCCGTCGCGGGAACGTGATGGCGCGCGTGCGGATGATCTCCATCTTCGACCAGTCCGCGCGCGTCGGGGGCGTCCCGTTAGGCACGGGCAACAAGACGGAGCGACTGTTTGGCTACTTCACCTGGCACGCCGACGATTCACCACCCATCAACCCCCTCGGCGACCTGTTCAAGACACAGGTGTGGGCGCTGGCTCGTCATCTCGGAGTGCCCGAGGTCATCATCACGAAGCCTGCTTCCGCGGATCTCATCAGCGGCCAGACTGACGAGGGCGATTTCGGCATCAGCTATGCGCGGGCCGACGACATTCTCAACTGGCTCGTCTCCGGGTACTCGGCGGACGACCTCGTCGCGCGCGGATTCGATGCGGCCGAGGTGGAACTCGTGCGACGGCGGCTCGAGGGAACGCACTGGAAGCGCAAGCTGCCAACCGTCGCCATGCTGTCGCAGTCCGCGATAGGAGAGTCGTATCTTCGCCCCGTGGACTACTAGTGTTGTGTCCCGTTAGTTAATGGCATATGTT
>JBDSVW010000112.1:0-2961 GCA_039927015.1 Gemmatimonadaceae bacterium | reverse complement strand
TCGCCTTCCGCAAGGATCGCGTGGGAGACCCGGCGCCGTATGTGTACAAGTCGACCGATTATGGCAAGTCGTGGACGAAGCTGGTGAATGGCCTGCGTGCCGGTGAGCCCGTTCGCGTGGTGCGCGAGGATCCGGAGCGGAAGGGACTCCTGTACGCCGGCACCGAGACGGGGATGTACGTCTCGTTCGACGGCGGTGCGAAGTGGCAGACGTTCTCGGGCAACCTGCCGGTGGTGCCCGTCACCGATCTCGATGTGAAGCACGGGGACCTGATTGTGGGCACCGAGGGGCGCGCCTTCTGGATTGTCGACGACTTGAGCATTGTGCGTCAGCACGCCGATTCCATCATGGCTGCCGGCGTGCACCTGTACAAGCCGCGCACCGCGCACCTGCTGGGCGGAGGGGGCGGCTTCGGCTCGCCGCGCAATGCAGGCCGCAATCCGCCTAACGGCGCGACGGTCTACTACAGCCTCGCCTCAACCCCGGATTCCGCCGATACCGTGAAGCTGGAGATCCTGGAGGCGTCGGGCGTGGTGGTCCGCTCGTACTCCAACAAGGAAGGCACGGGCACTTCCAAGCTGGCGCCGAAGGCTGGCGTGAATGCGTACAGCTGGGACCTGCGGCGCACCGCGCCGACCACGCTCACCGGCATCGTCCTGTTTGGCGCGCCGGGCAATGGTGGCACGCGGGTGACGCCGGGCATGTACCAGGTGCGGCTGACGGCTGCCGGCACCACCCGCACGCAGTCGTTCGAGGTGAAGAACGATCCGCGCCTCTCGACGCCGCCCGCGCAGGTGGCCGAGCGCGATTCCGTGGCGCGGCTGCTGGTGACGCGCATCGGGGAGATCCACGACGCCGTGCTGCGCGTGCGCGACCTGAAAACACAGGTGCAAGGCATCGTGACGCGCGCCAAGGACGCGGACAGCGCCAAGGCGATTGCCACATCGGGTGGTGCGATCGTGAAGAAGATCGAGACGCTGGACCCGCGGATGACGACCAAGGCGCAGAACGGCCAGGACATCATCAACTTCGCCAACGGCATCAACGGCCAGTACGGCTTCCTGCTGGGCCAGGTGGAGGGAAATCCCGTGCTGACGCAGCCCGTGAAGGAGCGGCTGCTGGAGCTGGAGCGGCTGTGGGCGTCGCTGCGCGCCGAGGTGGAGGCCGTGGAGACTGGCGATGTGGCCGCGTTCAACCGGTTGCTGGCGGCGGCGAAGGTGGAGCCGGTGATTGTGAAGAAGAAGCCGAACACCGTGATGTAGTGGTGTTTCGGCTGGCGGGTGTTTTGGGAGCAGAGAGGGCGCGCGCCGTCGAGCGCTGACGCCATTCTGCAGTCATCGAGCGCGGGGGCTCCGACCCTCCACCGGCCGTTCCGGTGGAGGGTTGTGTGCGTTGGGGGGGCTGGAAGGGGGACAAACGACGGACCTATTGTCGAGTGGTGGAGCAGCAGCCGAGGGCGCAGGTGGTCCATCCGCTGCCGTCGAGCGACTCGCTCACGCGATACGAGGACTTGAAGGGAAGCACGCTGAATCGTGCACCTGGATCAAAGGATGCGGAGATGAACTGTGCACGGCCCGCTTGGAGCGAGAAGTCGTCATCCCGCGGATTGGCGGATCTCGCCTTAAGCAGCGTAGACATTCGCGTCCAAACGTCGCGCTCGCTGGCGCTCTCAGGAAGTGCTCTTAGCGCTTCATGAGCCATCCCGCAGCTGGCGAAGTCCGCCATATCCAGTTTCCGCGGAGTGTGCGTGTTGGCACATTGCTCGAAGAATCCATCCCGCGTTCCGACAGCTCGTTTCCACTCGCCCGTGGAGGAATTCTGCACGTATCGAAGGAAAAGAACTCGCCCCCTATTGTTGTTGTCGCGCTTCGCAAGGAGATAGTAGTCTTCTTCTGGGGTGCGCACTCCGGTGAGCTTGTCCATGTCGGCGCCACGAATGGACTCAACATGGGAAACGCGCGCGAGAACAACTGGCGAATCGTCAGCGGGCAAAGCGCCCGGATGAATCATGTGTCCGCCGACAACAGCCTGAATACGGCTATACACGAAGGCCCCCGGAGAATCGCCGGAACAGGAAGCGCCGGACGAGCTTGTGCAACGTCGATCCCTTACGGGGCTCTTACTCGCGTATGCAATGCGCTCCAAAAGGTCATGCTGTAGATCCTCGTCCCAAGAAAGAAACCCCGCAGGTAGCTGACTCGGACACGGTCCCACAAACTTGAATCTGCTCGCGGCTACGTTGATTGGGCGCCCGCAATACGGCGCTTGCGCGTACAGGTGCGTGGTCGATGCCGCCAAGCTCAGTGTCACCAGCGCCAGTACCACGGCGAAACACGCAGTGATTGTGCCTGAGCGAATAGGTCTCGCCTGTCCCATCGTGCCCCCCCCGAATAGTGTGAACTCCCTACCCCCCCACCAACTCCCGCACCATCACGTCGGCACGCTTCCACAGCGCATCCAACTCTCCTGACATCCGCTTCACTGCCGGCGTCCCTGACTCCCCCCGCTGCCACCGCACAAGCAGCACCCGCCCCCGCGCCAGCGCGGCACACTGACCAAGTTCCTCCAGCCTGAAGCCGCTGTTCGACGACACCCCGTCGAGCGCCTCGCTCAACCCGCGCATCGCCAGCGCGCTATCGCCTGCCGCCATGCGCAGCAGGGATTCCTGCAACGCCTGATCGATGCTCACATCGCTCGCGGCAACGGCCATGCGCTGCGCCCGCAGGTCGTCGAGGCGCTGACGCACGGCGTCGAACTTCCCGCCAGCGGCCAGCTGCTGTAGCGCGAGCAAAGGTGTACTGGCCGAATCCGCGCGCAACGCGCCGCTGAAGCCATTACAGGCTGCCGAGAGACTGAGCGGTTGTGCCATGGCGCTCCGCGCTGCCGCGCGCCGCATGTTCCCCGGCACGCGCATTTCGAGCAAGCGCGTGAGCTGTTGCTCCAGCATGTCGAGTGTGTCAC
>JBDSVW010000111.1:0-14454 GCA_039927015.1 Gemmatimonadaceae bacterium | reverse complement strand
TCATGCGCCGGATGGGAATCACGAGCGCCAGCAGCACCACTCCCGCGACGAAGAGGGAGATGGCGGTGCGCTGGAAGAGAATCGGCATCTGCTCGAGACGGTTGGGGTCCACGTTGCCGCCCACGAGGCCGGCGATCAGGTTGCCTAACGCCGTGCCGAGGAACCAGAGGCCCATCATCTGGCCCACGAATTTCCGGGGGGCGAGCTTGGTCATGGAGCTGAGGCCGACCGGGCTGAGTGAGAGCTCCCCCAGCGACTGCAGCAGGTAACTGGCGATGAGCCAGAGCATGGAGACGCGGACCGCCGCGCCACCGTCGCCCACGACCCGATTGGCGGCCGCGTACATGATCAGGAAGCCCAGGCCGGCGAGCAGCAGCCCCATCGCGAACTTCGTGGGGCTGGAGAGTTCGCGCCCCTGCTTGGCGAGCGTGACCCAGAGTGCGCCGAACAGCGGCGCCAGCGTGATGACGAAGAAGGAGTTCGCCGACTGCAGCCAGAGCGTCGGGACCTCCCAGCCGAAGAGCGTGCGGTCGGTGAAGTCGCGGGCGAAGAGATTGAGCGACGTGGGCGCTTGCTCGAATGCGGCCCAGAACACGATCGAGAAGAGGACGAGCACGAAAATGACCGCCATGCGCTTCTTGTCGTCGCGGGTCAGGCCGGCGAAGAAGAAGATGTAGGCGAAGTAGAGCAGCCCCATCGACGTCATGACGAGGGTCATCTTCTCCGCCACCGCCACCGGATTGACGCGCACCACGCCGGCCATCACGAGCACCACGAGTGCGACGATGGCGCCGAGCCCCATCAGGGAGTACTTGCGCACCCGCGCCTGCTCCTCGAGGCCTGCCGCGGGCAGCGCGCCCAGGGGACCCAGCGTGTGACGGACCCGCATGCGGAAGGTGATGAGTCCGATCACCATGCCCACGCCCGCGGCGCCGAATCCCCAATGCCAGCCCACCCGCTCGCCCAGATAGCCGGTCACCAGCGGCGCCACGAGTGCACCGACGTTGATTCCCATGTAGAAGATCGAGAAGCCGGCGTCGCGACGGGCGCTGTCGTGCGGATACAGGTCGGCAACGGTCGCGGAGACGTTCGGCTTCAGCAACCCGGTTCCGATGACGATCAGCGCGAGACCGAGGAAGAAGGCGCTGTGCGCGAAGACGGCGGACAACGCGATGGAGAGATGGCCGAGGGCGATGAAGACGCCGCCGTACCAAATGGAGCGCTGCAGGCCGAGCCAGCGGTCGGCGATCCAGCCGCCCGGCAACGAGGCGAGATAGACCGATGCGGCGTAGATGCCCACGATGGACGCGGCAGTCTGGCGATCGTAGCCGAAGCCGCCGTCCATGAGCGCGGCGGTCATGAACAGCACCAGCAGGGGCCGAATGCCGTAGTACGAGAAGCGCTCCCACATCTCCGTGAAGAAGAGCGTGGCGAGGCCGCGCGGATGACCGAAGAACGTGCGGTCGCTTATGAGCGCGCGGACCGTCGCGGCGTCGGCAGTGTCTGCGACGGTGGCGGCGGACTGGGGGGAGCGTGCCATGTGGGGGATGCTGGAGAGGGGCGTCAGGTTGCCGAGCGCTGCGCGATGGCGGCGACCGGCAGGTAGCGCGTGGGCGGAAACTCGGCGCCGACCCGCTGCTGCTGCGGCCAGTCGATCGTCGTTGGGGTCTGCTTGATACACGCCACGAGATGTTCCATCCCCTTCGCCTCGAGTGGAGGAACGAGCTGCCGGCAGGCGGCGTCAAGCGACGGGTGGTGGCAGCGCGGGTGAAAGACGCAGCCACTGGGTGGATTGGCGGGCGAGGGCACGTCGCCCGTGAGCACGATGCGCGAGCGCTGCCGGGCGGGATCGGGCACGGGCACCGCCGACAGCAGCGCCTGTGTGTACGGCATGAGAGGCTCGCGATAGAGCGTATGAGACGACGCCAGTTCGACGATCCGCCCGAGATACATGACGGCGACGCGGGTGGCCATGTGTTCCACCACCGACAGGTCGTGCGCAATGAAGAGGTAGGTCAGCCCGCGGTCGCGCTGGAGATCCTGGAGCAGGTTGATCACCTGCGCCTGCACGGACACGTCGAGCGCGGAGACGGGTTCGTCACACACGATGAGCCGCGGCTCCACCGCCAGCGCGCGCGCGATGCCGACGCGCTGCCGCTGTCCGCCCGAGAACTCGTGCGGATACCGGTTGGCGTACTCGGGGCGCAGCCCGACTTCATCCAGCAGCCGCCGCACGCGCACGTCCACCTCTGCGCCCTCGGCCAGCTTGTGCACCGTGATGCCCTCGCGAATCGTGGCGCCGATGGTGAGACGCGGATTGAGCGAGGAGAACGGATCCTGAAAGATGATCTGGATGTGCCGGCGCATCTTGCGCAGCGCGGCCCCCTTGAGCGCGAGCAGGTCCACGCCGTCGAATCGCACGCTGCCGGCGGTGGGCTCGACGAGGCGCAGGATCGTGCGTCCGAGCGTCGTCTTGCCGCAGCCCGACTCCCCGACGATGCCTAACGTCTCGCCGGGGAAGACGTCGAAGGACACCCCGTCCACGGCGCGTATCGCGGCGCCGGCCTTGCCGAAGAGGCCGCCCTTCTGCGCGAAATGCGTCTTGAGGTCGCGCACCTCGAGCAGCGCTGGCGCGGGCTGCGGCGTGAGTTGCGGAGCGGCGCTCACTGGGCGCCTCCCGCCGGTGCGCCCGCCGCGGTGTGTGCGTGGGGGCCTTGGTCACCCCCCTCATCCAGCAGATGGCAGCGCGCAACGTGCGCGGAAGATACCGGCAGCAGCGTCGGCGCTTCCGCGGCGCAGCGATCCCAGGCAAAGTCGCAGCGGTCCCGGAAGCGGCAGCCGCTGGGCCACGCGGTGGGCGGAGGCACGGTGCCGCGGATAGTTGCGAGGCGCTCGCGATCCATGCCCACGCGCGGCATGGCCCGCATGAGCCCCTTCGTGTACGGGTGTCCGGCCTCGGCAAAGAGCGCACGCACCGGCGCCTCCTCGACGACCATTCCGCCGTACATCACCAACACACGGGACGCCACCTCGGCCACCACGCCCAGGTCATGCGTGATGAGGAGGATCGCCGTGCCGAACTTCTGCTGCACGTCGGCGAGCAGTTCGAGAATCTGCGCCTGGATGGTGACGTCGAGCGCGGTGGTGGGCTCGTCGGCGATGATGAGCGCGGGGTTCATCACCAGCGCCATGGCGATGAGCACCCGCTGCCGCATGCCGCCCGAGAGCTGGTGCGGATAGCTGCCGGCGCGTTCCCGCGGCGAGGGGATGCCGACCAGCGCGAGCATCTCGACCGCTCGCTCCCATGCCGCGCGACGCGACGCTCCGTCGTGTACGCGCGCCACCTCGGCGATCTGGTCGCCAACCGTGAAGACGGGATTGAGGGCGGTCATCGGCTCCTGGAACACCATCGCGATGCGATTACCCCGAATACGCCGGATCTCTTCGTCGCTGGCGGTGAGCAGGTCTCGCCCCTCGAACCAGATCTTGCTGCCCGGCTCGATGCGACCCGGGGATTGGACGAGGCGCAGTAGCGAGAGCGCGGTGACCGACTTGCCGCATCCTGACTCCCCTACCACGCCGAGTGTCTCCCCACGGGCGATGCTGAACGACACGCCGTCCACCGCCCGGGCCAAGCCGGCCTCGGTGTGGAAGTACGTGCGAAGATCCTCGACGCGCAGCAGGGGTTCGCTCATGGCGCGTCAAGCTGGCGCGGATTCAATGCCGTGCGCAAGCGGTCGGCGAGAGTATTCACGGCAAGGGCGGTGCTGATAAGGGCGATTCCGGGAAAGAACGTGAGCCACCAGGCGGTGGACATCGTCTCGCGCCCGTCGCGAATGATGTTGCCCCAGGTGGGATTTGGCTGGGGCACGCCGTACCCGAGGTAGGAGAGGCCGGCCTCGAGCAGGATGACCTGGCCCACGGAGATGGTGGCGGCCACGAGCACCGGACCGGTGAGGTGCGGGAAGACGTGCCTAACGAACGTGCGCGATCGCCGCGCCCCCAGCGCGTGGGCGGCGGTGACGTACTCCCGCGCGCTGGCCGCCAGCGCGGCGGCGCGCGCGATGCGACTCACACCGAACCAGCCGGTGAGCCCGAGCAGGACGACGAGGGAGGCGACATCCACCTGCCCCCAGAGCGCGAGGACCGTGATGAGCATCAGAATGCGCGGAATGGAGAGCAGCGCATCGATGGTTCGCATCATGATCCCATCCATCACCCCGCCCACGTATCCGGCCACGCCGCCGTACACCAGGCCGACCCCGGAGGCGAGCAGCGCCGAAAGCAGCGCGATGGCCAGCGAGATCCGCGCGCCGTGCAGCATGCGGCTGAGCACATCCCGGCTGGCGGGATCGGTGCCCATCCAGTGCGCGCGCGAGGGCGGCACCGAGTTGAGCGTATTGATACCCAGGGTGGCTTCCGGGGCATGCGGGGAGATGAGGGGAGCCAGCAATGCCGCGAGCGCCAGCGCCCCAAGGAATAGCAGCGCCACGCGCGCCGCCCGATCGCGCCACAGCGTCGCGAGCGCCCGCGCCAGCGGCCGTGCCTGCGCCATCGGTGCCGAATGCGCCGGTTCCGGGATCGCGTGGGACGAGACGGCGGGTGTATCAGGCACGACGCAGGCGCGGTTCAGCTGCAACGTAGAGCAGGTCAGTCACGATGCTGCCGACCACGACGAATACGCTTCCCACCAGGACCGTGCCGAGCACGAGCGGGTAGTCGCGCGCCGAAAGCGCGTCGATGGCCGTGCGTCCCATGCCCGGCCACGAGAACACGGACTCGATGAACACCGCGCCGCCGACAAGGGAAGGCAGCGCCAGGCCGAACAGGGTGATGGTGGGCAGCAGGGCATTGCGCAGGGCATGCCGCATAACGATGACCCGCTCCGACAATCCCTTGGCGCGCGCCGTGCGTACGTAGTCTTCCGGCAACACCTCCAGCACGGCGGCGCGCTGGTGCCGTGCGACGACGGCGGTCACGAGCAGGGCCAGCGAGGACGCGGGCAGCACGAGGTGCCGCGCGATGTCCCGCAGCTTGCCGAGGGGCGACAGGTAGGGGTGCATGGCATCGTCCACCATGCCGGTGACGGGAAACCATCGCAGCTTGACCGCGAAGACGAGCATGAGCGCGAGCGCGAGCCAGAAGTCCGGGACTGCGGCGAGGGTCACGGTGATGCGCACGAAAATCCGGTCGAGCAGCGAGCCTTCTCGTGCAGCCTGCAGGGCGCCGAGGGCGATGCCCAGCGCGAAACCGACACCGATCGCCGCGGTCATCAACAGGAGCGTGCGCGGCAGCGCCTCCGCCAGGATCGTGCGAACCGGCCGCTGACGCGACAGCGAGATATCGAGGTCGCCTCGCGCCATCTTGGCGATGTATCGGACGTACTGCTCCGAGAGGGGTCGGTCGAGCCCGTAACGCGCCCGCAACTGGTCGCGCATCTCCAGGGAGAATCGCGGATCCTCCAGCAGTGCACCGAACGGCTCGCCGGGCGCGGCGTGGATCAATGCGAAGGTGAGCGTCGCGACCGTGAGGATGATCGCGATGCCCTGAAGCACTCGGCGGAGGAGGAAGCGCACCATTCAGCCGGAAGTGTACGCCCCGAACGCCTGACGAGCGAGATGCGACGCGCGATCAGCGACGCCAGGTCCAGTCGTCATCGGCATACATCACCCGAGCCGAGTGCAGCGCGGGCGCCGGTACGTCGTGCGCTGCCAGCTCGCGTGCCCCTTGGTCCCACCGCTCGCGCACGACGCCGAAGAGGGCCTCGGCGAATATCCCCGGAGTTGGCGCGAGAGGCAGCGCCTGCGAGAGGGTGGCGGCGGGGGGAATCTCACCCAGCGGCAGCGAGGACAGGGCGTCGAGCATCGGCTGGTCGTCGTGCACGAGGATGGACCCATGCTGCAGCATGGCGCCCCCTTCCCGCACCTGGGCACTGCCCGCGAGCTTGCGTCCTTCGAAGACGAGTTCTCCCGCCGCGGGCGTGTGGAAGCAGGGAGCGATGCTGGGCGATGGGGATCGGGCCGTGACCGTTGCGAAGTGCGCCAACACCCCGAGGCGCCGCAGCGTTGCGAGGAGGGCGTCGTTTAGGGCGGAGTAGGCCTCGCGCAGCGACTGCTCGGGCGAAGCGGGGGCGGTGACCGAATAGGTGATCTCGCGATGGTGCAGCAGGGCTCGCCCACCGGTGATGCGCCGCACGACGCACACCGCTCGCTCCCGGGCGAGCGCCGGCGAATAAAAGCCCCGCGCTCGCTGGTTGCGGCCCAGCGAAAGCGTCGGCCCGCTCCAACTGTAGACGCGCACCACGCCCTCGCCGGTGACGCGGGCGCGCTCCATGAGCGCCGAGTCGAGCGCCATGTTGTCGATGCCGCCGCCGGGCGGCGTGAGAAGAAGGCGCCAGCGCATGCGCCGGAATGTAGCCGCCCGAGGGTCGCTGATCGAGCGCGGGAGAGGCCCATTTGGACTATTCGCGACGCGCTTCGCGAGCGACTAGTTTTCCCGCGCTGCCTCGGAGCGTGTGACTTCGGGGGGGTGCGCCTCGCGCCGCCGCGGGAGTTCGCTCGCGCCGCGCGGAGCTTTTCGATCCCGGCATCCGACTCCTCATGACGACGACTAGCAAGACCGCGTTCACCTTCGATTCCGACTCGTTCGTACGACGGCACATCGGCCCATCAGGCGCCGAGGTGGACGCCATGCTGGACGCGCTGGGCCACGAGACGCTCGAGCATCTCATGGATTCGACGATTCCCGCGCCGATCCGGCTGGGACGCGTGCTCGACATCGGGCCGGGGCGCACCGAGCATGACGTGCTGGCGGAGCTGCGATCGATCGCCGACAAGAACGAGGTGTTCCGCTCCTATCTCGGGCTCGGCTACCACGACACGCTCGTACCGCCCGTCATCCAGCGCAACATCCTCGAAAACCCGGGCTGGTACACCGCGTATACGCCATACCAGGCGGAGATCGCGCAGGGGCGGCTGGAGGCGTTGCTGAACTACCAGACGATGGTGATCGACCTGACGGGCCTCGAGATCGCCAATGCGTCGATGCTGGATGAGGGAACCGCGGCCGCCGAGGCGCTCTCGATGGCGCAAGCGGCGCGCGGCAAGGAAGGGAAGTCGACGATCTTCGTCGATGCCGCCTGTCATCCCCAGACGATCGACATCGTGCGCACGCGGGCGTGGGCGCGCGGATGGAGCGTGGTGGAAGGGGATGCGCGCACCGCGACGTTTGGTCCCGAGTTGTTCGCCATTCTCGTGCAGTATCCCGGCACCGAGGGCGGCGTGTACGACTACCGCGACGTGGCCGACCGTGCGCATGCCGATGACGCACTCGTGATCGCGGCCACCGACCTCCTGTCCCTCACGCTGCTCACGCCTCCCGGCGAATGGGGCGCGGATGTCTGCGTCGGCAACTCGCAGCGTTTCGGCGTGCCGCTGGGCTTTGGCGGGCCGCACGCGGCATTCTTCACCACGCGTGACGAGTTCAAGCGCCTCATGCCGGGGCGTATCATCGGGTTGTCGCGCGACGTGCACGGCAAGCCGGCACTGCGCATGGCGTTAGGCACACGCGAGCAGCACATCCGCCGCGAGAAGGCGACCAGCAACATCTGCACGGCGCAGGTGCTGCTGGCGGTGATTGCGGGCATGTACGCCGTGTGGCATGGGCCGGAAGGACTCACGCGTATCGCGTCGCGCGTGCACGGCCACGCACGGCGGCTAGCCGAAGGAGCGGAGCGGCTCGATCACACCGTGGTGCACGAGGTCTTCTTCGACACCGTGTGCCTGGACCTGGCCGGCGGCTCGGCGGACGACGTCATTGCCGCCGCGGCCCGCACGGGCATCAACCTGCGGAAGGTCGGCGCGTCGCGTGTGGTCATCGCGCTCGATGAAACCGTGGGCGAGGCCGACGTGGCCGAGGTGCTCGCGGCGCTGGGGAGCAAGACGCAGGCGAAGCCCGCCGAGGCGGAGGAGGCGTTCCGCATGGCTGCGCGCTTTGCCCGCACGTCGCGATTCCTGACGCATCCGGTCTTCTCCAGCTACCACGCCGAGCACGAGATGCTGCGGTACATGCGGAAGCTCGAGGGGCGCGACCTGTCGCTCTGTCACTCGATGATTCCGCTCGGTTCGTGCACCATGAAGCTGAACGCCACGGCCGAGATGCTGCCCGTTACCTGGCCGTCGTTCGGCAAGATGCACCCCTTTGCACCGGCGGAGCAGACCAACGGCTACGCCGAGCTGTTCGCCTCGCTGGAGGCCGACCTGGCTGAAATCACCGGGTTTCACGCCGTGTCGCTGCAGCCTAACGCCGGATCGCAGGGCGAATTCGCGGGATTGCTCACGATCCGGTCGTACCACGAATCACGCGGCGACACGCATCGCGATGTTTGCCTCATCCCGCAGTCGGCTCACGGGACCAACCCGGCCAGCGCGGCGATGGCCGGCATGCGCGTGGTGGTGGTAAAGAGCACCGTCAATGGGGACGTGGACATCGACGACCTGCGCGCGAAGGCTGTGGCGTACGGCGACCGCCTGGCCGCGTTGATGGTGACGTATCCCTCCACACACGGCGTGTTCGAGATCGGCATCAAGACCATCTGCGAGATCGTGCACGCGCACGGTGGGCAGGTGTACATGGACGGCGCCAACATGAACGCGATGGTGGGCGTGGCGCGGCCGGGCGACATCGGCGCCGACGTCTGTCACCTGAACCTGCACAAGACTTTTTGCATTCCGCACGGCGGCGGCGGTCCCGGCATGGGCCCCATCGGCGTCGCGAAGCACCTCGCGCCGTTCCTGCCCGGGCACCCTATCGTAGCGCAGGACGGTCGTGCGATGCTCGGAGCCGTGTCTGCGGCGCCATGGGGATCGGCCTCGATCCTTCCGATCTCGTGGGTCTACGTGAAGCTGATGGGCGGCGAAGGGCTGGCGCTGGCGACGAAGATCGCGATCCTCTCGGCGAACTACGTCGCGCAGCGACTCGATCCGCACTATCCCGTGCTCTTCCGCGGCCAGAACGGTCGCGTCGCGCACGAGTGCATCATCGACACACGCGTGGTGAAGGGAAAGAGCGGGGTGGAGGTGGAGGACATCGCCAAGCGTCTGATGGACTATGGCTATCACGCCCCCACGATGTCGTTCCCCGTGGCCGGCACGATGATGATCGAACCCACCGAGTCGGAGTCGAAGGTGGAACTCGACCGGTTCTGCGACGCGATGATCGCGATTCGAGAGGAGATCAGCGCGATCGAGGCGGGCACGCTCGACCGCGTGGACAATCCGCTCAAGCATGCGCCGCATACGATGGAGGTCGTGGTGTCCGACACGTGGAGTCACGCGTACTCACGGGAGCAGGCGGCATTCCCGATGCCGTACACGCGCGAGCGGAAGTTCTGGCCCGCCGTGGGCCGCGTGGATAATGCGTACGGGGACCGGAATATTGTGTGCGCGTGTCCGCCAGTCGAGGACTACGACTAAAAGACGGGAAGACGGGAAGACGAGAGAGCGCTGAGCCCACAGGCCCCGCGCTCTCTGCATTCCGTCTCCTACCGAATCCACCTCGTCCTCTCGTCCTCTCGTCTTCCCGTCTTCTCGTCTTCTCGTCTTCTCGTCTTCTCTTCTTCCCGTCTTCTCGTCCTCTACTCTCCAATATGCTTCGCATAGGCCGCCGCATCCATCAGCGACGCCTTCTGTGACTCGTCGGAGAGGCGCATCTTCAGCATCCAGCCGTCGCCGTAGGGATCACGATTGATGACGGCGGGGTCGGCCTCGAGTGCGCCGTTGACCTCGGTCACCTCGCCCGTGACCGGTGAGAAGAGTTCCGAGACGGCCTTCACGGCCTCGATCGTGCCGAAGACGTCGTGCGAGTTGAAGGAGCTGCCCGCTTTCGGCAATTCCACGAAGACAATGTCGCCCAGCTGATCCTGTGCGTAGTCGGTGATGCCCACGATGAACACGTCGGGCTCAGGCGTCGCCTTCAGGTACTCATGATCGGCGGTATAGAACAATTCGCTGGGAATATTCGCCACGTTCGTCACTCTGCGGTGGGAGTTCGGCGCGAAGTCTATCGGCGCGCGAAAGGGATTGTCAAGAAATCAGCCGGCGGAGTGCTCGGCGCGGTGTTGGAGTGCGCGCCATACCTCGTCGACGCGTGTCTCGAGCGCCTCCCGCGAGGCGTCATTCTCGATGACGAAATCCGCGTGCGCTCGATTGGATGCCGCGCTCATCTGCGCCTCGATCATCTGTTCGGCGACCTCGGCGTCGAGCCCGCGATCGTTCATCAGGCGCTCGCGCCGGGTGGCACGGGGCGCATCGACGAGAATGACCACCTCGAAGGACGAGGCCATGCCCGTCTCGAAGAGCAGCGGGATGTCGCAGATGACCACCTGTGCTTTCTGGCGGCGGGCGTCGGCAATGTGCGCCTGCCGCAACGCCTCCACCTGCGGATGCACGATGGCGTTGAGCGCCTCGCGCTCCCGATCGTCGGTAAAGACGACACGGCGTAACGCCGACCGGTCGAGCGCTCCCGACGCCGTCAGGATCTCCGAGCCCCAGCGGTCGACGATCGCCGAGAGCGCAGCGGAGCCTGGTTCGACCGCGATGCGTGCGAGTAGATCGGCATCGATGACGCGCGCGCCGTGCGACGCGAAGCGCGCGGCCACGGTGGATTTTCCGCTGGCGATGTTGCCGGTGAGCGCGGCGATGAGCACGAGAGGCGGTCGCGAAGGGAGGGGAGCGAGGGCGGGCAACGTGGGCGACGCTGGCCGACGCAGGGGAGGTGCCGCCGGCCGCATCATTTTCACCGTCGGTCGGGAGGTTGGCAACACCACAGGCATCGGAGGGAGTGCCAGGCCGGCGACTCGTCCCGTGGCGCACGCGAAACGCGTCCTGCGGTCGCCGTCGCTCGCCGTCGGTCGCCGTCGGTCGCCGTCGGTCGCCGTGGGTCGCCGTCGCTCGCGCGAGGCTCAGGCGAGAGTTAGATGAGCGTCAGGCGGCGTCCTGCGCTGCCGCGACCTCGTCCAGCGGCGAATCGTCGGCGAGCATGCGTTCAATGACGAACTCCGCACCGCCGCGCGAGCGAATCTCGGATGGGGTCGCCCGCAGGTAGCGCTGGCACGTGTTGCGAAAGGCGCTGCCCGAGGGAAAGTGCAGCGCCATGGACACGCCGTCGGCGCTACGCTGCGGGTCTTCGAGCATGTGGGCCGCGACCACCAGACGGCCCCAGGTGATGAGGCGTTGCGGCGAGGGAAGCCGGGCGTGCTCGAGATGCTTCGCCAGCACGCGGCGGGAGAGGGAGACCGATTGCGCGAGCCCCTCAGTGGTGAGACGCTCGTTCGCGCGCGTCACGGCGATGAGGACCGCATCCCGCACGGTCGGACGCACCCCGGTCAATGTCCGACGGAGACGTGCGGCCACTCCCCGCGCCTCGGCCTGCTCCAGCGTGAGCGCGAAGCTGGCTGGATCGTCGTCCCGGTCGACGACCACCAGGGCGTCAACGCCTGAGCGTCCGGCGTCGAAGAGGTCGTGCGCCCGATCGGGGGTGACTGAGACATAGGCGACGACCGTGAGCCGCGGAAAGCGGCGCTTGAGCTGGCGCAGGGGCTCGAGGCTCATCTCCCCGAACGCGAACAGGTCGAGAATGGCCAGGTCCACCGGGCGTTCCTCGCACAGGAGCGTGACCGATCCCCAGTCGCCGCACGGTTCCACCGTGTGGCGTCCGCGAAGGGCGGCACGCAGGCGAAAGAGTCGCGCGGGCGCAGGCACCAGCGCGGCGACGATTCCCATTCAGGCTCCTGACTATCACGGTCACTGCGAAGTTCCTGACATGACGTGCCGAGACTAGGAAGCGTCACGTGCCGGGAACGCGCTGCAAGAAGGTGACGATCGACGTCATCTGGATGACAGGCGCGCTGGCAGGGAGCCGTATCGTTCACCCGGATCCTCTCGTCATGTAGGAGACGGGAAGTCCGTAAACCCGTGCGTCCATTGCGGTTGTGTCCGTCGTCACACTTCACGGCGGGCCGGCGGCCAGGAGCCAGGAGAGGTACATGAGCATTGCAGCGACGGAACCAGTGGCCCGGACCAAGGCGCGCCGCCTAACGCGTGCGCGACGTGGACTGTCGCTGCTCGAGCTCATCGTCGTGCTCACGATGGTGAGCGTCATCGCCGGCATGGCGGTGCCGCGCCTGAACTATGAGCGGTATCGCGCCGATGCGGCGCTTCGCACCGTCCGCACGGTGCTGCAGGGTGCGCAGCGTAACTCGATCATGCGCCAGACCAACGTGGTCGTCGCCTTCGACCTGACGAACCGGCGGATGCACCTCGTCGAGGATGCCAACAACAACTGCCGCCAGGATGCTGGCGAGCGGACGACCATTCGTCCGCTCGAGGAAGGCGCGAAGTTCAGCCTTCCCACCAACGGTTATGGCTCGACGCCGTCATCGGCGGTGTCGGGCAGCAACCTGTGCACCATGCTCGGCTTTCCGGCCATTCAATTCCTGCGCGACGGCGCCGCCAGCACCGATCTCGATGTCTACCTCGCATCGAGCCGCGCCACGCCGACCGACTTCCGTTTGGTGCGAGTCACGATGGCGACCGGACGTACCGACGCCTACCGCTACAACGGTTCCACCTGGGTGAGGATGAACTGATGCGCACTCCCCGACTGCGCGGTTTGCGCCGCGGCGTTTCGCTTATCGAGGTCATGATCGCCCTGACCATCCTGGGCACCAGCTTGATCGGCATGGCCGAGTATGGACGCCGTTACGCCCGGGCGAACGGCAACGCCTCCATGCTCAACAGCTCGCTTGATCTCGCCTCTGCACGCGTCGAGCGCGTGAAGGCTGAGCGGAACTATACCTCGATGGACACGCTGGCCGGCACAGAAGCGACCATCGCCGGATATCCCAGCTACCAGCGCGTGACCACCATCCTGCAGACCCTGAACTCGCAGGTGGCCTACAAGACCGTGACGGTCACGGTGACGCATCCCGCGATGCCGCTGCCCGTCAAGAAGACCACCGCCATCGCGCGCTTCTAGGAGGAAGGATGCGAACAGTCCAGTCCAGACGCGCACTTCGGGGCCGACGAGGCTTCACGCTCGCCGAGTTGATCCTGACCATCACGCTCACGGTCGCGGTGTTCTCGGCGGCCGTGCCGTTCTTCACGATGCAGCTGCGCCAGCTGCAACAGGATCTCGGCCGCACCGATGCGCAGCAGACCGCGCGCTACGCGCAGAACACGGTGGACCGCGAGCTGCGCAACATCGGCATCGGCGTCACGCCGCTCGACGCGTCGCAGGGCATCGCCCGCAACCAGCCCAAGATCGTGCAGGCGCACGGCATGGCCGTCACGTTCAACACGGACCTCGTCGCGAACGACACGCTCGACCTCGAGGCCGTGTACTTCGATCCCAACGTGCCCGTGGGGCTCACCATCGCGATGAGCACGAGCACGCCCATCGCGCTTCCACTCGGATCGAAGAACTATCCCGACTTTACCTACCGGAAGCCCGATGGCTCCCTGAGCCTGGCGGAGACCGTCTCGTATTGGGCCTCCCTCGATTCCACAGCGGGCGTGCCGAACGAGTACATCATCTGGCGCCGGGTGAATAACGGGCCGGTCACGCTGGTGGCGCGGGGCATCAACATACCCGCCGGGCAGTCGCTCTTTCAGTACACGCGCGTGGATTCTGCCGGGCGCATCGTGACCATCCCCTCCGGCCAGTTGCCACTGTTCTGGGATACCTCCGGCGGCCGGGCCGACTCGGTTCGCACGGTCACGCTCAACGTGAAGGGGGTCTTCCGAGGCTACAACCTGCAGAACAAGGCCACCTCGTACACGCGCAGCGTGGTGTCACAGACCGCGTTGGCCAACATCGGCCTCGCGCAGCGTTCGTCGTGCGGTGACGTGCCCCTCAATCCGGGCACTCCCGTCGCCTCGCTCGTGACGATCGGCGGCGTGACGCTCGTGCAGGTAACGTGGACGGCGTCGAACGACGAGGCGTCGGGCGAGAAGGACGTGGAGCGATACGTCCTCTTCCGGCGCATTGTCGGCGACGCATGGGGCGCGCCGATCAACCAGGTGGGCGGATCCCGCTCGGCCAGCTACATGTGGGAAGACTTCGACATGCAAAGCGGCGTGTCGTTCGAATATGGCGTGGTGGCACAGGACTGCTCTCCGGCCAACTCGGCCATGCGCACCAGCTCTGCCGTCTTGCATCCGTAAGAGGAGAATCGTCCGATGACTACTCGCCTGCGTGCGCTGCGGCGCCGCCTCCGGTTCCGCGCCCGGCGCGGTTCGGCCCTGATGCTGACGATGGTGTTCACCTTCGCGCTCAGCGGCCTCGCCATCTCCGCCATCTACATGACGGGAAGCTCGTCGCTGCTGTCGAAGCTCTACGACCGGGAGCGCGACTACCGATACGCAGCCGAGTGGGCGCTGTCCATCGGCAAGGCGC
>JBDSVW010000110.1:0-10082 GCA_039927015.1 Gemmatimonadaceae bacterium | reverse complement strand
CTCACGCCGAAATTGACAATCTGCCCGCCCTCTCGCGCCGAGTACCACTTGGCCACGTCGGCCGTGCCGGCCTCCAGCTCGAACGCCGAGGTAACGCCGTCGCGCACCATCATCGAATACGACTCCTCCTGCTGGCCGTGCTCATGCAGGTCTACGAATCCGGGGGCGACCACGAGCCCTGTAGCATCGATCACGCGCCCGCCCTCGAGAGGCTGCTCAGACACCGTCGCGATCTTTCCTTCCCGGATGCCCAGATGCCTGACGGCATCGAGCCCCGACTCGGGGTCCATTACCCGGCCGTTGGCGATCACGAGATCGAAAGGGGTAGCCGACTCTCGTGCACATGCGCTCATTGCCACGAGTGAGAGCGACAGCAACGCGGTAGCGATGTCGGAGAATCGGCGAGACCGGGGGAGGTGCGTCATTCACTGCTCCAATGCTGAGGAGGGAGGCTGCGGCAGGGCGCTGGGCGACGTCGGCTTGAGTAGATGTCTCACCTCGGGAAGGAGAGCGCAAGACTTGCCGGCTGGACAGCGTCGTGTCACGACGAGAAGATGCAGGCGGCAGGATCGGGCTCATCCCGTAGACGCGCATCAACCTGAAGCTCCCCGGTCGTGCACAGCCATGAACTCTCACATACGTTCTTCGTCAGGCGAGAAACGCCTCGCACTCCGCCAATATGAACCCACGGACGAAGGCGAGTGGTTGAGGATGCGCTGCGCACTCTGGCCAGAGGAAACCCCGGCAGAGCACCGCCAGGGAATGCAGGACTGGCTGGCGCGCGATGACACCACGGTCTTCGTCGCGGCGCGCGCCTCGGGGGCGCACCTTGCGGGATTCGCCGAGATCGGCACGCGTCCCTACGCCGACGGGTGCGACAGCAGCCCAGTGGCGTACCTGGAGGGATGGTATGTTGACGCGGATGTCCGACGCATTGGCGTCGGAGCGGCGCTGGTGGATGCGTGTGAGAAGTGGGCCCGAGGTCGCGGCCTGAGCGAGTTCGCCTCCGACGCGCTGCTCGACAGCGAGCCATCTCACCGCGCGCACGTGGCGCTGGGGTTTGTCGAGGTTGAGCGGGCGGTGCGCTATCGGAAGGCGTTGTGAGCACGTCGACGCCGTTGCAGCGGGCGGTTCCGTAGCGAAGCACGCGGCGTAGCTTCAGGCGAACGATGACACGGGAGATGGGCAGATGAGAGGCAGGGTAACCAGGTGTGTGCTGTCGTCCTCGATCTTTGCATTGGTCGCGGGTTGCGCTTCGCCGGAGTCGGCGAGCTCGCCACCGCCCAGAGATTATCTCTACGTCTGGACCGCCTCAGCCGATTCCACGCAGCCCGATTTTCTGGCGGTACTCGACGTGACCGAGGACTCCGCCCGTTATGGCACGCTCGTGACCACGGTGCCCGTGCCGGGCCGGAGAAATGGGCCGCATCACACCGAGCATGAGATGCCCAGTGACGGCCATCTCTTTGCCAACGGATTCGGCTCGGGACGGAGCTTCGTCTTCGACCTCACGAATCCCGTGCATCCCAAGCTCGACACCGAGTTCGGGGAAATGGACGGATACGCCCATCCGCACTCGTTCCTTCGCATGCCGGGCGGTAACGTGCTCGCAACCTTCCAGATGCGACATGACAGTGGACACATGTCGCCGGGGGGGCTGGTGGAGCTCACGCCGAAGGGGGAAGTCGTACGATCGTCGTCCGCCAACGCTCCGGGCCTGGACGCCAGGACACGCGTCTACAGCGCCGGTATTGTGCCTGCGCTCGATCGCATCGTAAGCACCACCACCGACATGAGGGGAGACTCACCGGCCTCGGCGCAGGTGCAAATCTGGCGGCTGTCGGACTTCGCACTGCTCAAGACCATCACGCTGCCGAAGGGTCCGCTGGGAGACGAGTCGTGGTTGACGGCGGAGCCGCGGCTGCTGGCGGACGGTCGCAGCGTGCTGGTGTCCACGTTCAATTGCGCGATATACCTCATGGAAGGGCTCGAGAGCGCGGCGCCGAGCGCGCGTCTCGTTGCCACGTTCCCTCGCAAGGCCGAGGAGTCGTGCGCCATTCCCATCGTTTCGGGACACTACTATCTCGTGACGGTGCCCGCGTGGAGCGCGGTCGTGAGTCTCGACATCAGCAATCCCGCAGCGCCGAAGGAAGTCAGTCGGGTCTCCCTCGGCCCGGATGACGTCCCGCACTGGATCGCGATGTCACCGGACCACCGTCGCGTGGTGGTCACCGGCTATGCAGGCATGGAGCACCGCATCGTCATGGTTCGCTTCGACTCGACCTCGGGCCGGCTCAGCCTCGACACGCGATTCGCGGAGGAAGGTGCCACGACGCCTGGCTTCTCGATGACGGGCAAGACGTGGCCGCATGGTGGAAGTGCCAACGGACTGCCACATGGCGCCGTGTTCAGCCGGCCCGTCGCGACGGCTGACGTTCGGTGATGTGTTCTTAAGCCGCTTCACAGCACACGCACGCGTGACGAACAAGACGACGCTTCGAGACTCCTCGTCCCCGACGGCGTGGCTGAGCGATCGCGACCGCGTGGGCAGCGCACGCATATGGGTCCTTCCGGGTGCAACGCAAACTCCTCGTTGGGGGGTAATGGCGGGATCTCCGCGACGGTCGTATACTCCCGCATCCTTGCACGCGCAGTCGTGACTTTCGCCAGCGCATCGCAAACCGAGGTAAACATGACGGCAACGACGTGGCAGATCAGCGGTCAGTACTACGAAACGTGCAATTGCAACTTCGTGTGCCCCTGCGTGCCGGGGCAGCTCGCGGTTGAGCCGACGCAGGGGTCGTGCATCTTTGCGATGGCCTACCAGATCGAGAAGGGAAGCTTCGACGGCGTCTCGCTCGACGGGCTGGGCTTCATCTTGCTCGGGCTCACCCCCGAGGCGATGGGCAAGGGCAACTGGTCGGTGGGTGTCATCGCGGACGAACGCGCCACCGATGCGCAGCGCGACGCGATCACTGCCATCGCGAGCGGCGCCGCCGGCGGCCCGATTGCCGCGCTGTCGGGTCTGGTCGGCACATTCCTGGGAGTGGAGTCCGCGCCCATCAGCTTCGATCGCAGTGGCACCAAGTGGTCGGTGACGGCAAAGGGGCTGGTTGACATGTCCGCCGAAGCCGCCATGGGCCTCGACCCCAACGCCACCGAGCCGCTGTATCTGGAAAACACCGGTCACCCAGCGGCCAACCGCTTCGCCCTCGCGCGCGCGCTCAAGAGCCACGTGAACGCACTCGGCCTGAGCTGGAACGACACCAGCGGCAAGAACAACGGCCAGTATGCCCCGTTCAGCTGGCGGAGTGCGTAGCCAGCCCGCGGTCGTGGCCTCCCTGGGCCGCGACCGCCTGCGCATCGCGGCATGCGTCGTTCTCATCACCGCGATTGCCTGGACGTATCTCATCCATCTCGACCGGCAGATGTCGCAGTCCGTCGGCCACGATGCGATGATGCGTGCTATGGGCATGGCGATGCACGCGCCGTGGAGCGCGACCGACCTGCTCTTCACGTTCATGATGTGGACGGTGATGATGGTCGGCATGATGAGCCCCTCGGCGGCACCGGTGGTGCTGCTCTACTCCGGCATGCAACAGCGGCAAGGAAAGGGGAGCTTGTCGGCGAGCGTCCTGCTGTTTGCCCTGGGATACCTCGCGGTCTGGACGGGATTCAGCGGTGTGGCGACGCTCGTGCAATGGGCGTTGCACGAAGCCGCGCTGCTAGCGTCTACCATGGCCGTCGCGAGTCCGCGCATGGCAGGCGCAATTCTCGTTGCAGCTGGTGCATATCAATTAACGCCGGTCAAAAGCGCGTGCCTCACGCAATGCCAGAGTCCTCTGGGGTTCCTGATGGGCAACTGGCGCGATGGCAGCGTCGGAGCATTCACCATGGGCCTGCGGCACGGCGTCTACTGCCTCGGCTGCTGCTGGGCATTGATGGGCGTGCTGTTCGCCGTGGGGGTGATGAACCTCGTGTGGGTCGCCGCGCTGACGGCGTTCATCCTCGCCGAAAAAGTGGGCCGCTCAGGGGCCGTCGTCGCGCGCATCGGGGCGATTGCACTGCTCGGATGGGGCGTAGTCCTGCTCATCGGTTGAGCGGCACCGGCCGGTGAAGATTCGCACCCATGCTCCTGGAGGGTAATGGTGCCTTACGATAGCGTCGCCGAGAGCGCGGCCATCCGGCGTTGCACCGCGTCGACACCGACACCCGCCATGCCGCTCGTGCCCACGCCTTCCACCGCAAAGGAAGCCATCGCCGTCGCGAAGCGAAGCGCGTATTCGTCATTTCGTGCAGGATCCTGACCGAGCGCCGCGATGAAGGCACCAGCAAAGGCGTCACCGGCACCCGTTGGATCGGCGATGCTGGTGAGTGCAACGGCGGAGCACTCGATGGGATCCCGGTCCCGGCGCTTCATCCACGCACCGCGTGAACCTCGCTTTACGACCACCACGGACGGACCGAGGCCCAGCAGCTGGTTTGCGCCATCGAGTAGATCGGCGGCGTCCACGGCAAGCGCCAGCTCCGCCTCATCCACGAACACGATGTCCACGCGTGCGAGCAGCGCGCGCAGCGCATCGCGTTGTTCCTGCCACCAGTGCTTCATGCTGTCGAGCCCGACCAGTCGGGCGCCGGCGCACGCGTTGCGCACGTGAGATTGTGCGCTGGGATTGGTGCTGCCCAGAAGCAGCGCGTAGTTGGACTCCGGCATCGGCGGAACCACCGGCAGCCGTCCTGCAGCCACGCCAGGCTCGCGCGACAGCGTGACGCGCTGGTCGCCCTCCGCCTCATAGCGCGCACGCCAGCGAAAGGTCGGTCCATGCAGGACTTCGATCGCCGACCGGTCCACGTCCCGCTCCCACAGCGCGCGAAGTTCGTGAAACGGGAAGTCGTCCCCAACCGTCCCGACAATCCGCGTCGGCAGCAACAGTGACGCCCCCGCCGCGGCGTAGAGCGCTGATCCGCCCGGAATGTCAGCGTGAACCACGCCCCCCTGTTCGGTAGTATCGAGCGTGAGCGTCCCACTTACCAGCACTTCGCGCAGCGCCACCGCGGTGCTCACGGCAGGAGGATTCCCGCCACCGCCGCCGTCATGAGCGCCGCGATGGCTCCACCGAGCAGGGCGCGCATGCCCAGCTCCGCCAGCATGGTGCGCTTGTTAGGCGCGAGCTCGCCGATGCCGGCAATCTGCATGGCGATGGAGCCGAAGTTCGCGAAGCCCGCCAGCGCGTAGCTGGCGAGCACGGCGGAGCGTTCGCCGAGCGGCGTGGGTCCCGCCAGGTTATCCGCCAGTGAGCGGAACGCCACGAACTCGTTGAGCATGGTCTTGACCCCGATCAACTCGCCCACCGCCCTGGCATCGGTCCACGGAACACCGATGATCCAGGCCACCGGCGAGAGCAGTCGTCCCAGAACCCCCTGGAGCGTGATGTCGCCGAAGCCGAGCAAGCGTCCGGCCCACCCGAAACCGGCATTCGCCATCTGCAGCAGCGCGAGAAAGGCAATCAGCATGGCACCAACCTTCAGGGCGAGGAAGAGTCCCTCGTTGGCTCCTCGCCCGGCGGCGTCGAGCAGGTTCACGTCGCTGTTCCGCTCCGACTCCACCGGCAGCGATCGCGCCGTCTCAGCGCTCTCGCTCTCGGGCAGCATCAGCTTCGCCACCGCCAGCGCGGCGGGGGCGGACATGACAGACGCGGAGATGAGGTGTCCGCCGATGTTCGGAAAGAAGGGGGAGAGCATTCCTACGTAGGCTACCAGCACGCCGCCACTGACGGTCGCGAGGCTCGCCGTCATGAGCGCGAAGACCTCGGAGCGCGTCATGCGATCGAGGTAGGGCCGGATGAGCAGCGGTGTCTCCATCAAGCCGACGAAGATCGTTCCCGCGGTGGCCAGCGTCTCCGCGCCCGACGTGCCCATCGTCCGTTGCATGATCCACGCGACGCCGTGCACCAGGCGCTGCATGATGCGCAGGTAGTACAGCACCGCCATCAGCGACGAGAAGAAGATGATGGTGGGCAGAACATGAAAAGCGAAGTATGCGCCCGTGCGCGCCGTGAGCGTGCCCGTGCCGGAGAGCGGCCCATTTCCCCCGGCGACTCCGGTCCCCACCGGCACGTTGTTGAAGATCAGGTCTCCAAACAGGAATGCCGACCCCGCCTCGGAGAAGCGCAGGATCTGGAGCAGCAGGTTGTTCACCGCGCCGAAGATCGTCGCGCCCACGGGCGTGAGGAGGACCAGCACCCCGAACACCATCTGGAGGCCGAGTCCCCACAGCACCACGCGCCACGGGATGGCCTTTCGATCCTTGCTCAGCAGCCAGCAGAGAAGGACCAGGACGAGCAGTCCGACGAGGGAGCGCAGGCGGAGCAGTGGCATTGCGGACGGGATGGGGGGGACCCTGGGCACATACCCGGCACGCGCTGCCGGCGTTTCATGCTGTCACTGCACCGGCCTAACGATATCGTCTTCGTCTCACCCTCGCTCGACTACCACCTCGCTCATCTGGATGATCGGCGACAAGTCCGTGTAATTCGGAATGTCCCCCATGATCTCCTTCGCATGCGGCCCGAAGGCCGCCTGGAACGCCTCGGGCGAATTACAAAAGATGTGGCACATGCCGATGTAAGTTGCCGGATCGCCAGGTGCACCGCCGCCGAGCCCCTTGTCCACCGTGTAGTACAGGCACTCATCGCCCATCCGTTCCTTGAGCAATGGCATGTGCTTGTCGCGATAATAGTCGTGGTCGAAGCGGGCGCCGGGGGTGTTGGGATACATCACGCTGACCTTTATCATGGTAGCCCTCATCCGGTGGGAAGTGGGTGTGGCAAGTCCGCGCCATGGACAGGCGCAAACTTGCGCGAGCGTTCAACTTGCAGGCGAGAATCCTCCTCGGCTAGTCGCGCCGCGTTCCCGGAGGTGCACTCTGGCTCCTGATCCGCCACCGGCGAAACAATGACTCTTCCGCGCTCGACCCGACTTGCCGCTGCGGCGCTCGCTGCCGTGCTCGCGGTGATGGTCATCCGACACGAGGTCACCGAGCGCCGGGCGCCGGATCCGGCAACCGCGGAGGGCGCGGGTGTGCCGCAGCCCGTTCAGCCGCTTTTCGAGAATCGCCCTGGTCATCGACGACTTCGGCTATGCGGACGAATCCATCATCTCGGGCTTTATGTTGCTGGACATTCCGTTCACGGCGGCCGTCCTGCCCTACCAGCCATTCTCCACGCTGAGCGCCGAGGCAGCGCACACGAGCGCACGGGAGGTGCTGTTGCACCTGCCCATGCAGGGTCGCGACGGAAAGGACGCGGGTCCCGATGCGCTGCTCGATGCCCTGAGCGAGGCGGAGCTGCGGGCGCGCACCCGCAAGGCGATGCGAAGCGTGCCCTTTCTCGTGGGCGCCAACAATCACATGGGCTCAGTGCTCACCGCGGACAGCACGAAGATGCGCTGGGTCCTGGAAGAGCTGCAGAAGCAGAACCTTTTCTTCTTCGATAGCCGAACGACGGACAAAAGCGTCGGGGAAACGATGGCGCGCAGCATCGGCGTACCCACTGCAGCGCGGCGAGTCTTTCTGGACAACGTGAAGGAGTTCGCGAGTATCGAAGCCGAGTGGACGCGGGCCGTGCGGTTCGCCGAACGTGATGGCAGCGCCCTGGTCATCGGTCACGTGTATCCGAAGACGTTGGCGGCGCTACGCGTCCTGGTGCCACAGTACGCAGGGCGTCTTCAGTTCGTCGCAGTCAGCGAGGTGGTGCACTGAAGCCGATGACGTGAAGCCGCGCTCGCCCGCGTCACGTGGTTCCCTCCCGGTCGCTTTCACACGTTTAACGAACCGCGCGCGAGAATCGGGACAGATGAACTTCGAGGATTGTTCGCCCCCGCCAGAGGGCGGGCCCAGCAGGTATGGCGCTCCGACACGGGCGGTCGTTCTCATACGTGTGACCGATCGCCATAATGAGGCACGTGCGGCCGTGAAGTCTCAGGAGGCCACGCGCCGTTGCTCCCACTCGGCCTATCGTCGCCAGTAAACGCTGCCGATGTTTGTCGTCGGAGATCCACGCGCGAATCGACCCTGTCCCTCGACCAGATGAGCAACGCCGTGCCCCGTATCGCTGCCTTCGCCCTCCGTGCGCTTCCGCTGATCTCCACTGGCTGCGCGAGTCCGTCACAACATCCGGCAACGGTCGCGCCATCAGCCGTCCGAGCGGTCGTGAGCCCACCAGGAATCGCTCCCTTGGTGCCCGCCTACTCCGTGGCGATTCGCGTCGGAGGGCAGGTGTTCGTGTCCGGCATGACGGGCATCCTCCCCGGCACGCAGGACATCATCGGAGGGGGCGTGGGCGCGCAGACCCGGCAGACGCTCGAGAACATCCGCACCGCACTCGTGGCCGCCGGCGCCGTGATGTCCGACGTGTCGGAATGCACGGTGTTCCTCGTGGACATGGCGGATTACGCCGCCATGAATGCTGTCTACATCGAATATTTCCCCGTTGCGCCGCCGGCGCGCGCGACGCTGGCGGTGACGGCGCTGCCGCGACCCGCGGCGCGCGTGGAGATCAAGTGCAGTGCGCAGCTCGCATCGCCGCCCGCTGCGAATCCGGGCGCCGCAGAAGATGTGCCGATGTCATACGCACTCGGCACCATCGGCGGATTCGGTGAGCTGGTGAACTCGGGCGTCAAGAAGCTGGCGTTGAGCGAGGTGCTGCCGCCGGCAGAGATGGACCGATTGCTCCCCGAGGCGCAGCGGGTGGCGGAGCGCAACCACGTGCAGCTGTACCGGGAACGCGACCTGCTGGTGACCGACCTCTTTCCCGCCGATGTGGCGGCGGGAAAGGACGTGCTGCTGATCTATCAGGACACCACGAAGGACGACTACCTGCGGCTCAAGGCGGACGCCGAGCAGCTGCAACGCGCCGGCGAGTACACGGGCGCGAAGCGCGAGGCGATCGCGCGGCGCTTCGGTCGCATGCTGAGCTATCCCACATGGCGCATCAACGAGTTGCTGGCGGAGCAGGGCGACTTTCGCACGATGCGCGACTTCGGCATCAGGGCCAGCAACCTCTTCCTGTACTACAAGGATCTCGACCGGGCCACGGCATTCTACCAGCAGACGCTCGGCATGGAGCTGGTGGCCGACTACCAGATGGCGCGCATCTTCCGTATGACAGGGGATTCCTATCTCATCCTCGTGGACGCGACGAAGGGAATGCACACGGCCGATGAGCCGAAGTCCGTAGCAGTGGCGCTGCTCACGGACCAGCTGGAGCAATGGCACGCATATCTCACCACCAAGGGCATCGCGCCCCGGTCGCCCTTTGTGCCCAAGCCAGGGCGCGCACACGATGGCTTCGTGATCGAAGACCCCGAAGGCTACCTGCTGGAGTTCGAACGCTTCAACCAGCATGCCGAGAACAAGGATCTCCTTCCGCTGTTGCACGACGTTCCCACCGTGCGGGCGCCGTCCAGCACGTTGCCGGCAGGACTCGGCTTCAAGGCCACCGTCACATGGCTCTACTACAAGGACCTGCCGCCGATGCAGACGTTCTACGAACAGGTCCTGGGACTGCGTGAAGTGGTCGATCAGGGATGGGCCAAGGTCTATCAGGCGTCTCACACCGGCTACATAGGGTTAGTCGATGAGCGGCGCGGCATGCACAAGTGGAGCGAGAAGAAGGCGGTGAACGTTTCGTTCCTCATCGACGACATAGACGGATGGTTTGCGTACGTGAAGCAGCACGGCGCCTTTCCATTGCGCGGCGAGCGGGTGAATGATGATGAGGCAGGCCGCTACCGCGCCTTCGTCGGGTACGACCCCGAAGGCTATTACATGGAGTTCGACCGCTTCCGTGAGCACCCGCTGAACACGACGCTCATGTCGTATCTGCGCAGGGCATCGGTGATGAAGTAGGCGACAAGCTGGCCGGTCGCAGGGGGCGACCGGCGACTGGAGATCGGCGCCCTCGAACGCGGCGTTAGGCACTCATCACCTTAACTCGTTTCCCAATGTCCACCGGAACTCTCTACCGCCTCTCCGCCTTCACCGACAACCCTGCTGGCGGCAATCCCGCCGGTGTGTGGATCGG